>DASPTH010000113.1:0-6610 GCA_035623515.1 Acidimicrobiia bacterium
ACTTCAGCAGCTCTTCGTTCTGCTTCTGGCGATCGTCCTTGTACTTCTGCTGGATCTTCTTGATCTCAGGCTGGACGCGCTGCATTTGGATCATCGAGCGCGTCTGCTTCGCGATCAGCGGGAACTGCACGGCCATCACGACCAGCGTCAGCAGGATGATCGAGATCCCGAGGTTGGGGATGATCCCGTAGAAGAAGGCGAGGATGGCGCCGAAGAAGTTGTAGATCGGGTCGAACGGCGAGCCACTGGCGGCGAAGATCATCGAGATCAGCTCACTTCCGTCACGTCTGCGGGACGACGTGCGTCGAACGTACGTTCGGTCGAGGCTCGGGGACCGGGTCGAAACCTCCAGGGTGCCACGGGTGGCAGCGCGCCACGCGGCGCACCGCGAGCCACGTGCCGCGGCGGGCACCGTGGAGCGAGAGGGCGTCGAGCGCGTACTGCGAGCACGACGGGTGGAACCGGCACCGTGGCGGGAGGTGGACGCTCACGAGCCGCCAGGCGCGGACGGGCAGCATGAAGAATCGGGCCGGCAGGCTCGGCCGGCGGCAGCCGGCGGCAGCGGCGGTGCCGGTCACGACCGGTCCTCACCGGCGCGGCGGACGAGACGCCCCACGACGCCTTGGAGATCGGCGAAGGCGAGGCTCAGCACGGCTCGGTCCGCCTCGAAGAGGTACGCCGCGCCACGGTGAAGGTGGACCGCGTTGGCCGCCACGGCGGCCCGGAGGCGGCGCCGGATCCGGTTGCGGTCGACCGCGGTGCCCGTGCGGCGGCCGACGGCGTAGGCAACGCGCGCGGGCGTGTCGCTGCCGTCGCGGCACGAACGCAGCGCAACGGGCCCGACCCGGTGCCGGGGAGCCCGGGTGAGAGCTTCGAAGGTTGCACGGTCGCGGACGCGCCAGATCAGGCCGAGAGTCGTTTCCGACCGCGGGTACGCCGCGACCGCAGGACGGCGCGCCCGCCACGCGTTCGCATACGAACCCGGAAACCGTGGGTCTTCTTGCGCTTCCGGGTGTTCGGCTGGTACGTCCGCTTCACGAGACTTGCCTCCTCGGAGTGACCGCGCGTGGCTCGGAGCGGGGGGTCCGCGCGGGAGGCGGAAACGACGAGTGTACCGGCGCCGGCGGGCTGCTGTGCAACGCGAGCGGCGAGTGGCACACGGGCGTGACTGCCCCTTGTCGGGCCGCGCGGCCGGTGCTACGTTCCGCGCCTCGCGGGGCGACGGCCGGCCGCCGCGAACTTCCCCGGTGAGCTCACGCTCCACCCGGCCGCAGTACCCGGGTGAGGACGCGTCCTCACCGATCTCCACACCTGTGGACGCTCCTGTGGAAAGAGGAGGGCGGGTCGTGACGGCCGACGAGCTCTGGGGGAAGGGTGCCGCCGCGCTGCGGGAACAGCTCGCACCGGCCACGTGGGCGATGTGGTTCCGTGGCGTGCGGCCGCTGTCCTACGACGGCGAGCGTCTCGTCCTCGCGGTCCCGAACACGATCGCGGCCGAACGCATCCGCTCGAGCTACACGGGGCTCCTCACCGACGCCATCCGCGACGGCACCGGGGAGGTCGTCCGGGTCGAGCTGCTCGTCGACACCGACCGGCGCGAGGTCGAGACCGTCACCCTGCCGGCGACGGAGGCCCTCGAGCTGGGCCCGGAGCCGGTCCTCGTGAGCACCGACGCCCATGCCCGGCCGGCGTCGCCCGAGCCGGCCGACACCTCGTCGGGCACCGGCTCCTGGACATCGGGGACCCTCAACGCTCGCTACACCTTCGACCAGTTCGTCATCGGTGCCTCGAACCGGTTCGCACACGCCGCCGCGCTGTCGGTCGCCGAGAGCCCGGGCCGTTCCTACAACCCCCTGTTCATCTACGGTCCGGCCGGGCTCGGCAAGACGCACCTCCTGCACGCGATCGGCCACCACGTCCGTGCCGTGTTCCGGAACAAGCGGGTCCGGTACGTGTCCACGGAGTCGTTCATGAACGAGTTCGTCGACGCCATCCGCGCGAAGGCCATGCCGGGCTTCAAGCGGCGCTACCGCGACCTCGACGTCCTCCTCATCGACGACATCCAGTTCCTCGAACGCACCCAGGAGCTCCAGGAGGAGTTCTTCCACACGTTCAACCAGCTGCACGGCGAGGGCGGCCAGATCGTGATCTCGTCGGACCGGCCGCCGAAGTCGATCGCGAGCCTCGAGGACCGACTCCGCACCCGCTTCGAGTGGGGTCTCATCACCGACGTCCAGCCGCCCGAATTCGAGACCCGCCTCGCCATCCTCCGCAAGAAGGCCGAGTCCGAACACCTCGGCGGCATCCCCCCCGAGGTCCTCGCGTTCATCGCCACGAACATCAGCGACAACATCCGGGAGCTCGAGGGGGCGCTCATCCGGGTCGCCGCCTACTCGAGCCTCCACCAGGCCGAGCTCTCCGAGGAAGTCGCCCAGCGGGTGCTCGCCGACCTCCTGCCGCCCACCACGCCGCGGATCATCACGCCCGAGCTGATCCTCGACGAGACGGCGAAGATGTTCAGCTGGACACCCGACGACCTCTGCGGAAAGAGCCGGCGGCGACCGCTCGTGACCGCCCGCCAGATCGGCATGTACGTGATGCGGGAGCTCACCGACCTGAGCTACCCCCGCATCGCCGAGGCCTTCGGCGGACGCGACCACACCACCGTCATGTACGCCGTCGACAAGATCAAGCAGCAGATGACCGAGCGCCACGTCATCTTCGACCAGGTCAACGAGCTCATCACGCGCATCCGCCTCGGCAGCAGTGGATAATGCTGTGGACGTGTGGGGACAACGACCGGCCCGGGTGTGGACAACACCCGAGCGCCGCGCCACCACTCGGTCACGGTGTGGACAACGGTGGAACGCCCGTGGACGGCCACACCGCCGCTGACGTGCCGCGACTGCCGTTCGTCCCCATTCCACAGGCACTACAACGACAACAACGAGAATTGAAGAATTTCTCTGTAGGGAGGCACGCGTGAAGTTTCGGTGCGAGCGCGACACGTTGGCCGAGGCCGTGGCCACCGCGCAGCGTGCAGTGGCGTCACGGACCGGTGCGATGCCGGTGTTGTCGGGGTTGCGGGTGTCGGCCGCCGATGGGGCGCTCGAGTTGGTCGGCACCGACCTGGAGCTGACCATCCGTGTCCGGATACCGGCTGAGATCGACGGCGGCGGGAGTGCCGTCCTCCCTGCGCGGTTGTTCTCCGACATCGTGCGACAACTCGACGGTGACATCGTGACCGTCGAGTTGTCGGACGAGGATGCTCACATCGAGGCCGGTCGTTTCGCCACGACGCTGCGCACGCTCTCGGCGGCGGAGTTCCCGCGGCTGCCGGAGACGAACGAGCCCGGGGTGCGCGTGGACGCCGGCGCCTTTGCCGAAGCGCTGCGCCAGGTGGTGTCGGCGGCCTCGAAGGACGACGCCCGGCCGATCCTCACCGGGGTCCTGCTCACGGCCTCACCGACGGGGTTGCGTCTCGTCGCCACCGACTCGTACCGCCTCGCGATGCGCGACCTGGAGGGGGTGAGCGTCCTGGCCGAGGGGCAGAAGGTGCTCGTCGCCGCGAAGGGGCTGAGCGAGGTGCAGCGTCTCTTGTCGAGTGCGAGCGGTGAGATCGACGTCGTCCTCGGTGAGCGCGAGGTGGTGTTCCGGGTCGGGAGTGCCGAGGTGACGACACGGCTGATCGAGGGTGACTTCCCCAACTATCAGCAGCTGATCCCGGGGGGGTATCCGAACCGGCTCACGGTGGCCCGCGACGCGCTGCAGGCCGCGGTCAATCGTGTACGCCTGGTCGGACAGAGCCGCGACACCGCGCCGATCCGGCTCACGCAGACGCCGGAGAGCCTCGAACTGTCGGCGATCGCCCAGGACGTGGGCGAAGCCCACGAATCCGTCGAGGCGAAGTACGAGGGCAGCGAGCTCACGGTCGCGTTCAACTCGCAGTTCCTCCTCGACGGCATCGACGCCGCGGCGTCCGACGAGGTCTCGCTCGAGTCCATCGATCCGCTGAAGCCCGCCGTGTTGCGCGCGAGCGACACGCCCGATTTCCTCTACCTGCTGATGCCGGTGCGCATCTCCTGACCGGCGGCGTTCGGGTCCATGCACCTCGCCGGTCTCTGGCTCACCGACTTCCGTTGCTACCGACAGATCGAGGTGCGGTTTCCGCCGGGGATCACGGTCGTGCAGGGCGCGAACGCACAGGGGAAGACAAGCTTGCTGGAGGCAGCCGCCTGGGCCGCGACGGGGTGCTCGTTTCGTGGGGTTCCCGACGCCGCGCTCGTGCGTGCCGGTGAGGAGACGGCGATTCTGCGCGCGGAGACCGTCGATGCCGCGCGGGTGCAGCTGCTCGAGGCGGAGATCCGGACCGCGGGGCGGAACCGTGTCCGGTTGAACCGGCAGAGCCTGACGCGCGCGCGCGACCGCTCGGAATTCCTGCGAGTCACGGTGTTCGCGCCCGACGATCTGCAGATGGTGAAGGGGGGCCCGGGCGGCCGGCGTGCGTACCTGGACGATCTCCTGGTCTCGGTCGCACCTCGCTACGCGGGAGTCCGGGCCGACTACGACCGGGTGCTCCGCCAGCGGAACGCGCTGCTCCGCGCGGGGGTGCGGACGGCGGACGACACGACCACGCTGGATGTGTTCGACGCGCAACTGGCCCGCGCCGGTGCCGAGCTGGTCGGAGGGCGCCGGCGAATGCTGGCGCGTCTCACGCCGCTCGTCGTCGAGGCCTATCGGGAGCTCGCGGCGCAGGGGCCCGTGAGCGCCGAGTACGAGTCGGCGTGGCTCGTCGACGACACGGCCGCGGAATCGGCGCTCCTCGACGCGCTCCGCGACCGGCGGCGGGCGGAGCTCGACCGGCGGGTGACGCTCGCCGGCCCCCATCGCGACGAGTGGCGCCTCCACATCGGGGCACTCGACAGTCGCCTGCACGCATCGCAAGGTGAGCAGCGCACGCTCGCGCTCGCGCTGCGCATCGCCGGTCACCGGCTCGCGACGGAGATCACCGGGTCACCGCCCGTGCTGTTGCTCGACGACGTCTTCAGCGAGCTCGACGACGCGCGCGCCGCAGCACTGCTCGCGCACCTCGACGCGGGCCAGACGTTGGTCACCACGTCGTCGAGCGCGGTGCCGGCCGGTGTGCACGCGGAGCAGCTCTTGCGGGTCGGCGACGGTCGTGTCGAGGAGGCCGCGTGAGTGATCCGGCGCTCTCGGATCCCGTGCCCATCGCCGACGCGTTGCAAAAGGTGCGCGCAGAGCTCGGTCTGCCCGAGGGCGACGCGCTCGGACGACTCACCGATCACTGGGTCGACGTCGTGGGCGGTGACGTCGCTGCGCACGCGCGTCTCGACACGCTCCGCGACGGCGTGGTGTCGATCGTCGCCGACAGCTCGCTCTGGGCGAGCCAGCTCCGCTACCTCGAGACGGCCGTTCGGGACCGCGCGAACACCTTGATCGGGGACGACGTCGTGCGCTCGATCCGGGTGCGCGTGGGGCCGGTCTGAGGGGTCGCGAGGGCGCGAATTTCGGCCGGTTTGGCACCCGTTTCGCGCGGGTGCTCTGGTAAGCTGAAGTCCGCCGAAATCAGCGCTCTGACCTGCACTTTTGCCCGGAAGAGCGCCGGCCGCATCCCCCAGTCGACCAGTGTCTCGAGAGGTGCTCGACAGGTGGCGTACAACGCCAAGGACATCACGGTGCTCAAGGGCCTCGAACCGGTCCGCGAGCGCCCTGGGATGTACATCGGATCGACCGGTCCCACCGGCCTGCACCACCTCGTCTGGGAGATCCTCGACAACTCCGTCGACGAGGCGATGGCGGGTGAGTGCACGAAGATCGACGTGACGCTGCTCGCCGACGGCGCCTGTCGCGTCGCCGACAACGGACGCGGGATCCCGACCGACCCGCACCCCGAGTACAAGAACAAGTCCGGAGCCGAGGTCGCGCTCACGATGTTGCACGCAGGTGGGAAGTTCGGTGGGAACGGTTACAAGGTGTCGGGCGGCCTGCACGGGGTCGGCGTCTCGGTCGTGAACGCGCTGTCGAGCCGCCTCGACCTCGAGATCCACCAGCACGGCGGCAAGTTCGAGCAGCACTACGCGAAGGGCGGCAAGCCGCAGGGCAAGCTCACACGCGTCGGCGCGTCGAAGAAGCGCGGCACGATCATCACGTTCTGGCCCGACGAGCGGATCTTCGAGGAGGTCGAGTTCCGGGCCCAGACGATTCTCGAGCACGTTCGGGAGACGGCGTTCCTCAACAAGGGTCTGGAAATCCGCTTCCGTGACGAACGCGTCGACCCCGCCACCGACCAGACGTTCAAGTACGCCGGTGGCATCGTCGACTTCGTCAAGCACCTCAACGCGTCCAAGGAACCGTTGTTCAAGCGGGTCGTCTCGATCGCCGACTCCGCCGAGAACCACGACATCGAGATCGCGATGCAGTGGAACACGGGCTACTACGAGGGCATCCACTCGTTTGCCAACAACGTCGCCACGACCGACGGCGGCATGCACGAGGAAGGCTTCAAGAAGGCCCTCACCAACGTCGTGAACCGGTACGCAAAGGGCAAGAACCTTCTCAAGGACAAAGACGACAACCTGCTCGGAGAGGA
>DASPTH010000123.1:0-5068 GCA_035623515.1 Acidimicrobiia bacterium
CTCCCGTTCGCGGTGGTCGGTGTCGTCGCGTTCCTGCTGCTCTACTTCCTCGACGGGCGGCCGCGGCACGGCAGCGCGTTGTACCCCGTGCTGGCGGGTGGTGCGATCGCCGCGCCGGTGCTGCTCGCGTTCGCGGGGTGGGACGAGTGGCGATGGGCCTTCCTGCTGATGGCCAACTTCTTCATCGTGGTCTGGGTCTGGCTCGGCGATCGCGGGCGCGAGCTCAGCGCGCTGCAGTGGGTCACCCTCGCGTTCGTCCTGTTCTTCGGTCTCCACGCGAACCTCCAATACTTCGACGGCTATTCGCCCCGCGCACTGCGGCCCGCCGAGATCCGTACGCTGAAGCAGCAGATCGACGACGGCACCCTGTTCCACACCCCCCAGCGCTGAGCGAGCAGTTACGGCACTTGACAGTAGTTGCAAATATCGATAACTATTGCCGGAATGGCTCGTGATCCCGCCGTCGAGCTCGCTCCGCTGCTCCACGCGCTCGCCGATCCGACCCGCCTCGAGGTCGTCCGGCAGTTGAGCACCGGGCCCCGGCGCGCCGGCGAGCTCGCCGCGGCGGCTGGGGTATCGCCACCGGCCATGAGCAAGCACCTTCGGGTCCTGCTCGAGGCAGGGATCGTCACCGACGAACGCCCTCCCGAGGACGCGCGCGTTCGACTGTTCCGGCTCCGCCCGCGGTCGGTCGTCGCGCTCCGGGCGTGGCTCGACCAGCTGCAAGCCCTCTGGGACGAGCAGTTGCACTCGTTCAAACGACACGTGGAGAAGAGGACATGACCGAAGCGCAACGAGTGGCCTCGGCGGTCGACGTCGCCGTCGATCCCGAGACTGCGTTCAAGGCGTTCACCGAGGAGCTGGACCTCTGGTGGGTCCGCGGGCCGATCAACTTCTGGAGCGATGCCGCGCGCGTCGTTGCCGTGCGCTGCGAACCGGGAGTCGGAGGTCGCATCGTCGAGGTGCTCGACGATGCCGCGAGCGGTGACGTGTTCGAGCGTGCCCGCCTCACGGTCTGGGAGCCGGGCGCGCGCCTCGGGTGGGAGAGCGACCTCGACGACGTCGAGACCGAAGTGCGCTTCGAGGCCATCGACGGCGGCACTCGAGTCGTCGTCGAGCACGTCATCCCGGCCGACGGGACGGACAAGGGCGGTACCGCGTGGAGTCGCGTCGTGCCGAGGTGGTTCGGCCAGTGGTGCGCCAGACGTGACGCTGCGCCGCACGCGCTGGTCGACCTGGCGCGCCTCTCGCTCGGTGTGTACTACGCGCGTCCGGCCACCGCCGCTCGTTGGCTCGAGCAGGTTTTCGCCTTCGAGCCCGCGGCCGACCTGCCGGCGGGATCCGACCCGCTCCCGGAGGGTCACCACGGGCATCCCTGGATCGAGTTCCGCATCGGGAACTCGGCGCTCAACGTGTTCAAGCTCGAGGGCGAGCGCGCCGGTGTGCGCACCCACGTGCCGTGGGTCTACGTCGACGACCTCGACGCGCACTTCGCGCACGCGAAGGGAAACGGGGCGACCATCGTGGAAGAGATCCGCGAGTACCCGGGGACGAGGGTCTACGTCGCCGACGACCTCGAAGGCAACCGCTGGACGTTCTCGCAGGCCCGTCCCACGCAGCCCGCGTGGTGAGTGTCGCCCCCGTTGACGCGGGCTCGCTCAGGACGGTGACCGGCCGGCGGGGCGATACGCGCAGATCAGCACACCCGTGCTCGAGGTGCTCGTCGACACCAGCTCGAGCGGCCGCGCGGCGCGGTCGTCGGGGAAGATCCGCTTGCCGCCGCCGAGGAGGATCGGTTCGACCATCAGGCGGTACTCGTCGACGAGGTCGTTCCCGACGAGTTGGGTGGCGAGCGAGGCGCTGCCCATCACTTGCACGCCGCCACCGGGCTGTTCCCGGAGCCGCCGGATGGCGCCGATGGCGTCGTCAGCGGGCAGGAGCGTGGTGTTGTTCCACGTGAGGTCGTCGCGGGCGAGCGTGCGTGACGCGACGTACTTCGGGATCGCGTTCATGCGGTCGGCGAACGGATCGCCGGCGCGGCCCGGCCACGCCCCCGCCATCACCTGCCACGTTCGGCGACCGAAGAGCAGCGCGTCGGTTCCGTCCATCACCTCGCCGAGCGCCGGCCCCATCGCCTCGGGGTCGAAGAAAGGCATCGACCAACCGCCGTGCGCGAAGCCGCCGTCGGTGTCCTCTTCGGCTCCCCCGGGCGCCTGCACGACGCCGTCGAGGCTGATGAAGTCGCTCAGGATGATCCGCATGTCCGCTCCTCGGTTCGGCGTTCGAGGGCTCCGACCGGGGCGATCATCGCGAACTCATCGGTCGGCGTGAACATTGTCGCCGGCTCTCGTGTGAGGGCACGGTCGGTGGTCATCGAGGTGCCTTGACACCTCTGCCTCCTCTTGTTAGGCATATGGATTGTTGGGCAAACGCTCAAATCGGTCAGGGCCGATCGAGAGGAACGGAGGAGGGGGGAGCTTTTCCGAGGTCCGTGCTCGCCCCCGACGCCGACCTTCGTGGATGTCGCCGGAGACCTGCTCCGTGCGTTCACGAGGATCCCTCCACACGCGCGACCCGTTCGCGTCGCGCGCGACGTGGCGTACGGAACGCGCTCGCGTCGTGACGCGCCGGTCCCCCGATGACGCGCGTCGCGCGGGAGGTCGAGTTCCGCTCGCTGCAAACGGTGCCTTGCACCCGACAACCGCCGTCGGTATCTTCGGCTTCGGGGCAACAAAGAGCGACCGAACCATGCGGTCGCGGGGGACTGTTCGATGGCTGCATTGATCGCACGGCGGCTGCTGGCGATCATCCCCATCCTGCTCCTCGTCTCCTTTGCAGTGTTCATGCTCATCTCGCTCGTGCCGGGCGACGCGGCGGTGACGCTTGCCGGCGGCATTCGCGCGACGCCGCAGAAGATCCAGCAGGTCCGTGATCAACTGCACCTGAACGAACCGATCCTCCAGCAGTACTGGCGGTGGCTCAGCAACGCGGCGCAGGGCAACCTGGGCACCTCCTTCTACTCGCGCCAACCGGTCAGCCACGAGATCGCGGCTCGCCTCCCCGTCACCCTCGGCATGATCCTCGCCGGCCTGTTCGTGACGTTGCTGATCGGCGTGCCGCTCGGGCTGATCTCGGGTATGCGTGCCGGCAGCCGGATCGACAAGGGCGGGCGCGTGTACGCGAGCATCGGCATCGCAGTGCCGGACTTCGTCATCGCGATCGTCCTGGTCATCCTGGTCGCGGTGCAGTGGCGACTGGTCCCGCCGTCCGGCTACGTGGGGTTCAGCGCGTCGCCCGTCGAGTGGCTGCGCCACATGGCGCTGCCCGCGATCGCGCTCGGGATCGCGAGTGGAGCTGTGTTGTCACGGCAACTGCGCGCGTCCCTCGTCGACACCATGGAGAGCAACTACGTGCGCGCGGCGTGGGCGCGGGGTGGGAGCGCGCGCACGGTCGTGGGTAAGCACGCACTCAAGAACGCAGCCATGCCGGTGGTCACCGTGCTCGGTCTCCAACTCGGCCTCCTCGTCGGCGGGACCGTCATCCTCGAACAGATCTTCTCGATCCCCGGCATGGGCACCTACTTCCTGCGAGGCATCAGCGGCTTCGACCTCCCCGTGATCCAGGGTGTGACCATCGTCTTCGTCCTGTTCATGATCCTGATGAGTCTGCTCGTCGACATCGCGTACGGCTTCTTGAACCCGAAGGTCAGGGTCCACTGATGACCGACCAGCCGGATCGCGTCGTCAGCCGGATCCCGAAGCCGGGTCGCAAGACCCGCGCGTTCTTCAGCAACCGGACGGCGGTGATCGGGTCGGTCGGGCTGACGCTGATCGTGTTCGCGGTCGTCTTCGCCGGAACGCTCTCGCCGTACAATCCGAACGACCAGGACCTGGTGCACACCTCCGCGGGACCGTCCTGGTCGCATCCCCTCGGTACCGACGACCTGGGCCGCGACATCTTGAGCCGGCTGCTGCACGGTGGGCAGGTCTCCCTGCTGGTCGCGGTCTCGGTGATCCTGATCGGCGCACTGATCGCATTGCCGATCGGCTTGTTCTCCGGTTACGTGGGTGGTGCTACCGACAACGTGGTCATGCGAGTGATGGACGCGGGGTTGGCCTTCCCCGCGCTCGTGCTCACACTCGCGATCGTCGGGGTACTCGGCAAGGGCACGCAGAACGTGATCCTCGCACTCATGATCGTGACGATCCCCGGCTTCGTGCGCCTGGTGCGAGGCCAGACACTCGCGGTGTCACAGGAGACGTACGTCGAGGCGTCGCAGTCGATCGGGACGCCGCCCGCACGGATGGTGCGCAAGCGGGTCTTCCCCAACGTGCGATCGCCGCTCATCGTCATCATGGCGCTCGGCTTCGGCGGCATGCTCATCGCCGAGGCCGGTCTGAGCTTCCTCGGTCTGGGCGCGCAGCCGCCGACGGCGAGCTGGGGAAACATGTTGCGTGAGGCCTACGACTACCAGCTGTTCACCCATCCGTGGCAGCTCGCACCACCGGCGGTCGCCATCCTCCTCACCGTGCTCGCGTTCAACGCGATCGGCGACGGGCTGCGCGACTCGCTCGGGGTGGCGCGACACACGGGCTCTCGCGGTCGCGCCAAGCGGGGGCTCACGACCGTCGCGCGCGACTCCGACGCACGTCCCGCGGACGGAGCTGCTGCGGGCGCGGACCCCGCGGCGCTGCTCACGGTCCGGGACCTCCGCGTCGAGTTCGACACCGAGCACGGCGCGGTCGAGGTGCTCGACGGTGTCTCGCTCGACGTGGGCCGCGGTGAGGTGGTCGGACTCGTCGGCGAGAGCGGATCGGGCAAGACCGTGACCGCGATGTCGGTCATGCGGCTGTTGTCGTCGCCGCCGGGCCGCGTGAGTGGGGGTTCCATCTGGTTCCAGGGCCGGGACCTGCTGTCGCTGTCCTTCAAGGAGATGCGGAAGCTGCGGGGCTCGGAGATCGCGATGGTGTTCCAGGATCCGATGACGAGCCTCGATCCTGCGTTCACGGTGGGGAGCCAACTCGTCGAGGCGCAACGCCTCCACGGCCGCGTGAGCAGGCGGGCGGCG
>DASPTH010000140.1:0-40087 GCA_035623515.1 Acidimicrobiia bacterium
GCACGGTGACGTTCCTGTTCACCGACCTCGAAGCGTCCACGAGGCTCTGGGAGGATCATCCCGACGAGATGCGTCGCGCGCTGGCGCGTCACGACGACATCCTTCGCATGTCGGTGACGGGAAGCCACGGTCACGTCGTGAAGACGACGGGCGACGGCTTGCACGCGGTGTTCGCCACCGCACCCGACGCGCTGGCGGCCGCGACCAGCGCGCAGGAGCAGCTGCTCGACGAGCAGTGGCCTGTCGCGGAGGGGCTCAAGGTCCGGATGGGCCTTCACACCGGGCACGCGGAGATCCGTGAGGGCGACTACTACGGGCAGGCCGTGAACCGGGCTGCGCGCGTCGCCGCCGCGGCGCACGGAGGTCAGGTCCTCGTCTCGCACGCCACGGAAGAGCTCGTGCGCGACGCCCTCACCGACGGGGTGGGGCTCCTCGACCTCGGCGAGCACCGTCTGCGTGACCTCGCACGCGCCGAGCGAGTGTTCCAGGTGACCGCGCTGCGGTTGCCCTCGAGCTTCCCACCCTTGCGCTCGGCCGATGCCTTCCCGGGCAACCTGCCCGCGCAACTGAGCTCGTTCGTGGGTCGCGACGTCGAGCTCGGCCGCGTGGCCGACGCGCTGCGCGCGAATCGCCTGGTGACCCTGACGGGTGTAGGTGGCGTGGGCAAGACGCGACTCGCCGTGCAGGTCGCGGCCGACGTCGTGCCTCGTTACCGCGACGGTGCGTGGCTGTGCGAGCTCGCGGCCGCCAGCGACCCCGAGACCATGGTGCAGGTGGTGGCGGCGTCGCTCGGCGTCGCGCCGCGCCCAGGCCAGACGCTCGAGGGCAGCGTGCTCGACTTCCTCTCCGCGAAACAGCTCCTGTTGGTGCTCGACAACTGCGAGCACCTGCTCCTCGCCGCCGGCCGGCTCGCCGAAGCGATCCTGCGCGCCGCGCCGACCGTCGCGATCCTCGCAACCAGCCGCGAGGGACTCGGGATCGACGGCGAGCAGATGCGCGCGCTCCGGTCGTTGGAGCTCCCGGACGCGACGAGCGGCCTCGACGTCATCGAGTCGGCCGAGGCCGTTCGACTGTTCGTGGAGCGCGCCGAGGCCGTGGTCGACGCGACGTCGTTCGACGACGGCGACCTCCGCTCCGTCGCCGAGATCTGCACCCGGCTCGACGGGATGCCGCTCGCCATCGAGCTCGCCGCTGCCCGTACCGTCGCGATGGCGCCGGCCGAGATCTCCGAGCACCTCGACGAGCGGTTCCGCCTCCTGTCGGGCGGGCGGCGGACCGCGGTGGAACGCCACCACACGCTCCGGGCGACCGTGGACTGGTCGTACTCGTTGCTCGGCGCGCAGGAGCGTTCGGTCTTCGACCGGCTGGGTGCGTTCTCGGGCACCTTCGACGCCGCCGCGGCAGAGGCCGTGGCGTCCGGCGACGGTGTCGAACGGTGGGACGTGCTCGATGCACTCACCGACCTCGTCGCCAAGTCGATGGTGGTCGCCGAGCGGACCTCGGGATCGACGCGGTACACGTTGCTCGAGACCTTGCGCCACTACGCACGGGAGCAACTCGACGAAACCGGCAGTGCCGACATCGTCCGCCGCCGACACTCACAGTACTACGCCGAGATCGCGGAAGCGATCGGCGCGGGGGTGCGCACCGCCGACGAGCTCGAGTGGCGTGCCCGGTGCGACCGCGACCTCGACAACCTGCGAGCCGCGGTGACCTGGTCCCTCGACCGCGCCGACGCGGACGACCGTCAGTTCGCGTTCCGGATCGTCACCGCGCTCGCGCCCGACGTCTACGCCCATGCAGTGAGCGGCCTCGGTTCTTGGGCAGAACGGGCGTTGCCCTACGCGGAGGACGCGCCCGGCCGACAGCGCGCCGCGATCCTCACCGCCGCCGCCGACCACGCCCGCGTGCGCGGCGAGTTCGACCGCGCCCGACGACTCGCCGAGGAGTCGCTGCGCGACGGTCTGGCCGTGGCTGGTCCCGCGGTCATGGCGACGATGAGCACCCTGACGACGCTCGACGCGCTCGGAGGCGATCCCACTCGCGCGCTGATGCGCGTGCTCGAGATGCGCCCGCTGGCCGTGGCGGCCGGCTTCGACGCCTCACAACTCGCCGGCTTCCGCACACTCGCCATCGTGTGGGCGTCGTATGTGGGCGACCGCGAGACGCTGCGGCAGGAGAGCGAGGAGTTGCTCCGGATCGCGAGGAGGGACCGGATCCCGAGCGTGCTCGCCGACGGCCTGTACGCGTACGGGCACGCCATCCAGGACGACGACCCCGACGGCGCGCTGGCGGCCTACGAGGAGAGCATCGAGTGGGCGCGCGCCGGCGCGAGCCGGGCCGCGTACCCGTCGACGGTCGCGATGGCCGCGGGGATGTTGCTCGACCGTGGGGAGCGCGCACGTGCCGTGCAGTACCTCCGCGAGGGCGTCACGCACAGCGACCAGGTCGGTGACCTCCCGTCGCTGTCCGGGCTCCTCAACCGCGTGTGCCGGGCCCTCTCGGAGTGCGGAGAGCCGGTCGGCGCCGCGACGGTGATCGGCGCGCTCACCGAGGGCGCCTACCGGCCGTTCGTGTTCGAGCCGGACCGCCCCGACGCGAACTGGGACGACACCGTGAGCGCGGTCCGAGCCACGCTCCCCGAGTCGGCACTCGCCGACGCCATGGCCGCCGGCACCCGGATGTCGATCGAGGAGCTCATCGCGTTCGTGACGGCCGCACTCGACCGCGTGCTGGCTCAGCTCGCCTCAGCCTGACCAGGGAACACCGGTCGCGAGACACACGACGTCGGGATCACCGGGCCGCGCGTCGTCGCGCGCGGTCTGCGCCGACCCGTCGCGTTGCAAGAAGCCCCACACGAGATCGTGGCCGTGCGCATCGTGGATCGGCACGAACGAACGGGCACCCAGGACGCGCGCACCGGCCAGAGCATCGTGGCTGCCCATCACGAGCTTCGGCCCCGTGAGCGGGACGTGCAGGCCGTTGACCGGGAGGAGGGCCACGTCGACGGGGTCGTGGTGAGCTCGGTAGGCGCGGAGCGGTGCAACGTCGCGCGCCTCGCCCCCGAAGAAGACGCTGGCGGTCCCGCTCGTGAGCACGTAGTTGTTCACGTTGCCGCCGGGCGAGTGGTGCGCCTCGACGACCTCGAGCCGCAAGCGATCGGTGATCCGGTGGGTGGTCCCCCACTCGGCGAGGACGACGCGCTCGAAGCCGATGCGCGCCGCCGACCGCACCATGCGTTCGGACGCGACGAACACCGGCGTGTCGCGTCGGCCGCGATACCAGGACAGGCCGCGCGTGTCCCAGTGGTTCGGGAAGAAGTGGCTGACCACGATCGCGGCGAGCGGAGGGAGCTCGTCGATGGTCATGCCGAGGGGCTCGCCGCGGTGCAGGTGCCAGCGTTCGGTGAAGTACGGATCGGTGAGCACGACGTCGCCGTCGAAGTCGAGCAACGCGCACGAATTCGCGATCCGGGTGATCGTCGGGCTCACGACGCGGATCCTGCCGCCACGAGCCGGATGGCGTGCTCCGGGCACGCCGACACGCAGAGACCACAGGCATGGCACTCGCCGGGCGCGACCACGAACGCCTGCTTGCCACCGTGCACGGCGACGCGAAGCCTGGTGAACCACGACAGCGCCGCCCGCTCCTCGGCTGCGAGCTTGCGGACCTCGAACACCGAGTAGGGGCACACGCGCACGCAGTCGGACTTCGCCTCGCAGCGGTTGCGATCGATCGTGGGGAGCGTGCGGCCGGGGCCGTCGTCACACCGGTCGGTCGGTTCCATCGGGCTCGAGGCTATCATCCATCTGGATGAATGACAAGGGGTCGCGCCGGGAACGCCTGCTCGCCGCCGCGCTCGACGAGTTCGCGGCGCGGGGGCCGGCCGGCGCGCGTGTCGAGTCGATCGCACGCGCGGCCGGTGTCAACAAGCAGCTCATCACGTACTACTTCGGCGGCAAGGACGGCCTCTACCGCGAGATGCTGCGACGGTGTTTCGCCGAGCCGGACGAGTCGAACGAAGATCTCCCGAGCGGCGGCGACCTCGGCGACATGCTCGTCGGCTTCTTCCGCAAGGTGAGCACCGACCCGCGTTGGCTGCGGCTCCTGCAATGGGAGGCGCTCGGCGACGACGCCGTCGACGACGAGAGCCGGCGTTCGCATTACCAGGGTCTCGTCGTGTTCGCCGAGCAGGGGCAGCGCGACGGGTGGTTCCCTCCGGATCTCGACGCCGATCTTCTCTTCCTCAGCCTCCTGGGCGCGGCCGAGTACGCGAGCGCCTACCCGCAGATCACCGAGCTCGTCACCGGCGCACGCACCTCCGATCCCGCGTTCGTCCGGCGCTACGAGGGACACCTGCGCAAGCTCGCGGCGCGCCTCGTTACCACCGCGCCGGGCGCGACGACGCGTCCGGGTTCACGGTGAGCGCATCGGGGGAGACTCCGTTCACTCGTTCGCGCGGGAGTCGGGCATCGACGTGGGGGCGGGCTCGCGCGTGGTGTTCCGGACCGCGAGGAGGCAGACGTCGTCGGCGCGCTTCAAACCGGTGAGGCAGGCGGCGATCGCGGTCTCGCACAGATGATCGGCGCTGTCGAGAGGCGCGCGCTGCGTGCTCGCTCGCAACCGGTCGAAACCCTTCTCGATCGACTCGGACCGTCGCTCGACCAGGCCGTCGGTGAAGAACAACAGCAGCTCCTGCGGCCCGAGCGTGGTGGTCACCGGCACGAACGCGCCCACGTCGTGCGGCGCACCGAGCGGCGGCCCGGGTGCGACGTCGAGGAAGTAGCTCTCGTGCGCGTCGACGAGCAGCGGCGGGGGATGCCCGGCCGAGACCAGCTCGAGGCACGCGGAGGAGGGTTCGAGGCGCGCCGCGAGGAGCGTGGCGATCTGGATGTCCTCGCGGAACTGCATCAGGAACCCGTCGAGATGCTCGATCATGAGCGAGAGGTCGTCGTCGACGCACGCGAACGCGCGCATCGCGTAGCGCAGCTTCGCCATCAGGCGCGCCGAGCTGACACCGTGTCCGCTCACGTCACCGACGCCGATCATGATCCGGCCGTCGGGCAGCATGAACGCGTCGTACCAGTCGCCGCCGATCTCCCAGTCGTTCTCGGCGGCGACGTACCGCGCCGCGATGTCGTAGCCGCTCACGTCGGGGAACTCCGGCCGGATCAGGGTCTCGTGGAGGACCTGCACGGCGCGCTGCTCGCGGAGCAGGCGGTCGCGCGCGCTGAGCAGGGCCTGTTCGGCCTTGCGCTGCTCCGTGATGTCCTGGAAGGTGCCGCGCACCACAACGAGACGGTCGGCGTCATCGTGGAGGATCTCGCCGCGGTGCACCATCTGGCGCACCTCGCCGTCGACGACGAGACGACACTCCATCACGAAGCGGCGGCGGCGCCGACTCACGAGCGCCTCGTTGGCGCCTCGTTCGAGTGCGTCGACGTCGGCGGGGTGCGCGGCGCGGCGCAGCGCCTGCGCGAAGTCGATGCCACTCATCGTTCGCGGCGCGGCGAGCATGCGCGCCATCTCGGTGGACACGGTCACGAGGTTCGTGGCCGCCTCCCAGCGCCAGCTCCCCAAGCCGGCGATCCGCTCCGCTTCCTGGAGGTCGCTCGCCAGGTTCGCCGCGACCCGCAGCTCCGCCGTCTCGACGATCAGGGCTTCGAGCGCCTTGCGCTCGTCGATGTCGATCCCCACGCCGACCATGCCGATGAGGACTCCGTCGTCGTCGAGCACCGGCTGGCCGCGCCCCTCGAGCCAGTGCACCGAGCCGTCGGGCCACACGACCCGGTGCTCGAACATCAGGTCGGATGCCGACGATCGGACCGTCTCGATCTCGGCGACGACGTTGTCGCGGTCTGCTTCGTGCACTCGTCCCAGGAAGTCCGTGAGCCGACCGCCGAACGCCCCCGGCTCGAGCCCGTAGCGCGCTTCCATCGCTTCGTCCCACTTCACGTTCCCCGACGCGACGTCCCACGTCCACGAGCCCATGCGCGCGGACGAGAACGCGAGCCGGAGCCGCTCCTGTTCCTGACGCAGGGCCTCCTCGGAGCGTCGGCGCTCCGACACGTCGTGCGAGACGCTCACGATGGCGACGAGCTGCCCGGCATCGTCCGTGACCGGCGCGGAGCTGGCGTGCACCAGCGCCGTCGCGTCGTTCTTCCGACGGGCCATGTAGTCGCCGGACCACGTACCGCCGGCCCTCACCGCCTCGGTGATCGCGGAGTTCTGCTCGGCGTCCGACGCCAGGAGCTCGCGGGCGCGCCGGCCACGGGCTTCGTCAGCCGTCCACCCGTACAGCTCCTCGGCGCCGCGGTTCCAGGTCAGGATCACGCCGTCAGGCGCGATGAGCACGACGGCGTGTGCCATCGCGTCGAGCACGCGTGCCTGGGGGAAGTCGACCGGCGTCATCGGGGGGCGGTGCGGAAGTGTGCGGACGAACACACCTGTCCGGACAGGTTCGGGTGGCAGTCGCAGGATACCCGACCCCTCTTCGAGCAGTCGGGGGAGGCCCGACCCCTTCACCCTCGACGCTGGTAGGCGCGCCGGTACCGGATGTTCAGGCGACGCAACTGGGCGTTGTGGTCGTCGACGAGCTTGCGTCGTCGCACCGGGTCCGTCTCGCCGGCCAGCGCGGTGTCGAGCGCGGCTTCGAGCTCGGCGATCCGCTCTCCCGCACCTCGGCGGCGGCGCCGCGGCTCGGCCCGCTCGCGCCCGTTCCCGAGGTCGAGACCACCGAGCGTGTCGTCGTCCTTCGACGCGGCGCGCGCGGGAGTCGCGGGCAGGTCGAGGTGCCGGCGCAGGAGGTACTGGTCCGCCGCCTTGTTCACTCCGAGCGCGACCACGTCGACCGGCTCGAAGCACGCGTCGACGCACGGCGGCGCGGTGCAGTAGTCGAAGCCGGACGCGACCCGCTCAGAATCCAATTCCCGTCGGCAATTCCTGCACTGCACCCGTTGGCGCCTCTCCTCAGCCGCGATACGAAGGGACCGTTCAACCGCGCGCGCGGCGTCGGCATTCCGCGCCCTCGCAGAGCCGCGCCGAGTGTGCGTACTCTTCCGGAGCGCAGGAGCCGTGTGGGACGTGAGAGGAGCGGCGATGACGGCAGCACCTCCCAAGACGCTCGTCGTGGACGGTGACGGGCACGTGATGGAACCCGGCGAGATCTGGGTCGATCGCATGGATCACGACAAGTGGGGCGACTGGATCCCGCGGAAGGTGATCGAGGACGACATCTACGAGGTGCACTACGCGGGCGGCGTCGTGCGGGGCGGGGGCCGCGCGCTCCACGACCAGATGGCTGCCGCAGTGGGGATGTCACCCCAGGAGTTCTTCGCCATGATGGAGCAGCTCCGTGCCCGCGGCGGTTACGACCCCGACGCGCGGATCGAGCAGCTCGACGGCGACGGCGTCGACGCCGCCGTGCTCTACCCGTCGACCGCGATGTTCTTCGGGCCCGTCGACCCGATTCCGGCGTTCCACAACGTCGAGTTCGTGTCCGACTGCATCCGCGCCTACAACGACTGGATCGCGGAGTTCTGTGCCGCCTACCCGAAGCGGTTGTTCGCGGTGGCCGGCGTGCCGCTCCAGGCGCCGGAGCTGGCCGTTGCCGAGGCCGAGCGCGCGGTGAACAAGCTCGGTCTCCGCGGCATCTTCATCCGGCCGTCGGCATACGTCGACGAGCTACCCCTGAACCACTCTGTGTACGACCCGTTCTGGGCGGCGTGCCAGGACCTCGACGTCGCCGTCGGGCTGCACCCGGGTGTGCACGTCGACACACCCGGTGCGTGCCGCAAGTTCGAGCTCGTCGAGCTGAGCGAGAACATGAGCGTCACGAACATGGCGATGAGCGAGATCCACGGTGGCTCGGGCCTCGGGCAGGCCATCGGCAACATGGTCGACATGACGGTCTCGCTCGGCCGGATCATCATGGGCGGCGTCTGCGAGCGCTTCCCACGGCTGCGCGTGCTCGTGCTCGAGTCGGGCGGGGGCTGGGTGCCGTCACTGCTCGAGCGGATGGACGAGCAGGTCGAGGCGTTCCCGCTCGAGCGGCGCTGGTTGTCGATGCTGCCGAGCGAGTACTTCCGGCGCCAGTGCTACGTGAGCTTCGAGCCGGAGGAGTGGAACCTCGCGCAGTGCGCCGAGTTCCTCGGCGACGACCGCATCATCTGGGCATCCGACTACCCGCACCCCGAGTACCACTCGGGCATCCTCGGCGAGCTGCACGAGCGCATCGAGTCGCTCCCCGAAGACAGCCAGGCGCGGATCATGGGGCAGAACGCGGTCGACGCGTACCGCCTGCCGCTGTGATGGAGTTCACGACCCCGCTCGACGTGGAGCGCATGCAGCGCGAGCGGCACGCGCGCCTCGTCGAGCAGATGAAGGCCCAGGACGTCGACGTGCTGCTCGCGGCAGCACCCGTGACGGTGGTCTACGCCACCGGCGTCGTCGTACCCGCGGCCGACGCGGCCCGTGCCGCGCACCGCCGCGCGGTCGCGGTGGTCACGGCCGACGGCGCGCCACCCGAGGTGTACACGCCCTACCCCGACGGTGTGCCGGCCACGACCGACCCCGCACGCGTCCACGGCGGGCTCGACCTCGAGTGGGACGACGACGCGAGCGTGCTCGCCAAGTCGTTGCCGCCGGGGCGTCTCGCGGTCGACGACCTCACGATGCCGCTCCGGGCCGCGCTCGCCGACCGGGAACTCGTCGACGCCGGGTCGGTGGTGAGCGCGGCCAAGGTGGTGAAGACCGCCGACGAGATCGAGTGCATCCGCCGCGCGCAGGCGATCAACGAGGCGGCGATCGCCGACGTGCACGCCATCCTGCAGCCGGGAGTCAACGCCCTCGAGTTGAGCGGTCGGCTCCTCCACTCGCTGTTCGAGCTCGGCGCGTCGTCGAACACCGTCGACCCGATCTGGCAGGTGATGGGCCGCGAGCCCGCCGACCGGCCGATGTCGATCACCGGTGATCTCGTGTTCCCCACACCCACGCGGTCGCGCGTCCTGGCCGAGAACGACCTCGTCTGGGCCGACAACGGGGTCAACTACTGCGGCTACCAGTCCGACTACGGCAACGCGTGGATCGTCGGTCGGGAGCCCAACGCCCGCGAGCGCGAGCACTACGGAACCTGGCGAGCCCTCCTCGACCGGGTGCTCGGCGCGCTCCGACCCGGCGCGACGTGCGCCGACCTCACCGCCGCCGCGGGCGAGGCGTTCGGGCGGCGCCCGTGGCTCGCCCACCTCTACCTCGCCCACGGCACCGGCACCGAGAGCGCCGAGCTCCCGTACGTCGGCACCGACCTCGGCGCCGACTTCGACGCCGGTTTCGTGCTGGCACCGGGCATGGTGCTCGTGTTCGAGCCCATCACCTGGGAGGACGGGATCGGCGGCTTCCGCGCCGAGGAGATCGTCGCGGTCACCGACGAGGGGCACGAGGTGCTCAGCCACGTCGACTCGTCGGAATGGAACTGACGATGCGCGATCACCTCGACAAGCTCACCGACGCGATGGCGGACTCGGGCACCGACGTGCTGCTCCTCGGCCGCCCGGGGAACGCACGGTGGGTCACCGGCGCCGAGAGCCTCTGGCTGTCGGGCAGCCGCGCGTTCGCACCCAGCTGTGTGGTCGTGCGAGAGCCCGCGAGCGTCCACCTGCTGTCCGTGACCGACGAGGGTGTGCCCGCCGACGTCGTGCCGTCCACCAACCTGTTCCCGATCAGCTGGAACCCCATGAACCTGATGGGAGCGATCGCGGCGGTCCCGGGCGTCGCCGGCGCCGCGCGCATCGGCGTCGACTCGATCACCCCGATGATGGAACAGATGCTGAACGCGACCTTTCCCTCGGCCGAATTCGTCGACGGCGAGTCGTTGCTCCGCCAAGTCCGGCGCGTGAAGTCCGACGCCGACGTCGCCGGCATCCGCGCCGCGGTCGCGCTCGCCGAAGACTGCTCGCGCGCGACACTCGATGCACTCGTACCGGGAGTGCGTGAACGTGAGCTCGTGGGCGTGTTCGAGGACCGGATGGCGGATGGCGGCGTGTCGACCCCCGCGTTCGAGGGGATGTTCGTGGTCGCCGACGGCACGGCGCGAACGCTTGCGACCGATCGGGTCATCCGGGCCGGCGACCTCGTCCACCTGCGTGGCGGGGTGCTGCGCGACGGCTGGGAAGGTTGGCTGTCGCGCAGCGCGGTGTGCGGCGCCGCTCCGACCGACGCACTGCGGCGCTCGTTCGTGTCGTGGCGATCGGCAACCGACGACGTGCTCGGGCGGTGCGTGCCCGGCACCCGTGTCGGTGACCTCCGCGCTCGCGGCGCGACGATCGACGGCGTCGGCATGGGTCACGAGGAGCTCGCAGACACCGACGAGCTCGTGCCCGGCAACGTGCTCGCGGTCGAGACCCTCGTCGACGGCGTCCTCGGCAGCGAGATCGCGATCGTCGGGAGGGGCGCCCCGGATCTCGTCACCACCCTCGCGCACCCGCTCGCCTGACCTGCCGGTCGCACGCCCATCCCGCGTGCGGCAGGAGCCGTAGTACCGGCATGGTCCGCCGTCGGCACCTCGGCCGCAACCTGGCGATCGCCGGTCTCGCCGGGCTCGTGCTCGCGCTCGCGCTGCTCTTCGTGCTCGTGGGCAGCCCCGCCCCGTCGTACTCGTCGTCGACCCACACGCCCCAGCCCGCGGGCCGGAATCCCTCGAAGTCGGCTCGGATGGTGTGCGCGCACGAGGCGCAGCACGACATCGACGGTGTCCTCGGGGTGCAGATCGCCGCTCCGCCCGCACCCACGTGGGTCGACCACCTCTATTCGTGCCGCTACGTGTACGCGAACGGCTCGATGGTCCTGTCCGTGAAGGAGCTGTCGAGCGCGCCGGCCACCACCGCGTACTTCACCTCGTTGCGCACCCGGCTCGGCGACCGCACCACGTTGCACGAGGTCGGCCAGGGTGCCTTCGTGACCCGCGCGGGGTCGGTCGTGGTGCGAAAGGACTACAAGGTGCTGCTCGTCGACACGTCGTCTCTGCCTGCCCGCTTCGGCGCGCGGGCCGAGTCGCGTGCCGACGTGGCCGCCGACGTGAGCATCACGATCCTGGGCTGCTGGAGCGGGGCGTAGCGCGCAACGCCACGTGGGTGGCGTCGGCACGCTGCACCGCAGCCGCAACACCGAGCGCGTGCGCGAGGTCGGCCCACAGGTCGCCGACGTCCTCGCACCCCACGCTCAACCGGAGCAGCCCGGGCGGCGCCACCTCGCCCGGCCACTTGGCGCGCCGCTCGATGGTGGTCTCCACGCCCCCGAGGCTGGTGGCGTGGACGACGAGCTGCGTCGAGCGGGCCACCGCCTCCGCCGCCCCCGCGCCCCCGGCCACCTCGAACGACAGCACCGTCCCGAACCCGTCGAGCTGAGCCAGCGCGCGCGAGCGCGCCTCGCCCGACGCCAGCCCCGGGTAGCGCACCCGCTCGACACCGGGATGCACCGCCAGCCGGCGCGCCAACTCGTGCGCGGTCGTCGACGCGCGCTCGAACCGCAGCGGCAGGGTACGGACGCCACGCAGCGCGAGGTACACCTCCATCGGACCCGGCACCGCGCCGCCGAGCGAACGTCGTTGCCGGAGCCGATCACACGCCTCGGAGCCGTCGGGCGCGACGACCGCACCGAGCACGACGTCGGAGTGGCCCGCCAACAGCTTCGTCGCGCTGTGCACCACGAGGTCGGCGCCGAGCTCCAGCGGTCGTTGACCGAGCGGCGTCATCAGCGTGTTGTCGACGACGACGGTCGCACCACGCGCGTGCGCGGCGACCGCCAACGCCGGGATGTCGGCCACGTCGAGCATCGGGTTCGTCGGCGACTCGACCCACAACACGTGCGCGCCGTCGCAGGCCTCGACTGCCGCGTCGGTGTCGGTGACGTCCACGGCACGCGCCTGCCAGCGGCCCGCGACCGCGGCGCCGAGGAGCGTGCGGGTGCCGTAGTAGCCGTCACGCGGCACGACGATCGTGGCACCCACGGGAACGTCGTCGAAGACGGCTGCGGTGGCCGCCATTCCCGACGCGAACGCGACGGCGACACCGCCCTCGAGCTCACCGAGAACGGTCTCGAACGCAGACCAGGTGGGGTTGCCGTCGCGCGCGTACGCGACGGGACCCCCGGCGTGGTACGCCGATGCGAACACGGGAGGAGGGTTCAGCGGTGCGTCCGGCGCGCGTTCCGGGCGGCCGGCCACGACCGCCCGCGTCGCGCGGGACCAGGCCGGCGGGCGGGCGACCGGTGCGGCCGGTGCGCCGAAGGGTGACCGGGGCGAGCCGGGGTCGTCGGGGTCGTCGTCCATGCGCGTCACTTCGCCGGCAGCCTCGCGGTTCCGCGACCGGCTCGCCAAGTCTCCGCGTTCACCTCGTGCGTAGGATTCCGCGCCGAATGACCGCTCCGCGCATCCCGCCGCTGCCCGAGGACCAGCGCACGCCGCGCCAACAGGCGCTCATCGACGACCTCGTGCAGGGACCGACGGTCAACATCTACACCACGCTCGCCCGCCACCCCGACACGGCGGCCGCGATGGTGAACCTCGGGCGCACCCTGCGCGGCGGGCGCTTGCCCGTGCGCGACCGGGAGGTGTTGATCCTCCGGACCGGCTGGAACTGCCAGTCGGCCTACGAGTTCGCGCAGCACCGCCGGGTGGCGCTCACCATCGGCATGACGCTCGACGACATCCGCCGGATCCAGGACGGTCCCGACGCGGCCGGCTGGGACGGGTTCGAGTGCCTCCTCTGCCGCGCCGCCGACGAGCTGCACCACGAGCACGGCCTCCGTGACACCACGTGGGCCGGGCTCGCCGAGCGGTACGACGAACAACAGCTCATCGAGGCCGTGCTCCTCGTCGGCTATTACCACCTCGTGTCGTTCGCCCTCAACGCGCTCCGGGTGCCGATCGAACCCGGCGCCGAAGCGTTCGTCGGCGACGATTGAGGGCGTCGTGACCGAGGACGCCACCACGGCGAGGAGCGCGACGAGCATCGTGCTGCTCACGCTGGCCGCCGGCCAATTCCTCATGACGCTCGACAGCTCGGTGATGAACGTGTCGATCGCGACCGTTGCCAAGGACGTGGGCACGACCGTCACCGGCATCCAGGCCGCGATCACCTTCTACACGCTCGTGATGGCGACGCTCATGATCACCGGGGGAAAGGTCGGCCAGATCCTCGGCCGCAAGCGCGCGTTCGCGATCGGCTGCGTGATCTACGGGTGCGGGTCGTTCACCACCGCGATCGCTCCCAACCTGACCGTGCTGATCATCGGCTGGTCGTTCCTCGAAGGCGTCGGGGCGGCGCTGATCATGCCGGCGATCGTCGCGCTCGTGGCGTCGAACTTCGCGCGATCCGAGCGACCGCGCGCCTACGGGCTCGTCGCGTCGGCGGGCGCCATCGCGGTGGCGGCCGGTCCCCTGATCGGCGGGTTGTTCACGACGTACTGGTCGTGGCGCTGGGTCTTCGCGGGCGAGGTGCTCGTGGTGCTCGTGATCCTCGCGTTCACGCGGCGCATGGCCGACACCCCGCCCGACCCCACGGCACGCCTCGACCTCGTCGGCACCGCGCTGTCGGCGCTGGGGCTCGGTCTCATCGTGTACGGCATCCTGCGCTCCGGCTCGTGGGGATTCGTGCAGCCCAAACCGGACGCGCCGGAGTGGCTCGGCCTGTCGCCCGTGGTCTGGCTCATCCTGGGCGGCGGCGTCGTGCTCTTCCTCTTCCTGGCCTGGGAGAACCATCGCCTCGCGGCCGGCAAGGGCGTGCTGATCAACCCGCCGATGCTGCGCAACCGCACGCTGCAGGGCGGGCTCATCGCGTTCTTCTTCCAGTACCTCCTCCAGGCGGGCTTGTTCTTCACCGTGCCGCTCTTCCTGTCCGTCGCGCTCGGGCTGTCGGCGATCGCGACCGGCGTCCGCCTCCTGCCACTGTCGGTGACGCTGTTGCTCGCCGCGGTGGGCATCCCGAAGGTGTTCCCCCACGTGTCGCCCATCCGCGTCGTGCGGCTCGGCTTCCTCGCGCTGTTCGCCGGCATCGTCGTGATGGTCGCCGCGCTCGACGCCGGCGCCGGCGCCGAGATCACCACGTGGCCGATGCTGCTCGCCGGCCTCGGGGTCGGCGCGCTCGCGTCCCAACTCGGCGCGGTGACCGTGGGGTCGGTGCCCGACGAGGAGAGCGGCGAAGTGGGCGGGCTCCAGAACACGGTCACGAACCTGGGCGCCTCGATCGGCACCGCGCTCGCCGGCGCAGTGCTCATCTCCGCGCTCACCGCGTCGTTCTTCACCAACATCGCCGGTAACTCCGCGGTCTCGTCAGCCGTCAGCCAGAAGGCCCAGGTGGAGCTGTCCGCCGGCGTGCCGTTCGTCTCCGACAAGGATCTCCGCGCCGCGCTCGACAAGGCCGGCGTGCCGTCGAAGGAGGCCGACGCCATCGTCACCGAGTACTCGGACGCGCGCCTCGACGGACTCCGCGCCGCGCTGTCCCTGCTCGCCGTCCTCGCGCTCCTCGCGGTGTTCTTCAGCCGCCGGATACCGCGCGAGCAACTGGCATCGGACCCCTCCGGTTGACCGAGTCCGACCGGCCGCGGGTATCGGCGAGCCGGGTGATCGTGCTCCTGGTCACCGGGATCTGCCTCTACTTGCTGTTCCCGAAGCTCGCCGAGGTGTTCGAGGCGTGGGACAGCCTGGGGAAGGTCGACCCGGTCTGGATCCCGGCCATCGCCGGCGCGGAGCTCGCGAGCTTCGTGTGCGTCTGGCTGTTGCAGCGGCTGGCGCTCCGGACCGCGAGCTGGTTCGTGGTGATCACCACGCACCTCGCCGGCAACGCCTTCAACCGCATCACGCCGCTCGGCGGCGCGACCGGCACCGCGTTCCAGGCGCGCATGGTGGCCGACTCCGGGATGCCCGTGGCCGCGGCCGCGTCGGCGTTGACCGCGGTGTCGGTCCTGGGAAGCGTCGCGCTCGGCGCGTTGCCGCTCTTCACGTTCCCGTTGGTGGTACTCACCGGCACGCAGATCCCGCACCGGTTGCTCGCCGCCACGTGGATCGGTGTGATCGTCTTCGTCCTGCTGGCGGGGTTGGTCGCGCTGCTCCTGTGGACCCAGCAGCCGCTCGCGTGGATCGGCAACGCGATCGACGCGGTCTCGTCCCGCCTCCGTCATCGCCCGCGTTCGGGACTGGGCGCCCGGCTGGTCGCCGAGCGCGACGAGATCCGGCGCGTGTTGGGCTCCCAGTGGCTCCAGGCGGTCAGCACCTCGATCGGCCGGTGGTTCTTCGAGTACCTCGCGCTGCTCGCCACCCTCGTCGCGATCGGCGCGTCGCCCGACCCCGTGCTCACGCTGCTGGCGATCACCATCGCCGAGCTCCTCAGCCTCGTCCCGCTCACCCCTGGCGGCGTGGGCTTCGTGGAGGTGGGTCTCTACGGCACGCTCGTGGCCGCCGGCGTCGACCCGCAGTCGGCGCTGCTCGCAACGCTCGTGTTCCGCCTGGTCTCGTTCTGGTTGCCGCTGCCGATCGGGCTCGGCGCGGCCTACGTGTTCCGGCGCCGCTACCCGCGCCGCCCCGACCCGTCAGCCGGGACGGACGGGCGGCGCCGCGGCCGCCGGGCGCGCGGCTCGCCGGCGGCTCTCGTCGGAGAAGGTGCCCCGCCGGACCCCCTTGAGGAGCGCGCCCACGAAACGGGCCTTGTCGTTGTCGACCAGCGAACACCGGTACGCACACCCCACCGAGCAGCCCTCCTCGCAGCCCTTGCGCGTCCTCGAGTGCTCGTCGAGATCGGCGGTGGTGTACTCCTCCACCGGCTTGCCCAGTCGGCCGACCTGCTGTGAGCACAGCTCGACGTTGCCGAACTCGTCGACGTACAGGAAGCGCGCGCCTGCGCGGCACTGCCACCGCGGTCGCTCGCCCCGGAGGAGCTGCCGGTTGTACTCGTAGTCGAGGAACGTGAACGGCTTGCTCTCCGAGTAGAAGTCCTCGAACAGGCCGAGGTACGGCTGACCCTCGATGGCGACGGCGCCGGTGTCGTCGTGGATCAGGTTCAGCGACATGCGGAAGCCGTACGAGGCGATCTCCTGCGTGAGCTCTCGGAATTCGTCCCTCGACGCCTCGCACAGCACGACGGTGACGTGCACGTCGAACCGCGCCAACTCGTGCAGGCGGTCGAGCCGCATGCGCAGTGAGCGGAGCGACTTCTGGATGTAGCTGGTGGGGTCGACTCGCAGCGTGTCGATGCTCACGGTCAGGTTGTTGAGACCGGCAGCGTTCAGCGCCTCGACGGTGCTCCTGCGCAACAGGATGCCGTTCGTCACCACGCTCGTGTTCGACTTGCGCCCCGCGTACGCCACGATCGCGGCCAGGTCGGGATGCATGAGCGGCTCACCACCGAGCAGCGTGATGTTCGCAGAGCCGAGCCGGTGCAGCGCGTCGATGCGGCGCTTCAGGTCGGCGAGCGGGACGGGTTCCGAAGTGCGGTCGTACTCGGAGCAGTAGCCGCAACTGAGGTTGCAGCGGCGCGTGACGATGAGCTGGGCATCGAGCGGAGCGTTGGTGAAGAGAATGCGCGGCACGCTCCGCACGAGGTGTCGGACCTGCACGGGCGGGGAATCTAGCGGGGGCTCGCGGCGCGCGCACTGTTGGCGCGCAACTCGATGGCCGCTTCTCCCCCGTGCGCGAATGCACGACGTCTCGCCCGGCGCCGCGCGAGGGCACGTTCGAGCGCGATGGCAAGGAGATACGCGACCGTCACCTCCACACAGCTCCCGAAGAAGTCGAGGAAGTGGTGCTGGCCGGTGACAGTGATCGCGCCCAGTGTGAGGATCGGGTGCAGCAGGATGATGGCCTTCACCCACCACCGGCGCACGACCGGCCACAGCGCGAGCACGCAGAAGAGCGCCCACGACACGTGGTGGCTCGGCATGCCGCCGTACAGGTTGCCGACGGCGTCGACGAGGTCCTGGCGCGGCTCGCCGTCGGGCCCGTAGTGCAGCGCGACCTGCCGTCCCGGGCCGTTGTAGTACTCGACCTGCGTGTCCACGAATCCGTACTGCGCGCCCATGTACTTCGGCGGCGAGACGGGGAACAGCGCCCAGCAGATCGGTCCCGTGAAGAAGAGCATGATCAGGAAGGTGTTGCGCATGCGCACGTACCGGACCGGGAATTTCACATAGAGGAACACGGCGACGACGATGGGCACGATGAAGTGCGCGGTGTCGTAGTAGAGGTTCCAGAACACGATCGTGGCCGGCCAGTGCAGGAAGAACCGCTGCACGTCGAGCTCGTGGTAGATCCCGAGCCACTGTTCGATCCGGTTCAGCGTGCGGGCGTTGCGCAACGCGACGTTGGCCGGGCCCATCTCGGCGTTGCGCAGGTAGTCGTGCAGCACGCCGGCGATGAGCAGGCCGAGCACCTCGAGGACCCAGCCGCCCCGCATCCGCTTGGTGAGCGGTCCCGGGAGTGGTTCGTCGGCCGACGGGACGCGGTCGGTACGCGCGGATTCCTCCTGCGTGGCGCGAGCTGACAAGGCTCGCATCCTGCCACGATGCGCACGGTCAGCCGGAGTCGCGGCCGATGCCTCGCTGCACGTCACCCGGACGCTCTCCGTCGGCCACGCGGATCACCCGCCGGTCGGTGACGATGACCGTCACCAGCCGGGCCGGGGTGACGTCGAACGCCGGGTTGAGCCCGCGCGACGTCGCGGGCGCGACGCGACGGCCCGCGAACGACAGCACCTCGCGCTCGTCGCGCTCCTCGATCTCGATGCCGTCGCCAGTGGGTGTGGCGGCGTCGATGGTCGTCTCGGGTGCTGCCACGACGAACGGGATGCCCGCCGCGTCGCTCGCCAGTGCGAGCCCCGCGGAGCCGACCTTGTTCGCGGTGTCGCCGTTGGCGGCGATGCGGTCGGCGCCGATCACGACGGCGTCGACCTTCCGGCCGAGGATGAGCCCGGCGGCGGCGCCGTCGGGGATGACGACGTGTTCGATGCCCGCCTCCGCCAACTCCCAGGCGGTGAGTCGGCTTCCCTGGAGCAGCGGCCGCGTCTCGTCGACGAGCACGTGGTCGACGAGACCGCGCGCCGCCAGCTCGCGCACCACGCCGAGCGCGGTGCCCCACCCGGTAGTGGCGAGACTGCCCGCGTTGCAGTGCGTGAGCAGGCGCAGCGGTCGTTCGCCGAGGCGCGCCGCGAGCCAGTCGGCGCCGAGTCTGCCCATCGCATGGTTCCCGCGCCGGTCGTCGTCGACGATGGCGAGAGCACGGTCGAGCGCCACGTCGCGGCCCTGCCGCGCGAGCGGGGCGACCTGGTCGACGCCCCAGGCGAGGTTCACCGCGGTGGGGCGCGCGCTCCGGATCGCGTCGATCGCCTCGTCGAGACGGCGCGCGTCCCAGCCTTCTCGCGCGGCCTCGTCGAGCGCGACGACCACGCCGAGTGCTCCCACCGCGCCGAGCGCGGGCGCGCCGCGGACCGCGAGGCGGCTGATGGCATCGAGCAGCCCGGCGACGGTGTCGACGTGCAGCACCCGGACCTCGTCGGGGAGCGCGGTCTGGTCGATGAGGTGGAGGCCGTCCTCCTCCCACGTGACCGCGCCCTCGAATTCCCGCATGGAGCTCAGTGTGTCATGGTGGCCGCGATGGAGGATCACGTCGTGCTCTTCGACGGCACGTCGACCGACGGCTGGCGAATGGCCGGGCCGGGTGGGTTCGACCTCGTCGACGGTACGCTCGAGTCTCACGGCGGCATGGGCCTCCTGTGGTACACGGGGCGACCGTTCGCCGACTTCGTCCTCGACGTCCACTGGGCGGTGGCGCGGGCGACGGACAACTCCGGCGTGTTCCTCCGGTTCCCCGACCCCGGCGACGACCCGTGGGTCGCGGTGCACCACGGCTACGAGGTCCAGATCCACGACACCGCGCCCGAAACCGTCCACCAGACTGGTGGGATCTACTCGTTCGCGGCACCGTCGCGTGCGGCGTCGAACCCTGCCGGCGCGTGGAACCACTTTCGCATCGTGTGCGTCGGCCAGGACTACGCGGTCGCACTCAATGGACTGGCCGTCACGACCTTCACCGGCAGCCGGAGCACCGAGGGGTTCGTCGGGATCCAGAACCACGACCCGAGCTCGCGCGTCCGGTTCCGCCGGATTGCGGTGACGGTCGTTCAGTAGTCCCGGTCGACGAAGAACGCGCCGGCGAGGAACACGAGCGCCACGACTCCGAGCACGATCGCGACCGCAACCGTGTAGAAGATCAGCGCGGCGACGGTCGAGCCGATGAGCACGAGCGCCATCGCCACGGTGACGGCCCGGTTCGTGTGCGCCGGCTCCTCGACCGCGCCTTCGAGCGTCCCCACCGCGGACGCGGACGAGTCCGCGGTGCCGACGCCGGCGCCGGAGGTGGGCTGGTCGACGGGCTGGTCGGCGCGCGCGCGTGCGCGTGCCCGCACCGGGATCGCGCGGCGGCGGGGCGAACTCGCGTCCACCTCGCCGGAGAGCGGACCGGCGGCCCAACGCCACGCGACGACCACCACCGCGACGAGCAGGAACAGGAGCAGCGCCTGGTGGACGGCGTCGAGCACACGGACGCTCCCGCTGAGGTCGCCCTGGAAGCCGTCGCGCCCGAGGAGCGTGCCGGTCGGGTCGTAGGCGCGTCGCAGGAAGTAGTAGACGAGGTCCACCGCCCAGGCGAGCGTGGCGACGACCAGGAACCCCCACGGCACCTGCAGGCCCTCGATGGTCGTGCTCGCGACGATCGCGAGGGGCATGACGACGCACAGGTACTCGGGGTTCGAGACCGCGAGCAGCGCAAAGCAGGCGAGCAGGAGCGCGGCCGCGAGACGGTACCCGCCTTCCTCGCCGTCCTCGCGGTGCCTCGACCAGAGCGCGACGACGCCGACGATGGCCACACCGGCGAGCACGATCGCCGTGCGGTTGGCGGTGTTCACGGTGACCACGTGGTGCAGCACCAGTGTCGACCACGGCGTCATCGAGAACCCGATGTTCCCGGGCGTGTAACCGAACTGCTGCGACAGACCGTCGGATCCGCTCACGACCCACGTGACCGCGGCGAGCCCGACCGCCGTGACCGCGACGGTGATCCACTCGCGCCGACGCGTCGCGCGGGGCGCGGTCAGCAGGAACGCGAGCACGACGGGACCGAGGAGCACCTTCGCCGCGGAGCAGCCGAACACGAGCAGGACGAGCGCGGCGCGGCGATGGCGCCGTATGACCAAGACCACCGCTGCCGCGACGATCGCCGCCGCAAACGGCTCGTCCTGCGCGGCGAACGCGGACGCCGGCCACATCACCGGCGCCACCGCCCAGATCAGTCCGGCGAGCAGCACGCACCGAGGCCGCCATCGGGCAATGCCGGCGAGGAGGATCGCCATCCCGGCCAGGTCCCAGACGACGGAGCCGAGCCGCAGCGCGGTCAGGTCACCGGCGCCGAGCGCGACCCAGGGCTTCGCGGTGATCCACTCCGCGACGCCCAGGTAGGGCGCGTACTGGTCGACGGCCGCGACGTTGCCCTCGAGGTGACCGATGGGGTCGTGCAACAGTCGGGCGTGGTACCCGGAGTCGCTCACGCTGTCGGTGGGCTTCGCACCGGCGGCGACCACGACGACGACGAGTCGGATCAGGAGCGCGAGCGCGAGCAACAGCAGGATCGTGCGGGTCGTCGACCGCCGCCGGCGCCGTCGCGACCACCGCGAGGTGGTCTCGGTCACGACGCTTCCGCCTTGGGCGTGCCAGAGCGATCGAGCAAGCGGCCGCAGGATATTCCTCCCTCAATCGGCTGGCTTGCCCCGTGCCGCGCCTTGTGCACCGGGCGCCTGTCAGCCGCTTCACAGGCGCGAAGGAGGATGCTCCGCACCGGTGCCGGCCTCGTCGGGTCGGCGGTTGCGCTCACGAGGAGGTCCCACGGATGAAGCTCGGCGTCGGACGGATCGCAGCAGCGGGAGCACTGGCGGGCTTCCTCGCCCTCGGTGGCGTCGGATACGCGTACGCGCAGTCGAGCGGCAGCTCCCCGTCCAACACCACGCCCGGCGGGCCGTCCAACAACAGCGGCGGCAACGGCGGCGGGTCGAACAGCTCGAACTGCCCCAACATGGGGGGGCAGCACTCGAGCACCTCGAGCGCTTCGACGTCGATGTGACCGACCGCCCGGTGCTCCCGGGCGCGTCAGGGTGTAGACACGCCCCATGGACGTCGATCTGCACGTGAGCCGCTTCGACTGGGCGGGTGACCCGGCGGGCATCGGTCCGGGCCTCCAGGATCTTGCCCGGACCGCCGAGGACGTCGGCATCCGAACACTCTCGTTCATGGACCACTGGTTCCAGATGGAGTGGATGGCACCTGCGGAAGACCCGATGCTCGAGGGGTACACCGCGCTCGGATTCGTGGCGGGCGTCACCGCGCGCCTGCGCCTGCGTCTCCTCGTCACCGGCGTCACCTACCGCCATCCCGGGCTGCTCGCCAAGACGGTCACGACCCTCGACGTCGTCTCGGGCGGTCGCGCCGAGCTCGGGATCGGCGCCGCGTGGTACGAGCGCGAGCACGTCGGCTTGGGTGTGCCGTTCCCACCGACGAAGGAACGTTTCGAGCGGCTCGAGGAGGCGGTGCAGATCTGCCTCCAGATGTGGAGCGCCGACAACGGGCCGTACCGGGGCCGCCACTACCAGCTCGCCGAGACGTTGTGCTCACCGCCGCCGGTGAGCCGGCCGCGGCCTCGGATCATGATCGGTGGGAGCGGTGAGCGGAAGACGCTTCGGCTGGTGGCGACCTACGCCGACGCCTGCAACATCTTCGGCGATCCCGAGACGGTGGCGCGCAAGGTCGACGTCCTCCGGCGTCACTGTGACGCCATCGGCCGGGATCCGAACGAGATCGAGGTGACGTCGAACGCGAACGTCCGCGCCGACCTCGACTCCGACGAGATCGTCCGGCGGTTGGAGGAGTACGCCTCGGTCGGTGTGTCGACGGTGATGGCCGGCGCGGTCGGCGCCGACCCGAGCGGTCATCTCACCGACCGTTGGGCTCCGGTGATGAAGCACATCGCCGACATCGAACCCGCGGGGCTCTGATCAACCACGCTCAAACCGCGTGGACGAGGTCGGTGAGCGCGGGCGCCATCCCTTCGGCGATCTCCCAGCCGTCGTCGACGATGTCGGGACAGGCCACGATCCCGATCTCGATCGAATCGACGTAGCTCACCACCGTGATGTTGAGCCCGCCGCCGGCAAGGAGCGGACCCAGCAAGTACCCGTGGCGCAGCTGCGCACCACCGCAATAGAGAGGGACCGGCGGCCCGGGGACGTTCGACACGATCGCGTTGAAGATCGGGGGCAGCCGCGCCTCGAGCCCGAGTCCCTGGTACGAACGCACCAACCCCGACAGGACGATCGGGGGCGGCACGGCAACGAGGTGCGCGAGCAGGTCCTCGCCGAGCGCATGGTGCAGCGATCGTGCCGCGCGCGTGGACGCGTGCACGGCGCGGAGTCGATCCGCCGGCCCGTCGAGGTGCACCGGCAACGCGGCACCCATCGCCGACAGCAGGTTGCCCGGCACCGCGTCGGGGTCGACCGGCCGGCGCTCACGGCGGATGCCCATGGGCAACTGCGCGACCATCGTCTTGTCCGGTACCGCATCGCGAGCCACGAGATAGCGGCGCAGGGAGCCGCTGCACACCGCGAGCACGACGTCGTTCAGAGAGACCTCCGCGGCCTCACGCACCGCATCCACGTCGGCGCGCGGCAGCGAGCAGAACGCGAAGCGGCGCCGAGACGTGAGCGCCCCGTTGAACGGGCTCGCCGGAGCCTCGAACGGGACCAGCGCCGCGGCGCGCTCGCGCGACAACGCGAACCGGCCGAGGCGCGGCGCGGCGCGTGCCAGGTCACCGGCGACGTGCGCGGCGCGCAACGGCGTCGTCGCGAGCGACCACGCCGACTCACCGAGTCGCCCGAGACCGGTGGTCGGCTCCTCCCCGGCGTCACCCGTCGCCAGCGGCCGCTCCAACGGCGCGTCGGGCTCGACGTCGAACATCACCAGCGCCATCTCCGCCGCGTTCACGCCGTCGGTGCACGCGTGGTGGATCTTGAGGAGGAGCGCCAACCCGCCGTCGCGCAGGCCCTCGAGGCGCCAGAGCTCCCACAGGGGCCGTGTGCGGTCGAGCGGGTGCCCGAAGATCTCGCCGACGAGCCGATCGAGCGCGCGCGCGTCGCCCGGCGCCCCGACCGTTGCACTGCGCAGGTGCGCGTCGACGTCGAGCTCGGGGACGTCCCGCCACTCCGGCCGGTCGAGCCGGCCCGGCATCTCGCGCACCCGCCGGCGGAACAGCCCCAGGTGCGCGAATCGCTCGGTGACCAGACGCCGAACTCGCTCGGGACCGAGACGCTTCGCACCTGCCGCGTCGAACAACATGAGCAGGCCGACGTGCATCAGCCACTCGGGCGTCTCCGCCGCCAGGAAACCGGCGTCGGTGCGGCTCAGCCGCTGCATCTGCGAGATTCTGCCAACCCGAACGCTCCGGGAGCCAGCGTCACGGTCCGAGCTCGCCCAGTCGCGAGAGGTGCACCGAAGCAAGGAATCGGTGAACTCCCTTGACGACGGCTTCGCTCCGGACGGTGTCGAAGACTTCGAAGGCGTGCTGGGCGTGCGGCAACTCGAGGAAGACCGTGGGGGACGACGAGATCTCGCGCAGGCGCGCCGCGAAGGCGCGGGCCTCCTCGACGGGTACGAGCGAGTCGTCCGTGCCGTGCACGACCATGAATGGGGGTGCATCGGCGCGGACGCGATCGAGCGGCGACGCACGTGAGAACGCGGCCGGGTCGTTGGCGACCCGCCGCTTGAGGACGAAGCGTTCGACGAGCCCGCCCATGCCGTCGGCACCGAGGCCGCCGAAGCGGCCGGTGAGGTCGTACGCGCCGTAGAACACCACGCACGCGGCGACCGACGTGTCGGCGTCCTCGAAACCCGGCTGGAGCTCCTCGTCGTTCTGGGTGAACGCGGCCAGCGCTGCGAGGTGGCCGCCGGCCGAGCCACCGGTGATCACCACGAACCGCGGGTCACCGCCGTACTCGGCGACGTGGTCACGCGCCCACCGCAGGGCGAGCTTCACGTCGACGAGGTGGTCGGGGAAGGTCGCGGCCGGACTCCGCCGGTAGTTCGGCGCGACACAGAGCCAGCCGTGTGCGGCGAGATGGTGCATGAGGGGCCGCGCCTGCTGGCGCTTGTCGCCGACGATCCACGCGCCACCGTGCACCTGGACCAGCACCGGTGCGCCGGAGACGCCGGCGGCGGGCCGGTAGAGGTCGAGGAGGTGCCGCCGACCGGCGCCGTCCGCGTAGCGGAGGTTGCGCACGATCTCGACGTCCCGGCCGGCGATCGGCACTCCCGACGCGAGCCGGCTGATCGAGAGGAGGCGGCTGGGAGTCGCCACGTGGACGGCCGCGTCGAGCGCGGCCGCGTCATCCTCCCCGAGCCCTTCGGCGAGCGCGCGCTCCACGAGCGGACTGCTCGTGAGCGCGCGCCGGACGAGCGCGCCCATGCCGAGCCACGAGGCCGCCGACAGCGCGAGCGCGACGACGCCGGCGGCGCGGTCGAGGACGCCCGCCGCGACGAACGCACCGGCCACGACGATCCCGACGACGAGCAACTGCAGCGCGAGCTCGTTCCAGGGCCACGCCGCGAAGAAGCTCGGCACCGCGAAGATGCTGCGCCGGCTCCGCGGGAACAGCGCGTTCAACGTCAGCAGGGCGCTGACCGCGCTGAGCACCACGAACGCGGTGGTCACGCCCCGACGGTCTCGGCGAAGTCGATCCCGAGATCCGGGTCGATGACCTGTGCGGCGTCGCGACCGGGCATGAAGGACACACCCGGACCGGGGTGACTGCCCGAGCTGTCCAGGTACACGCTCGGCGCCGGGGCCCGGTACCGGCCGAGCTCGGGAACGTGACCGATGCCTTCGTGGGCTTCCGGCACGAAAACGCTGAGCCCGGCCCGCGCGAGAGAACACGCGCAGGTCAAGCCGTTGTGCCCCGCGCCGATGACGACGGCGTCGTAATCCGTCGATGGCACGCGAAGACAGTACCGGCGGTCGGAGATCGAGCGGCGCGGGGAATCGGCCGGATGGCAGATGTCGTGCCGCCGTGACCACCAAGCTCGGCGTCTCCACCCGCGCGCAGCTCGCGGCCGCCGTCGCTCGGCGCGCCGCGGAACGGGGAACTCGAGGAGGTGCCGGGATCGATTAGGTGACGACTTCGAGCACGGCAGAGGCGGACGTGACCTTGCGGTCCGCGTTGCCCTCGTCGTGCATGACGAGCCGCACGCCGACCTTGTTCCCGGGGCCGGGGACTGCCTGACTCACGACGCGGAAGGGCCCGACCTTGCCACGGGCGAGGAACATCACGTGCCAGCTCTGCATCTGCAGCATGTCGGTGCCCACGAGCTCGGACGCCCCGTCGATCGCCGCGGCTTCCAGCACGATGTGCTGCGGGCCGATGTGGAGCGCCGCGTCGGGCGACGCGAGCTCGACCGACAGCTCGGGCAGCACCCAGTGGCCGTCGTCGCGGCGAAAGGCGCCGAACACCTGCCAAAGGGGCGGCAGGTCGGGTGAGTCCTCGATCACGAGCTTGTTCTCGGGCATCTTCTCGAGCCCTTCGGGGACGTCTCCGATGCGCGCGCCCTGCCCCTCGGTGAAGGCGATGACGCGGTCGCGGTTGTCGGCGTCGACGATCAGGGAGCGGCTGTACCCCATGCGAGTACCGGAGTGCAGGATCTCCGACTCGACGACTTCGATGCGCTTCACATCGCGCGCCGGGTCGAGGATCTGGCACGAGTGGATCACCGGGTTCGGCACCGTCACGATGTCGGCACCGACGTTGCCTTCGGGTGAGCTGATCGACAGTGGAGCGACGAGCAGGCCTCCGGCTGCGTTGCGCATGTCGCGCCGCAGCGTGACCGTGTTGTCCTCCGGACCGATGTTCATCGAGCTGTGGTTGCGCCCGATGTACCGGTAGCTCAGGAGCCCGCCCCAACGCCGCTGCAGCTCGGTCGCGTACGCCTCGGGGTCGTCTCTCAACTCGCGGATGTCGCGCAACATCGGACTACGCGTGCGCGGGCTGACGGATCAGCCCGGTGCTGTCGAATGCCGGCAAGAGATCCACCTTCGCCTCCTCGGGGAACAGAGCTTGCCGGACACCCTAACGACCGGCTCGGCCATCGGCACAAGGTACGGCCGTGCTGGTGCCGGACTCTACGACGGTGGTGTACTGCGCCCGATCGACGAACGAGACGAGGAGACAACGGTGGCGAAGTCCGATTTCCTGTACGAGGGCAAGCGGGCGTTGGTCGTCGGTGGCGCGACCGGCATGGGCTCGGCGGCGGCGCAGACACTCGTCGAGCTCGGCGCGGAGGTGATCGTGTTCGATCATGCCGAGGTGCCCTTCGACGCCGCGAAGACCGTGCGGGTCGACCTGCGCAACCGCGCGGACATCGACGAGGCGCTCGGCGAGCTGGGAGGGGGCGTGGACGCGCTGTTCTCCTGCGCTGGGGTCGCCGACGGAACGCCCGGGATCATGAAGATCAACTTCATCGCCCACCGTTACATCATCGAGCGACTGGTCGACTCCGGTGCGTTGGGCCGGGGCAGCGCCGTCTGCATGATCTCGTCGGTCGGCGGCCTCGGGTGGGAGCAGCACATGGACCGGTTCGGTGACTTCCTGAGCAACGAGTCGTACGAAGACATGGCCGCGTGGGTGGACTCGCACGACGGCACCGACAACTACGGGTTCAGCAAGCAGGTCATGAACTACTACGTCACACACGAAGCGTTCCAACTCCTCCAGCGAGGTATTCGGATCAACGCGATCATGCCGGGACCGACCGACACACCGCTCGCGCGCGCGAACGCCGACGTGTGGCTGACGTTCGCGTCCGACTACCGAGACGCGTGCGGGGTCGAGACGCTGATACCGGAGGAGATGGGCAACGTCATGGTCTTCCTGAACAGCCGCGCCGCGCGTGGCGTGAACGGTGTGACGTTGCTCGTCGACCAGGGCCACGTGAGCGCGTCACTCACCGATGCGTTCGACGCGCCGTTCGTCAAGATGATGGCGGGAAGGACGTGACGACAGAAGCGGGACGACCGACGGGAGCACGAGGTGGCGCCGTGCTCGGACCCTCACTGGCGCCGCCCGACGTGCTGTAGGAGTCTGTGGCGAGGACGAATCCTTCGTCGACTGGAGGAAACATGGCGGTCACCGAAACGGCCCGCGGGTGGCGGGTCGAGGGACCCGTGCCGGGTACCCCGACGCTGCTGCTCGGCAACTTCGACTTGGCCGAGCACGGCTACGTCGTCGAGGAGTTCTTCATCGAGGGGACCGCGCGGTCGTTCTCGGAGGGTCCCGGCGGTGTGCAACCGGCCGACGAGGCCCCGTACCGAACGCGCCTCGTCGTCGTCCGGCCCGACGATCCGAGTACGTGCAGTGGGACGGTCGTGGCCGAGTGGCTCAACGTCAGCGGTGGTGGTGACGGATGCCCCGACTGGGCGTTCATGCACCGCCAGATCATGCGGACGCGCAGTGTCTTCGTCGCCGTGTCCGCCCAGCGCGTGGGTATCGAGGGTGGCGGGATTCTCGGCGACATGGGCACCGCGCTCAAGCAGGTGGCACCGGAGCGGTACGCGACGCTGCAGCACCCGGGTGACGCGTTCGCGTTCGACATGTACTCGCAGGTGGCCGAGGCGTTGCGCAATCATCCCGCGCTCCTCGCCGGAATGGAGCCCGAGTGCGTCGTCGCAGTCGGTGAGTCCCAGTCGGCCGTCTTCCTCGCGACGTACATCAACAAGGTCGACCCTCTCGCCGAGGTGTACGACGCGTTCCTCGTGCACGGACGGGGCTCCCGCGGTGCATCGCTGACCGGGGACATGGGTGTCCCACGGGGCAACGCCGACGTCGACCCGACCGATCTCGCGGCCGCCATGGCGCGTTTCCGGCAGGAGGCCGCGGACCCGATCGTCGCCGCGCGGGTTCCGGTGATCACCGTCCAGAGCGAGACCGACGTCATCCGCATGTACGGCTTCGGCGCGCGGTGCCCCGACAGCGACAACACGAGGCTGTGGGAGATCGCGGGGGCTGCCCACTTCGACTCGTGGGGCATGATCGCCGCCCACGAGGACGACGGCACGCTCGCGCCCGAGCGCCTGGCCGAGCTGGGCGGGCCGACCGACGAGCCGCTCGGGCTGAAGTCGGAGGAGCCGATCAACTCGGGGCCCCAGCAGCACTACGTGCTGATGGCCGCCCTCTCGCACCTCGACCGGTGGGCTCGGGACGGCACGCCGGCGCCACACGCGCCCGTGCTCGCGACAACAGGCGACGGCGACACCCTCGCGTTGGAGCTCGACGAGCACGGCAACGTCCGCGGCGGACTGCGCACGCCGTGGGTGGACGTCCCCGCCGCGGTGCTCTCCGGCATCGGAGCGATGGGCGGCGGTTTCACCATGCTCTTCGGCGTGACGAGGCCGTTCGATGCGGCCACGCTCGCGCGCCTCTATCCGGGGGGCGTCGACGACTACCTCGAGAAGTTCGCGGTCGCCGCCGAGTCGGCCCGGGCGAACGGCCACCTCCTCGCCGAGGACGTCCCCGAGATCATCGGTGTCGCTCGCGCCTCCTGGCGCGCCTGACGGCCGATCCCGCGCGCACGCGGGCAGTGCGGGGTTGGGTGGGGTGGTGGTGGTGGGCGAGGGGGGACTTGAACCCCCACGTTCTTGCGAACACAGGCACCTGAAGCCTGCGCGTCTGCCAATTCCGCCACTCGCCCGGGGCGTCGCAGCGTACCAGCGAGTGCGCGCGCACCTTCCTCGAGTGCGCGCGCGGTCGCACGCGACCGGCGGCTTCAGACGAGCCGCGGCACACCGGTCGGAACGCGCTCCACCGCACGACGTGACGCCCTCGGAACGGCCGGCGCGGTGCACATTGGGAGAGAAGGGGGCACCGGTACACTCCGCCTGTCATGGGACTCCAGGGGTTCGAGCGACGGCTCGAGCGGCTGGTGGAGGGCACGTTCAACAAGGCCTTCCGCAGCGGACTCCAGCCCGTCGAGATCGGACGCCGCATCACCCGGGTGCTCGACACCGGGCGCACCCTGGGCGTGAGCGGCCGCAATGTCGCGCCCAACAACATCGGCGTGTACCTCTCGCCCGCCGATACCGAGCGCTTCCGCTCCTTCGCGGAGGCGCTCGCGCGTGAGCTGGCCGAGGCCGCGCGCCAGCACGCCCGCGACGAGGGGTACCAGTTCCTCGGGCCGGTGACGGTCACCCTCGTGGAGGACGACTCCCTGAAGAAGGGGGCGTTCGACGTCGTCGCCGAGATCGCCGAAGGCGCCGGCGGGCAGGTGGGCTCGCTCGTGCTGCCCGACGGGCGCCGGGTCCGGCTCGGGGAGCAGCCGACCGTGCTCGGGCGCAACTCCGACTGCACCGTCCCCCTCTCCGACCCGCGCGCGTCCCGGCGGCATGCGGAGGTCCGCCCCACCGCCGACGGCTTCCTCATCGTCGACCTCGACTCGATGAACGGCACCAAGGTCAACGGTGTCGCCGTGCGAGAGCACGTGCTCCACGACGGCGACGAGATCGCGCTCGGCTCGACGGTGATGCGTTTCGAGGCGTCGTAGTGCCCGAATCGGTCCTCACGGTCCTCAAGTTCTGCTTCCTGGCGCTGATCTACCTCTTTCTCTACCGCGTCGTGCGCGTCGTCATCGCCGAGATGCGGGCACCGGCCCCGGCGGCGCCGCCGCCCGCCCGTCCCGCGGCGACACCTCGCGCCGACACGAGCTCCCGATCCCGGGGGCCGCGCAGCATCCGGATCGTCGAGCCCGCCGCGCGTCGGGGTGAGACGTTCACCCTCGACGACGAGATCACGATCGGGCGCGGCGGCGGATGCGGGATGGTCCTCGACGACACGTTCGTGTCGCAGGTGCACGCGCGTGTCTTCCGCCGCGACGGTGGCGTCTACATCGAGGACCTCGGATCACGGAACGGCACGTTGCTGAACGGTCGGCCCCTCTCGACCGCGCAGCGACTGCGACGAGGCGACAGGGTGCAGTTCGGCCGCACGGTCGCGGAGGCGACGCGCTGACATGAAGCTCGTGGTCGGCGCGGCGACCGACGTCGGGCGCGTGCGGGAAACCAACGAGGACTCCTACCTCGTCGACGAGACGATCGGGCTCGTGGCGATCGCCGACGGGATGGGTGGCCATCGCGCGGGTGAGGTCGCGAGCGCTACCGCGCTCGAAGCGCTCCGCGCGTCGGTGAACGCGGGCCACCCGCTCCGCGAGGCGATCGAAGAGGCGAACGACGCCGTGTTCACCAAGTCCACCAGCAGCCACGAGTTCACCGGCATGGGGACGACGCTCACCGTCGGGACGCTCGCCGCGGGAGGCACCCTCCTCGTGGGTCACGTCGGCGATTCCCGCGCGTATCTGCTCCGCGACAGCGAGCTCCGCCGGCTCACCAACGACCACAGCCGCGTCCAGGAGCTCGTCGACGACGGCCGCCTCACCGCCGACGAAGCGGCAGTGCACCCGATGCGCAACATCGTCACGCGGGCGGTCGGCGTCGACCCGTCGGTCGACGTCGACGTGTACCCGGTCGAGCTGAAGGTCGGCGACCGCGTGCTGTTCTGCTCCGACGGGCTCACCGACATGTTGCACGACGACGCGATCGCGAGCGAGCTCCGTCGCGAGGGCGATCCTGCACGAGCCGCGCAGCAACTCGTCGACGCCGCGAACGTCGCCGGGGGCGTCGACAACATCACCGTGCTGGTGGTGGGCGTGAGCGACGAGGACGCCCGACGCGGCGAGGCGGCTCCTCCCGTGGTGCTGGTCGCCGAGCGGCTCGACGAGCCCGCCGACCTCGAAACGGTCCCCCGCCGTGGTCGCGCCCGGACGGTCGGGCGAGTCCTGCTCTGGGTGATCCCGATCCTGGTGATCCTCGGTGTCGCCATCGGCGCGGTCGCTTGGTACGCACGCCACAGCTACTACGTGTCGGCCAACCGCGGGCGCGTCACCGTGTACCAGGGCGTGCCCGGCGGACTCCTCTGGTTCGACCCGACCATCGCCCGCCGTACGGGCCTGCGCATCGCCGACCTCCGTCCCGGCGATGCGGCCGACGTGCGTGACGAGCCCAAGTTCTCCTCCCGCGCGGACGCCAACGCCTACGTCCGGCGCATCCGGAACCGCGCGACCCCGCCGACGACCACCACGACGACCACGACGACCACGACGCCGACCACCACGACGGTCGCGCCCACGACGACCGTCCCGCCCACGACCGCGGCGGCGGCCCCGTGAGCCGTCGACCACTCACCGCCCGGCGCCGCCGCGCCCACGAGCTCGGGCTCGGCCTGATGGCCGTGATCATCACGTGTGGCGGCTACGTGCTGCTCCTCCTGTCGGAGAAGCCCGACCTGCCACCCGACCTGTGGGCGATCCTCCTGGCGGTCCTCGGCCTGTACGTCGCCGCCCATTTGGCCGTCCGCCGCTTCGCACCGCGCGCCGACGCCACACTCCTGCCGATCGCGTTCGTGCTCAACGGCATCGGCTTCATCGCGATCTCTCGCCTCGATCGCGACCTCGCGCGTGTCCAGGCAGTGTGGACCGCGGTGTCGATTGCTGCATTCGTGCTGACGCTCGTCTTCGTGCGGCACGTTCGCACGCTCGAGCGCTACCGGTACACGTGCCTCCTCCTCGGTGTCGCCGCGCTGTTGCTGCCGTCACTCCCGGTCGTCGGGGAGGAGATCAACGGGGCACGGCTGTGGGTCCGCTTCGGCCCGCTCAACTTCCAGCCCGCCGAGGCGGCCAAGGTGCTGCTCGTCGTGTTCTTCGCCGCCTATCTCGTCGACAAACGCGAGTTGCTGCGCTCCGGCACGCGCCGCCTCTTCGGCATCGCGATGCCCGACCCGAAGCACCTCGGCCCGCTCCTCCTCGCGTGGGCCGTCTCGATCCTCGTGATGGTGCGCGAGCGGGATCTCGGATCATCCCTGCTGTTCTTCACGGTCTTCGCCGCGATGCTCTACATCGGGACCGAACGAGGTTCCTACCTGCTCGTCGCGTTCGTGATGTTCGCAGCCGGCGCGGTCGCGGCCTACGAGCTCTTCGGTCACGTGCAGGACCGGGTGACGGCGTGGATCGATCCGTGGCCGGTCGCGCGCACGATCGGCTTCCAGATCGTGCAGTCGATGTACGCGCTCGGCAGCGGGGGGTTCGCCGGCACCGGCTTGGGGCTGGGGAGCCCGCAGAAGATCCCGAACGCACCCACCGACTTCGTGTTCGCCGCGATCGGTGAGGAGCTCGGTCTGATCGGGACGGTGGCCATCTGCATCGCGTTCCTGCTCTTCGTGGGGAGCGGGCTGCGGATCGCGACACAAGCCGAGCGCCCGTTCAACAAGTTGTTCGCCGCCGGACTCACCGTCATCGTCGGCGTACAGGCGTTCGTGATCATCGGGGGCGTGATCCGGGTGATCCCGCTCACCGGTATCACGCTGCCCTTCATCTCCTACGGCGGCTCGTCGCTCGTGGCGAACTTCGTCATCGTGGCGTTGCTCCTGCGGATCTCCGACGAGACGACCGCGCGCGCCGAAGAACCCGGCGCGCGGTCGACGGCTGCGATCGCACCCGGGCGCGAGTTCGTGCAGGGCCATCACCGATGAACACGGCGATCCGGCGGGTCGGGTACGCGATCACGGTGCTCATCATCGTGCTGGTCGGTCAGATCACCTATCTCCAGGTGGTCGACGCCAATCACCTCGCGAACGACCCCAACAACATCCGCCGGTTCCTGCGCGACATCAACCGCCCCAGGGGCGAGATCCTGACGGCCGACGATCAGGTGGTGGCCCGGTCGATCGACACCGGCGGTGAGATCCGGTACCAGCGCGTGTACCCGCAAGCCGACCTGTTCGCGCAGATCAGCGGGTACCAGTCGGTCCTCGACGGCAACACCGGCGTCGAGGCCAGCTACAACGCCGCCCTCACGGGGCGCGACACGGAGTTCAAGTTCGAGAACATCGTCCAAGGAAAGCCGAACACCGGCAACGTCGTGCTCGCGCAGTCACTGCCGGCGCAGACAGCCGCGCGCGACGCGCTGCAGGGACAGAAGGGTTCGGTGGTCGCAATCGACCCGCGCACCGGCGCGATCCTTGCGATGTACTCGAACCCCAGCTTCGACCCGAACCCACTCACCAACCACGACACCGCGAAGGCCAACCTCGCGTTCTTCCTCTTGAACAACGACACCGCGAAGCCCGCGCTCGCACGCTCCTACCGCGAGCGCTTCCCTCCTGGTTCGACGTTCAAGGTCGTGACGACCGCCGCCGCGCTCGACACCGGGATCGCGACGCCCGACACGACCTTCCCGTACTCCGCCCGGTTCCCGCTGCCCGGCACCACCACGGGCATCGGCAACTTCGGCGGCGGGAGTTGCGGCGGCGGCACCCTCGTCCAGAGCTTCCTCGAGTCGTGCAACGTGACGTTCGCCAAACTCGGCTACGACCTGGGCCCGAACTTCGTGCCGACGATGAACAACTGCGGTGTGGGCTCGGCGACGGCGCCAATCGCGCCGCCGCTCGACCTCGATCCCGGCGCGGCCGGCAGCATCGGGCCCGCGGCCGACGCCGAGCCGCCTCGGTTCGCACTCGCCGGGATCGGTCAGGGCGACGTGTTCGTCACACCCCTCGAGATGGCGCTCGTGGCGGCCGGGATCGCCAACGGGGGCGTGATCATGCAGCCGCACGTGGCGCAGTCCGTAACCGACTCCGACGGCAAGGTCGTCGACGAGATCAAGCCCCACGAGTGGAAGCGCTGCATGACGCCGGCGACGGCTTCCGCCCTCACCGACATGATGGTGAAGAACGTCGAAGGCGGCACCGGCACACGCGCGCAGATCAACGGTGTGGCCGTGGCCGGGAAGACGGGAACCGCGCAGAACGAGTTGGGCGCGCCACATGCGTGGTTCATCGCGTTCGCGCCGGCCGACAACCCCCGCGTCGCGGTCTCGGTCCTCGTCGAGAACGGTGGCATCGTCGGTGACGCCGCCACCGGCGGGGACCTCGCTGCTCCCATTGCCAAGCAAGTGCTCGAAGCGCTCCTCAACCAGTGATACTGATGCCCTCCGACTGACTCCTAGATTGCACTGACCCATGGCCACCGTCGCGCGTGTGCTCGCCAACCGCTACGAGCTCCGAACGGAGATCGGCCGCGGCGGGATGGCCGACGTCTACCTCGCGCTCGACCGGTTGCTGAACCGCCGGGTCGCGGTGAAGGTGCTGTCGCCAGCGTTCGCGTCGGACCCCGCGTTCATCGAGCGGTTCCGGCGCGAGGCACAGGCGGCCGCCAGCCTGAGCCACCCGAACATCGTCGCCGTGTACGACTGGGGACGCGACGACGACACGTCGTTCATCGTCATGGAGTACGTGAACGGCCGCACGCTCCGCGACGTGCTGAAGCGCTACGGCTCGCTTCCACCGAGCGAGGCGGCTCGCATCACCGCCGATATCGCCGACGCGCTCGAGTTCGCGCACCAGAACGGCGTCGTGCACCGCGACGTCAAGCCGGGGAACGTCCTGATCACGCCGGAAGGCGGGGTGAAGGTCACCGACTTCGGCATCGCGCGTTACGAGAGCAGCGAGAACCTCACGAAGACCGGCGCCGTGCTCGGCACCGCCACCTACTTCTCACCCGAGCAGGCCCAGGGTCTGGAGCTCGACGGCCGCTCCGACGTGTACTCGCTCGGTGTCGTCCTCTACGAGATGACCACCGGTGTCGCGCCGTTCACTGCCGACAGCCCGGTCTCCGTCGCGTACAAGCACGTGCGCGAGGAGCCAGTGCCACCGTCGCAGATCGCGCGCGACGTGCCCGGCGCGCTCGACCGCATCGTGCTCACGTGCCTCACGAAGGACGTCGCCCTCCGCTACCAGTCTGCTCGCGAGTTGCGCGCCGACCTCCTGCGCTTCGAGCGCGGCCGCCCGCTGCGCGGCGGGCCGATGCCGGCCATCACCGCCGTGCCGGTAGCGGCCGCGGGCGCAGCGGCCGGGAGCGACGGGTCGAACGGCGCGCCCACACTCGTGGCCCCTGCACCTGCTCCGGTACCGGCTCCGGCATCTCCCCGGCGACCGAGGCGCTGGGGTGCCGCGATCGCGGTGGCGGTCGCCTTCGGCCTCCTGATCACGCTCATCGTCACGTTGCTCGTGCAGTCGAACTTCGGCAACGACGGGAAATCGGTCGTGACGGCAGTGGTGCCACCGGTCACCGGCCAATTGTTCGCGCAGGCGGAGGCCGCGCTCAAGCAGCAGTCGTTCAACGTGGTGCGCGTCGACAAGCAGAGCGACCAGGACGGCGACGTGGTGCTGTCGCAGTCACCGATCGCGGGCGTGAAGCTGCGCAAGGGAGGCACCGTCACGCTCGACGTGAGCAGCCCGACCGTACCGATGCCCTCCGTCGTGGGGAAGCAGCAGACCGACGCCGACGCCATCCTCCGGGGCGCCGGTTTCAAGGTTGCGTACGTGGAGCAGGACTCCGACCAACCGCCGGGCCTCGTGCTCGCCACCAGCCCGGCGGGCGGCGTGGCCGTCCCGAAGACCTTCCGGCTGGCGAGCGTCACCGTCGCGCGCGCGCCGTTGAAGACCGTGCCCGACGTGTCGAACCTCGACACGGTCGCGGCGTCGTCGGCGATCGGCGCGGCCGGGCTCCAGGTGAGCCCCACGACCCAGTCGGCGCCGAGCGACACCGTTGCGGCCGGCAACGTAGCGGGCACCGACCCCGCGGCGAACACGCAAGTCCCTCCGAACACCTCGGTCACGCTCATCATCTCGAGCGGACCGGCGCAGGTCACGATCCCGAACGTCGTCGGCAGCCAGCGCGCCGACGCCGAGTCGGCGATCACGGGAGTCGGCTGCAGCGTCCGCGTCAGCTTCCAGGCGTCGGCACCGAACCAGCAGGGCTACGTGCTCGCCCAGTCGCCGACGGGCGGCACGAGCCAGCACTGCGACGCCAACACCTACGTCGACATCCTGGTGGGCACCTGACGCTCGAGGCCTGGTATCGGGCGCACGGACGCCACGGGTTGCCGTGGCGCGCGACGCGCGACCGGTGGGCCGTACTCGTGTCGGAGACGATGTTGCACCAGACGCAGGTCGCGCGCGTCGCCGGCGTGTACGACGGCTTCCTCGCGCAGTTCCCGACGCCATCGGCGATGGCCGCGGCCGGTCCCGGCGCGGTGATCGTGGCGTGGGGCCGGCTCGGTTACCCGCGGCGGGCCCGGCGCTTGTGGGAGGCCGCGGTCGTGATCGACGCGCGCGGGTGGCCGGCCGACCTCACCGACCTCCCCGGTGTGGGCCGGTACACCGCGGCGGCGGTCCGGGCCCAGTCCGACGGCGTCGACGCGCCTGCCCTGGACGTGAACGTGCGGCGGGTCGTCGAACGCGTACGCGGCGAACGCCTCACCGACGCGCAGGGGGAACGCGCGATGGTCGTGATCGGGAAGCCGCTCCGCGGGCGCGACCGCCTGCTCGCGCTCATGGACGTGGGCGCGCTGCTCTGCCGTCCTCGCGAGCCCCGGTGCGGCGAGTGTCCTCTCCGCCGGCGGTGCGCGGCGCGGGCGCCGCTCCCGCACGAGCGGCGGGCCCGGCAGGCTCCGTTCGCGGGCAGTTTCCGTGAGCGCCGCGGGCGCGTGATGGCACGCGTCCGCGAGGGCGCGGTTCCCGTCGAGCACCTCGACGCCGACGCGTTGGCGTCGCTCGTCGCCGACGGCCTCGCGGTGCTCGAGCACGGCTCGGCGCGACTACCGGACCTCTAGATCGGCACGCGATCCGGGTACAGGAAGTTGCCGAGCAGCCGGTGGCCGTGCTCGGTGAGGATCGACTCGGGATGGAACTGCACGCCCTCGACCGGCAGATCTCGATGCCGGAGCCCCATCACGAGACCGTCCTCCGACTCGGCGCTCACCTCGAGCGCGTCGGGCACCGAGTCGCGGTCGACGACGAGTGAGTGGTATCGGGTTGCCGTGAACGGGCTCGGGACGTCGCGGAACACGCCCTTGCCGTCGTGGGCGATCTGCGACGTCTTGCCGTGCATCACCGCCGGCGCACGCACGACATCACCGCCGTAGAGCTTGCCGATGCACTGGTGGCCGAGGCACACGCCGAGCACGGGAACGCCGGCGTCGCCGAACACCCTGATGGCGTCGTTCGACACCCCGGCGTCCTCCGGATGCGTTCCGGGATCGCCGGGGCCGGGCGACACGAGGACGGCGTCGGGCTCGAGCGCGACGAGCGCGTCGATCGGGAGCGCGTCGTGGCGATGCACGACGGGGTCGGCGCCGAGCTCCCCGAGGTACTGGACGAGGTTGTAGACGAACGAGTCGTAGTTGTCGATGACAAGCACCCGCGGCGCCACGGGCGCAACGTACCGGACCCGCTCGTCGCCGGCCGCGGGTTATCGTCGCCGTCATGCCGCAGTCGAAGAGCAAGCGGTCGCGCTACACGCCGCCGGCGCCCAAGAAGGCGCCGCCGAGCAAGCTGTGGGTGCCGGCGACGATGTTCACCTGCCTGGTCCTCGGCGTGGTGGTGATCGGCGGCAACTACCTCCAACTCCTCCCGGGCGGCGAAGCGAGCAACAACTTCCTGATCATCGGCCTCGTGCTGCTGGTCGCCGGATTCGTGCTGTCGACCTTCTACCGGTAAGGGCCGTTTGTCCGAACGCCAACCGTGTGATTTCGCACAGGGTTGTCCACAGGCGGTGGAGAACCGCCGGAGCGGCGCTGGTCAGTCGGGCACGAGGACCATGTCTTCGCGGCAGTGGCGCGGCGCCTCGGGTGCGTCGTCCTGCGCGGCCGTCATCGTGACCTCGGCACCGCACACCGCGCACCGGAACCTCAGGTGCACGGGCTGGATGGAGTCGGGGTCGGGCTCCTCGGGCGGCGGCACCTTGAACTTGCGGAGCATGGACGCGCCGATGACGTAGAGCGTGACACCGGCCGCGAGCGCGACCACCACGCGCAAGATCCATCCGAGCATGCGGCTCCATGGTCGCGCGCCGGGTGGCGCTCGCTACACGCGCTCGATGATCGCGGCATTGGCCATGCCGCCGCCCTCGCACATCGTCTGCAGGCCGAAGCGACCGCCCGTCCGTTCGAGCTCGTGCAGCAGCGTCGTCGCGAGCCGGGCGCCCGAGCACCCGAGCGGGTGACCCAGCGCGATGGCACCGCCGTTCACGTTGACCCGCGCCATGTTCGGGTGCACCTCCCGCGCCCACGCCAGCACGACGCTCGCGAACGCCTCGTTGATCTCGACCAGGTCGATGTCGTCGAGCGAGAGCTTGGCCCGCTCGAGCACCTTGGCCGTCGCGGAGATCGGGGCGGTGAGCATGAGCACGGGATCGTCACCGGCGAGCGCGAACGAGTGGAAGCGGGCCCGCGGTCTGAGGCCGAGCCGGCTTGCCGCCTCCTCACTCGTGACGAGGACGGCCGCGGCCCCGTCGGTGATCTGTGACGAGTTGCCCGCGGTCACGACCCCGTCGGGCTTGAACGCGGGCTTCAGCCGCGCGAGCTGCTCGGGGGACGTGTCACGGCGGATGCCTTCGTCGGTCAGGAGCCAGCGCGACGTGTCGTCGGTCGACGGCACAGCCACGATCTCACGCTCGAAGCGCCCTTCGGCAGTCGCGCGCGCCGCACGCCGGTGGGATTCGAGCGCGAGCGTGTCGAGCTCCTCCCGGCCGAGGCTCCACTTCTCGGCGATCAGCTCCGCCGACAATCCCTGAGGCACGAGGCCGGGGTAGCGCTCGTGGACCTCGGGCCCGAAGGGATCACGTCCGGGGAGGAGGGTCGAACCCATCGGCACCCTCGTCATGCTCTCCACGCCCGCAGCCACGACCACGTCGTACGCGCCGGCCATCACACCCTGGGCCGCGAAGTGGAACGCCTGCTGTGACGACCCGCACTGCCGATCGATCGACGTGCCCGGCACGGAGTCCGGGTAGCCCGCCGCCAGCGCGGCGTTGCGGCCGACGTTGAGGGCCTGTTCGCCGACCTGCGACACGCAGCCCATGATCACGTCGTCGACCACCGCAGGGTCGAGGTCGTTGCGCTCCACGAGCGCGCGCAGCACGTGCGCGGCGAGATCGACGGGATGCCATCCCGCGAGCATCCCGTTCCGGCGCCCGAGCGGCGTACGGATGGCGTCGACGATCACGGCCGTGGTCATGGCACGAGCGTTGTCTAGCGTTCCCGCATGCGCAACCTCGACAAGTCGCTCGGTGACGGTGGGATGCCATTGCTCGCGCAACTCGGCCTGTCGTTCGAGCGGTACGGCGAGGGCTGGGCCGAAGCCGTGTGGACGCCGACCGAGTCGGCGTGCAACCCGAGGGGTCCGGTGCACGGTGGCGTGTACGCAGTGGTGCACGACGCAGCGATGAACTTCGCCGCCAACAGCGCGCTCGAGTCGGGGGACCGCGCCGCCACGCTCGACGTCTCGTACCAGGTCCGTCAGGGCGCGTCCGCAGGCCAGGAGCTGGCGGTGCGGGGTGAGGTCGTGCAGCTCAGCCGGACGGTCGCCTACGTCGAGTCGCTCGTCACGGATGCCGCCACCGGCGGGATCGTGTCGCGGGCGATGTCGACCTTCGCCGTGCGCCGCGCCGAACGCTCCTGACCCGCTGGACCGTGCGCGGACCGAAGCGGCCGATGGGGAGCGCGGCGGGCAGCGGCCAATACGATCGCCCGCACATGTCGACGGCGCCGAGTCCGAACACGGAAGCGGCTCCGTGGCGGTGCTCGCCGCTGCTGCCCGACGTGCGCGAGCGCACGTTCGGTGATGCACTCCACGAGCTCGCGGCCGCGGTGCCGACCCGAGTGGCCGTGCACGACGGCGACCGCCGAGTCACCTACCGCGAGCTCGTCCAGTACACGGACGCGGTCGCACGCGCGGTGTCGGCGCCGCGCGGAGCCCCGCCGGTCACGGTGATCGCGGGGGCGGACCTCGCGTCGCTCGTGATGACGTTCGGTACGATGGCGGGCGGACGCGCGACGGTACCCGTGAACGCAGCCTCGCCG
>DASPTH010000160.1:0-9687 GCA_035623515.1 Acidimicrobiia bacterium
GATGCGCGCGGGCTTCTCGTTCGCGCAGGGCCTGGAGTCGGTGGCGAACGAGGCGACCGAGCCGACCCGGCGCGAGCTGCAGCGCGTCTTCACCGAGTCACGCCTCGGCCGGCCGATCGAGGACGCGCTGGAGGACTCGGCGAACCGCATGGCGAGCGTCGACCTGATGTGGGCGGTCATGGCGATCCGGATCCAGCGCGAGGTCGGCGGCAACCTCGCCGAGCTGCTCGACACCGTGGCCGACACGATGACCCAGCGTGAGCGCATCCGCCACGAGATCAAGGCGCTGACCGCCGAGGGCCGCTTCTCGGGATGGATCCTCGGCATCTTCCCGGTCGCCTTCGCGGGCGTGCTGTACCTCGTGCAGCCCAACTACATCTCCGAGCTCTTCCACAACTCGATCGGCATCCTGGCGATGATCGCGTCGGGCGTCATGACGTTCTTCGGCTTCCTCTGGCTCCGCAAGATCCTGGCGATCGAGGTGTGACGTGACTCCCGTGTTGATCGCGCTGGTGCTGGCGACGTCGATCGCGGCGTTGACGTTCGTGGTGGGTTCGGTCACCGCGGAGCGGGCCGATGTGCGCGAGTCCCTGCGCCGGCTCGAGGGCTACCAGATCCAGGACGTGCGCGACCAGGAGATGCTGGCGCCGATCACCGAGCGCGTTTTCGCGCCGTTGTTGGAGGGCCTGACCGGCGTCGCCCGGCGCTTCACGCCCGCCGGCTTCGGTGAGGGCGTCGCCGCCAAGCTGGTCCTCGCCGGCAGCCCTCCGAACCTGAACGTCGACAAGATCCTCGTGATGAAGCTGCTCGGGATCGTCTCGGTGATCGTGTGGGCGCCGGTGGTCCTCGCGCTCGGCATGAGCGGCGTCGTCGCGTTCGCGGCGATCCTGCTCCTGTGGGGTGCGTCGTTCCTGTACCCCGACGTCCTCGTGAACCGCAAGATCGAGGATCGGCAGAAGGAGATCTCCCGCAAGCTCCCCGACATCCTCGACCTGCTCGTGATCTCGGTGGAGGCCGGTCTCGGCTTCGAGCAGGCGCTCGACCGCACGTGCACGGCGGTGCCGGGAGCGCTCTCCGACGAGTTCCGGCGGATGCTGCACGAGATCCGCATCGGGTCGTCGCGGGCCGACGCGCTCCGCGCGATGGCCGACCGCACCGACGTCGCCGAATTGCGGGCCTTCATCCTCGCCATGCTGCAGGCGGACACGTTCGGTGTGTCGATCTCCCGGCTCCTGCGGGCTCAAGCCGACGACATGCGCGTGCGCCGGCGCCTGCGCGCGCAGGAGCAGGCGCAGAAGGCGCCGGTGAAGATGCTGTTCCCGCTGGTGTTCTGCATCTTCCCGTCGATCTTCGTCGTGATCCTCGGCCCCGCCTTCATCGAGATCTCGCGTTCGCTCTGACGCCATGAGCGGAGCGACCACGAGCCGGGTGCCCCGGCGAGTAGCGCAGCGGGGGCCGAGCGCCCGGGCGCGTCGCGCCGAGAGCGGGCAAGCGTGACCGCGACACCGACGCTCGTGCGGGAGGCGGTCCCGGCGCCGCCGTCGCGTTCGACGCGGCGTGGCGAGGTCGCGCCGGCTCACCGCCTCGGCCTGGGCGCGGTGTTCTCCGCGGTGTTCGGCCTCTTCGGGTGGGCGGTCGGCATCAGCAGCCTCTCCGACAACTCGTTCTTCTGGCACCTGCGGACCGGCGAGTACATCCTCGATCACGGGATCCCGCACCACGACGTGTTCTCGTACACGGCGCCGGGCACGAAGTGGGTCGCACAGTCGTGGCTGGCGGAGGTGACCTACGGGGTGCTGTACCGCACGGTCGGCGCGTTCGGCATCCGGCTGTTCGTCGGCGTGGTCGGCGCGGCCATCGGCGTGCTCGCCTACCGGCTCGCGCTGCGCCTCGTCCGTGACCGCGTCGTCGCGTGCGGGATCACCCTCGCCGCGCTGGCCGGGATCTACACGCTCTGGTCCGAGCGGCCACTGCTCGTCGGCGTGCTCTTCTTCCTGGTGCTGCTGTGGACGGTCGAGGTGCCCGACAGCGTCGCCGGGCGGCACCCCGTCGTCGTGCTGCCCGTGCTGTTCTGGCTGTGGGCGAACACGCACGGCAGCTTCGCCCTCGGCTTCGCGTACCTCGGACTCCACCTCCTCGGCCGCTGGGTCGACGGTGCGAGGCCGTGGGAAGGCCGCGAGCGCCGGCTCCTCGTCGGCGGCGCGGTGGGATTCGCCGTCACCTTCGTCAACCCGTACGGCGCGGCGCTGGTGATGTTCCCGATCGCGCTGCTGTCGCGCGGCGACATCCTCTCGCACATCGTCGAGTGGCGGTCACCCGACTTCCGCCAGATCTACGGAGTCGCCCTCGGGCTGTGGATCGCGGTGTACGTGGTGGCGCTCGCACGTGGTCGCAACCGCGTCACGCGCCGCGACCTCGTCGTGACGCTCCCGATGTTGTTCCTGGCTCTCTGGGCGCTGCGCAACGTCGCCATCGCGCCACTCGTCGGGTTGCCGGTCGTCGCGCGTGCCTTCGCGCGCGACGAGGAGCGGCCCGACGGGACGTCCCGCCGTCTGGTGGCGGGCGCGCTGGCGTTGATCGCGTTCCTCGGGCTCGTGATCGGCCTCCGAGCGTCGCAGCAGCGCGACTTCTCGTTCCGGACCTATCCGGTGCAGGCCATGGACTACGTCGTCCGGCACGGACTCCTCGGCTCCCGGCTCCTCACGACCGACTCCGACGCCGGCTACGTGATCCTCGAGTACTACCCGTCGCAGAGGGTGTTCATCGACGACCGGTACGACATGTATCCGACCAAGGTCATCTACGACTACTTCACGCTCGCCGACGCGCGGCCTGGTTGGGACAAGGTGCTCGACCGGTACCGCGTGCAGACGATCGTGTGGAACCGCGGGAGCGCGCTCGCCGCCGAGCTCGACGCGTCGCGCGACTGGAAGCGTGTCCACCGCGACGCGAGCCGCGCCGTCTGGGTGCGGACCTGAACGCCCGCGCCGGTACGCGACGGTCGCGAGCGATTCGTTGCACCGCTGACCGTCCATTTTGACGGCTGACGGTTCACTGGATCGCGCGTCCCCGCCTCGTCGACGAATCGGAGAACAGCGCGCGCAACCGGCGCGCGCGGTCGGGCGCGTCGAGCACGTCGGTGCCGTCGACGAACTGGTCGACCGAGCCGACGAGAGGGAGCGCGCGCAACCGAGGGTCGGTGATCTGGGACCGGCAGGCGTCGGCAAAGCGGTCGGCCTCGAGCACGAGGTAACCGCGAGCGTGGAACGACCGAACGCGTGGGTCGAGGGGCTCGGTGAGCCCGGAGACGTTGAAGCGTGCCGCGGTGAGCTCGTACGCCTCGGCGAGCGCGGCTTCCCGTGACGGGTGGTCGTCCGTGGTGACCGCCCGGTGCAAGACGCTGCCGACCTGCTCGGTGCCGGGGAGGCGGGAGAACGCGGTGCCGAACCACTTGGTGTACGGCCAGTACTCGCGCTCGAGGAGGAACCAGATCCGCATCAGCTCCCGCGCCAGTCGCGCGGCGACGACGGCGGCGCCGAGGGCGTCCCCGACTTCGGCGGCGCGCGCCGCGAACGGCTCCTCCTGGGCGAGGCGCCGCCACTGGCAGGCGAGCAACCAGAGCCACACGTCGTGCGGGTACCACGCCAGCTCGTCACGCACGGTCGCCAGCTCGCCGCCGTCGTCGCGGTACACGGCGCCCCGCACGACGCCGAGCAGCCGCTGCTGGGGCACCAGGAGCCAGTCGGTGGCCTCGAGCGCGGGGCGCGGGTCGATCCCGAGCTGCGCCCGGAGCCACCTCCCGAGCGTGCCGACCGTGACGTGCGCCATGACCGGCACGTCGTCCCACCCGTACCGCACGGGCCGGCCGCGGTAGGAGTCGGGCAGTGCGGCGTCGACCGCCGCCCGCACCTCGGCGACCAGCGGGTCGTCGACGAAGACCTGCAGGCGCAGGCCCCACCCGTGGTCGGTCGACCGGAACGTGTCGTAACCGAGGACCTCGGAACCGTGGCCGAGCAGGGCAGCGCGGTGCGGCCATGCCGACACCGCCGGCGCCACGACGTCACGGTAGAAGCCGGCGTTCAGCACCTGCGCGGGGACGAACTCGTCGTTCACGCCCAGGAGCATCGCTCGCGTGCGGTGTGCGACGGCGTGATTTCCGTCCGCACGCGCGACGAAGGGGCCGCACGCCCCCGCGGCCCCTTCGTCGACTGCCCGGCGACGCGGGCGGGCCTACGGGTTCGGCAACCTGCTCACGGTGCTGCCGGCGTCGCTGAACTTCGTGTCCATCTGGTCGCGGAGGAACACCACCGCGGCGATGACCGCGAGGGCGATCAGAGCGACGAGGAGGATGTACTCCACCATGCTCGCCCCGCGCTCGCTCTTCGAGTACCTGGCCTGCAGCCAGGTCCGCACTACGAACAAGTTCATTCGGATTGCCCCTCTTCTTTGTCAACGACAACGGCTGCCCGGCCGCGGTCGTGGTCTGGCCCCATACGAATATCGGCGGGACCCGCCCCGAACTTGAAGCAGTCCGGGGGGATCCCGCCGTGGGGACCGGGCCGAAGAGGTCAGCTGCCGTTCGAGCTGATCTTGCTGCCGGCGTCGTTGAACTTGCTGCTCACCTGGTCGCGGAGGAAGACCACCGCGGCGATGACGGCGAGGGCGATGAGGGCGACGAGGAGGATGTACTCGACCATGGTGGCGCCGCGCTCGCCGCGGGAGAACCGGGCGGAGAGCCAGGTGCGGAACACGAACAGGTTCATGGAGCGACCCCTTCCGCTGCAGTGTGGGGCCCGTGGGGGCAGGCCTGTGGTGTCTGTCACACAAGACATCGGCGGGATCCTCCCGGGACTTGACCGTCCCGGAGGGATCCCGCCGACAAGAGCGGTGTAGCTGTGTGGTAGCGAGGATCAGCTGCCGTTCGAGCTGATCTTGCTGCCGGCGTCGTTGAACTTGCTGGACACCTGGCCACGGAGGAACACCACTGCCGCGATGACCGCGAGGGCGATCAGAGCGACGAGGAGGATGTACTCGACCATGCTGGCGCCACGCTCGTCCTTGGTGAACTTGGCCTGCAGCCAGGTCCGCAACACGAACAGGTTCATGTACTGGCCCCTTCTTGTCTCAACCCCGTACGGGTCTGGGAAAGCGGGCTCTCCGCCCGCTGCGGGTAGCTATCGGCACCTGCTCGGCCGGGATTGAGCACTCTCCGCGCGAATCCGGCGAAGTAGCATCCGTCACACCATGCTGCTCGTGGGGTTGACGGGTGGGATCGGGTCCGGGAAGTCCACGGTCGCCCGCCTCTTGCAGGACAAGGGCGCCCGGGTCATCGACGCCGACGTGGCCGCCCGCAAGGTGGTGGAGCCCGGCGCTCCGGCCCTCGCCGCGCTCGTCGAGCGCTTCGGCGACGGCATCCTGCTCGCGGACGGTGGTCTCGATCGCCCCGGCCTCGCGCGCATCGCGTTCGCCGACGATGAAGGCCGGGAAGCCCTGAACCGGATCACGTGGCCGGCCATCGTCGACGAGTTCACCCGGGAGATCGAGGCGGCGCCGCCGAGCGCGATCGTCGTGTGCGACGCGCCGCTGCTCGCCGAGGGCGGGCCGGGGTCCGAGCGCGAGTTCGCGGCGGTCATCGTGGTGGAGGCCCCTCGCCAGGTTCGCCTCGACCGCGTCGAGGCGCGCGGTATCGCGCGCGACGACGCGGCGCGACGGATGGCCGCGCAGGCGAGCGACGACGAACGGCGCGAGTACGCGACCTACGTGCTCGACAACCGAGGCGACCTGGGTTCCCTGGCGCGCCAGGTCGACGAGGTCTGGGCCGACCTCGAGCGGATGCGCGTCGAGCAGGACGAGCTCCCGGAATAACCGTCACACCGCGCCGTTACAGTCTGACCGTGCCCCCGCTCGAAGTCGTGTCGCACCTGTCTCCCGCCGGCGACCAGCCGGAGGCGATCGCCGCGCTCGCCGACGGCGTCGAGCGGGGCGACCGGTTCCAGACCCTGCTCGGGATCACCGGCTCCGGGAAGAGCTTCACCATCGCCGGGGTCGTCGCGCGCGTCGATCGGCCCACGCTCGTGCTCGCGCCCAACAAGAGCCTGGCGGCACAGCTCACCAGTGAGTTCCGCGAGCTCTTCCCGAAGAACCGCGTCGAGTACTTCGTCTCCTACTACGACTACTACCAGCCCGAGGCCTACCTCCCCTCCACCGACACCTACATCGAGAAGGACTCGTCGATCAACGACGAGATCGACCGCCTCCGCCACTCGGCCACGAGCGCCCTGATGTCGCGCCGCGACGTCGTCATCGTCGCGTCGGTGTCGGCGATCTACGGCCTCGGCGGTCCCGACGAGTACGCGAAGCAGTCGCTGATCCTCGACGTCGGCGAGGAGCACGACCAACGCGCCATCCTCTCGCGCCTCGTCGACCTCGCGTACGACCGCAACGACGTCGCGTTCGCGAGGAACAAGTTCCGGGTCCGGGGCGACACGATCGAGGTGTTCCCCGCCTACGAGGAGCACGCGGTGCGCATCCAGCTCTTCGGTGACGAGGTGGAGCGGATCGCGTCGGTCGACCCGCTCACCGGGGAGGTCGTCGAGGAGGTCGACCGCCTGGTGCTCTTCCCGGCGTCGCACTATGTCACCGACGAGGACCACATGCGCGCGGCGATCGAGGGGATCGAGGCCGAGCTTGCGGAGCGGCTCGCGTGGCTCGAGGGCAAGGGGAAGCTGCTGGAGGCGCAGCGGCTACGCATGCGCACCACGTACGACCTCGAGATGATGCGCGAGATCGGCGTGTGCTCGGGCATCGAGAACTACTCCCGCCACCTCGACGGTCGCGCGCCGGGGCAGCGGCCCTACACCCTGCTCGACTACTTCCCCGACGACTTCCTGTGCGTCGTCGACGAGTCGCACGTCACGGTCCCGCAGCTGCACGGCCAGTTCGAGGGCGACCGGTCGCGCAAGGAGACGCTCGTCGAGCACGGCTTCCGGCTGCCGTCGGCGCTCGACAACCGCCCGCTGCGGTTCGAGGAGTTCACCGAGGCGGTGAACCAGGTGGTGTTCCTCTCGGCCACCCCCAGCCCGTACGAGCTCGAGGTGTCCACGCACGTGGCCGAGCAGATCGTGCGGCCCACCGGCCTCGTCGATCCCGAGGTCATCGTGCGCCCCACGCGCGGCCAGATCGACGACCTGGTCGCCGAGATCCGCGCCCGCACCGAGCGCGACCACCGCGTGCTCGTCACCACGCTCACCAAGAAGATGGCCGAGGACCTCTCCGACTACCTCGTCGAGCTGGGCCTGCGGGTGCGCTACCTGCACAGCGAGGTCGACACGTTGGAACGCGTCGAGATCCTGCGCGCGCTGCGCCTGGGCGAATTCGACGTGCTCGTCGGCATCAACCTGCTGCGGGAGGGGCTCGACCTGCCCGAGGTGTCGCTCGTGGCGATCCTCGACGCCGACAAGGAGGGATTCCTGCGCTCCGAGACCTCGCTCATCCAGATGATCGGCCGCGCCGCGCGCAACGTCGAGGGTCAGGTCGTGATGTACGCCGACCAGATGACGGATTCGATGCGCCGGGCCATCTCGGAGACGAACCGCCGGCGCAAGAAGCAGCTCGAGTACAACGCGGCCCACGGGATCGACCCGCAGACGGTCCGCAAGAAGGTCACCGACATCCTCGAGATGCTCCGGGGCGACGGTGACCTCGCGCCCACGCGGGGCCGGGGGCGGCGGCGCGGCGGCCGCGACCACTCGCAGCGGTCCGCGGTGTTCGATCTCGCCGACGTGCCGCCCGACGACCTCGGCCGGCTCATCCAGACCTTGCAGGACGAGATGGCGGATGCGGCGCGCGACCTCAGGTTCGAGGAGGCGGCTCGCCTCCGCGACGAGATCGCCGAGTTGAAGCGGGAGTTGCGCGCCGTTTCCTGACTCGGGCTCGGTGCTGTGCCCGGGGGCTGTCGGCGGCGACCCGACCGGTTGCACTTCTCGACCGGGGCCGCTGTCGGGTCGAGCCCAGAGCCGGGTCTCGACCCGGCGGCCACGACTGTCTCGAAGCGACGGTCGGGTCGCCGCTTCCGGCACGGTCAAGTCGCCGCGGCGGGGCGCCGTTCTTCACCGCGTGCGTGTCGCGACTCCCTCTCCTGCGCGTTCCTCGTCGCGGGGCTCGGTGACGGGGTGGGTGTTGGGTGCGATCGTTGTGGGTGGGGTGCTCTTGCGGGTATGGAGGGCGGGGGTCAATGGGCTGACGTTCGACGAGACGTTCACGGCGATGGCGGGGCGACGGTCGATCACGGATCTGCTGGCGTTCCTGCGCAGCGCCGACTCGCACCCACCGCTCGACTACCTGCTGCGGATGCCCCTGGCGCGGGCGGGCGTGAGCGACTTCGTCTTCCGGCTGCCGTCGGTCGTGATGTCGTCGGCGGCGCTTGCCGTCTTCGCGTGGTGGATGCGGCGTCGGGGTTGGCTCGGCGTCGTCGCCACTGCAGTGATGGCCGTCTCGACGTTCCAGTTGATGTACGGCGGCGAGGCACGCATGTACGCGCTGCTCCAGTTGGTCGGCGTGCTCGTGGCGGTTTTGGCGGAGACCTGGCTGCAGCAACCGCGGGCGTGGCATCCGTGGGCGGTGGGGGCGCTGCTGCTCGTCGCTGCGTTCGACCACGTGTCGGCGTTGCTGCTCGCGGCCGGGGTCTTCGCGCTCGCCGGCTTCCGGCGGGACCCGGCCTCCTGGCGATGGCGGTTCGGTGCGGCCGTGCCCGTCCTGCTGTGGGCCATCGTGTGGGGCCCCGTGCTGCTCGCGCAGCAGTCGGGCAACTTCGCGTCGTGGATCCCGCTCACCACACCGGGCGGATTCGCCGACATCGTCGCCCGCCACGTGACGTACACGGACTGGCTGAAGCCGCTGGCCTTCCTCGCGGTCGTCGCGGGGTCGGTGCTGCTCGTGCGCCGCGACGCCGCGCTCGGCCGGGTGTTCCTCGCATGTGTGGTGGTGCCGTTCGTGCTGGCTGCACTCGTCGGGCTCTTCGCACCGTTCTTCTTCGACCGTACGTTGACGCTCTCCGCGTGGGGCCCGCCGCTCGCGCTCGCCTTCCTCGTCGACTGGACCGTCACCAGGTACCACACCGTCGGCGTCGCGCTCGGCGCCACGGTCGTGGTCCTCGCGCTCATGTCGTCGATCTGGTTCTTCGGCCTGCCGTGGGACACGGACGTGTCGATGGAACACCTCGAAGCGGTCGCCCGGCCCGGCGACGTGATCGCGGTCTACCCGGCGCGGCAGGCCGACATCGTGGAGTGGCGCATCGGGGTGCGCGGCCCGCGCCCCGCGCGCGGCGTGTCGGTGCCCGGGCTCCCCGACACCGAGGCCATCCAGCTCGAGGGTGGCGCCACCACGCGGGTCTGGTTGCTCGCGTGGGCGTGGGACCACCACCCGTTCGCCGGGTTCGCGCGGTGCGCGCCGGAGTGGACCGACGGCACGACGAAGGTGCTCTGCCTCCGGGTGGGCTGGGTGCACTCCGCGTCGGAGCCCGCGCTCTGAGGCCGAACATCCGTTCGACGGCGCCGGGGAGCGGGTACCCTGCGGGGCTGTGGGTGGCTCGATCAGGATCAGGGGCGCGCGCGAGCACAACCTGCGCAACGTCGACTTGGAGTTGCCGCGCGACAAGCTGATCGTGTTCACCGGCCTCTCGGGGTCGGG
>DASPTH010000171.1:0-9447 GCA_035623515.1 Acidimicrobiia bacterium
GTCGGTCCGGTTCAGGTACTGCCGGTAGAGCTGCTCGAGCCGGCCGTCGGCCCGCAACTGGTCGAGCACCGCGTTCACGAACCGCCCGAACTCCGGGTGGCTCTTCGACGTCGCCAGCGTGTACGGCTCGTTGCTCAGCTCCTGCGGGAGGATCTCGGTGTTGTCCGGGTCCTGCAGCTTGAAGCCGAGGAGGATGGTGTCGTCGCTCGTGATCGCGTCGACCTTGCCCTCGTCGAGCGCGACCAGGCAGTCGGTGCGCTGGGGTACCCGGTACACGATCGCCTTGGGCGCCAACTTCTTGATGTTGTCGAGCGACGTGGAGCCCACGGTGGCGCACACCTTCTTGCCCGCGAGGTCGGCGACTCCGGTGATCCGCGATCCCTGGCGTACGAGCAGCTTCTGGTGCGCGACGTAGTAGACGGTGCTGAGGTCGAGTATCTGGCGACGCCCGCAGTTGGCCGTGTACTGGCTGGCAACGAGGTCGACCTCGCCGGATTGGAGAGCGGTCTGGCGTTGCAAGGTGGTGACCGCGCGCAGGTCGATCGCATCGGGATTGCCGAACAGCGCGGTCGCCACCTCCTTCGCCAGCGCGATGTCGAATCCGTCGAGCTCGCCGGTGATGGGGTCGCGGTACCCGAAGAACAGCGTGTTCTGGTCGACCCCGACCCGGAGCTTGCCCCGCTTCAGGATCGCGGCCATGTCGCTGTCGGCCGGCACCTGGCCCACCGGCGGGACCGGCCCGTCGGGACGCTCGCTCCTGGCCGGGTCGCACGCCGGTGCCGGTGTGGTGGTCGTCGTCGGTGCCGCCGTCGTCGTGGGCGTCTGCAGGGCGCGGTCCGCCTCGTCGTTGGCGTCGTTCGACGCCGACGCGCATCCGGCCGCGACGGCCGCGAGCATCGCCAGCGACGCGAGCAGGGTGACGGGTCGGCGCATGGTCCCCTCCTACGGCCGGTACTCGACGGCGTTGATGGTCGGCGGGTCGATGCCGAAGCGCCGGAGGTTCGCGTCGTAGAGGCGCCGGAGCGTGCCGTCGGCGTGCCATTGCTCCAGCAGGCCGTTGAGGAACCTGACGAAGTCCTCGTTCCCCTGCCGGACGGCGATGCCGTAGTGCTGGTCGCCGAAGTGCTCCGATTCGGGGAGAAGACGGGTGGTCTTCGGGTCCTGGTCGTGCAGGCCGATGAGGATCGTCTCGTGGGTGGCGACGGCGTCGACGCGTCCTTCCTGGAGCGCGACGAGGCAGTCGGTGCGCGCAGAGACCGGGTAGGGGATCGCGTCGGGCACCACCTCGTGGAGCTCGTCGATCGTGGTGGAACCCTTGGTGACACAGACCTTCTTCCTCGCCAGGTCCCGGAGCGCCTGGATCGGGGAGTCGACGCCGACCATGACGCGCTGGTCGGTCGTGTAGTACTCGCGGCTGAACGCGACCTTCTGCCAGCGGGCGCAGGTGATGGACACGACGCTCGCGGTGAGGTCGACCTCGCCGCTCTCGACCGCGCTCACCTTGTTGCTGGTGACGACCGATCGGAACTTGACCGCGTCGGGATCGCCGAAGATCGCCCGCGCGATCTCGCGTACGAGGTCGATCTCGAGGCCTTCGAGCTGTCCGTCGGGATTCCGGGCGGCGAAGCCGAGCGTGTTCTCGTCGACGCCGACGACGAGCTTCTTCTCTTTGCGGTCCTGGATCCTCGCCATCGTGCTCCCGGCGGGCATCTGTCCGGGCGGCGGGATCGACGGCCGTGGCGCGAAGCTGCGGAGGTCGCAGGCGGGAGCGACGGTCGTGGTGGTGGCGGGCGCCGCGGTCGTCGTCGTGGGTTCGAGGGCGTCGAGCGATTCGACGGTCGCATCGTCCGACGCGGTCGCGCAGCCGCCGACGAGCCCCGCGGCCAACGCGGTGAGGACGGCGACGAGCCGGAGGCGGTGCGTGGTCATCGGTACTCCGTGATGCGCCGTTGGAGGCCGTACAGCACGAGCAGCGCGGCGAGGAGGACGAGGACGGGGATGGCGACCGCGAGCACGCCGAACCCGCTGCGGGCGTCCGACGTGTGCTGTTCCAGGCGCGCTTTCGCCTGGTCGATCTCGGTGTTGATGGTCGCGTTGATCTTCGTCACGAGGTCGGCTTGTTGTCCGGTCGCGGTGGCGACGGCCTGCTCGTAGTTGCCGCCGTCGTCCAGCGCGCGGATCTTGGTGTGCAGGCGTTGCAGGTCCGCGAACTGCGTCGCGAGCGTGGTGATCCCCGATTGGGAGTTCGTGCGCCGCGCGACCTCGCGTGCCTGTGCGATCAGTCCCGAGCTCCCCGTCTTTCCGACGAGGCGGTGCATGACGTCCTCGAAGTCGGTCACGAACGCTTGCCCCCCGCCGCGCTCGATCAACGTGGTGTTCTCGTCGGCCTGGGCGTGCAAGGTGAGGATGCGGGCAGCCGAGAGGAGCTGCACGGTGTCGGAGCCCTTGCGCTGCGCGTCGACCAACGAGCTCTGCGCCGACACGAAGCGCACGATGGTCCACGCGAGCAGGATCACCACGACGACGGTCGCGGCGGCAAGCCCGACGTTGAGGATGCGATTCGAGCGGCGGGTGACGAAGAGCTGCACGCCGACGAGGAGCGCGACGAGCACCAGCCCGGCAACGAGCACGAGCACGATCTCGATGGTGGACGTGCCCGACCGGTACTTGTCGTCGAGACGGGTGGCGGCGTGCTCGTACACGGTCGTGGCCGCGGGGAGCAGCTCGTCGTGCATCACGGCCGACGCCCGGCGGAGGTACGCGGCGCCGACCGGGTATCCCAGTCGGCTGTTGGCACGGGCGGTCTCGACATAGCCCGCGTAGCTCGAGATCTGCCTCGAGATGGTGTCGATGGCGGCGCGCTCGTCGGCCGAGGCGCCGGCCTCACGCGCAACGACGGCGAGCTGGTCGCCCGCCGCGCGTAGGTCGGCTTCGTAACGGTCGCGGAGCACCTGCGACTCGCGGCCGGCCTTCAGGAAGATGATCGACGCGGTCGCGTCGGCGTCGGCCAGCGACCCGTAGAGACCCTCGGCGGCGATCAACTCGGGCGCGGCGTCGGTGCCCACGCCGCGGGCGGCGTCACCGCGGGCGGCCGCGGAGGTCGCGGCGACGACGCCGAGGACGAGGAGGCCGATCACGAGCACCACTGACGCGAGACGGAGCCGGCCGGGCGTCGTGCGCAGCCACTGCCCGAGCGCGAGGCCCTGGACCCGGACCCGACGCCGGGTGCCGCTCGGTGACGGCGCGACGGTCGTGGCCACTACCGGTCCCTCCCTCTCGGAACTCGGCTTCCCCTCCGCGACGACTGCCCTCGGAGACCGATTCTGGCACTCCTGCGCCGGGCATGATGCATGCGGTCGTCCCTTCCCGTGCTCGCGGCCCGGATGCTTCGCACCACCGTCGCGAAATCTCCGAGGTGCGGCAATGGTCGCGGGGCGCGACGCCGCTCGCGGTCAGGCTACGGAAATGTCGCCCCCGCGTCATGGCGGTTTCGTCCGAGAATGGCGAGTCTGGCGCGGCGGTACGATCGCCCTGCACGCGTCGGGAGGGACAACGATGGCAGTGCTGGAGATGACAGGCCCCGATGGGCGGGAGATCTTCGAGCTCGACGGCGACCGCTACACCATCGGCCGCTCGAGCGCGAACGACATCGTGGTCGAGAACGACTCGTCGGTGTCGCGCCGGCACGCCCTCCTCGAGCGGCTGGGCACGATGTGGTACATCAAGGACCTCGGCAGCATGAACGGCATCGAGGTCGCGGGGAAGCGGGTGCTCGGCGAGGCGCCGCTGCACCACACCAACGAGATCATCATCGGCAACACGCGGGTCGTCTTCCTCGATCGCGCCGGCAGCGACGGCTCGGAGACGAAGCCGAAGGCACCGACCCCGAAGCTCACGGCCAAGGAGAAGGAGACGCTCGTCGAGTTGTGCCGCCCGCGCTTCGAGCCGACCGGCACCCAGTTCACGCAGCCTGCCACGGTCCGCGTGATCGCCGGGCGGATGTTCGTGGGCGAACCCGCGGTGAAGGCGCACCTCAGCCGGCTCTACGACAAGTTCGGCATCTACGAGGAAGAGGGGCTCAATCGCCGCCTCGCGCTCGCCAACCACGCCATCCAGAGCGGCGCGATCACTCAGACCGACTACAAGGACTCCGACCCCACCGTTGAGTAGCGCCGGATGCCGTTACTGTGCGCGGCCTGCCGACGACGATCCCCACCCTGCTCCGCGCCGCCGTCGACGACGTGCCGGACAAACCCTGGCTGCACACCGACGACGGCGTGCTCTCGTACGCGGAGGCACTCGCACGCGTCGAGCGCATTGCCGCGGGACTGCGGTTCGCCGGTGTGGCCGCCGGTGACCGCGTGCTCCAGCTGACGCGCAACACCGCCGACCATCTGCTCACGTGGTTCGCGCTGATGGACGTCGGCGCGATCCAGGTGCCGGTGAATCCCGCGAGCACCGCGGCCGAGCGGGCAGGCCTCGTGGACCAGGTCGCGCCGCAGATCGTCGTCGACGACGAATTGCTCGCGCGGCTCGTGACCGCGACACCCGACGGTCGCGGTCCGACCGCCCTGGACCCGGACGCGATCGCGGTGATGATCCCGACCTCGGGGACGACCGGACGGTCGAAGCTCGTGATGCAGACCCACCGCGCGTACGTGATGGCGGGCGAGGGCTTCCCGTACTGGATGCGGCTCGACGCCGACGACCGGCTCATGACATCACTCCCGCTCTTCCACGTCAACGCGCCCGCGTACTCCACCCTCGGATCGATCGCGGCGCGCGCGAGCCTGGTGCTGCTGCCCGCGTTCTCCGCGAGCACGTTCATCGACTCGGCGCGCCGGTTCGGTGCCACCGAGTTCAACTCGATCGGGGCGATGCTGGAGATCCTGATGCGCCAGCCCGAGCGCGACGACGACGCCGACAACCCGCTCCGGCGCTGCTACACCGGGCCGTCGCCCGAACGCGATCGGCAGCTCGAGATCGAGGCGCGGTTCGGGATCGAGGTCGTGTGCGGGTACGGGTTGTCGGAGTCGCCGTACGGCCTGATCTGGCGCGACGGCACCCGCCCGTACGGCACGCTCGGCTCGGTGCGCCAGCACCCGTCGCTCGGCCACGTGAACGATGCACGCGTGCTCGACGCCGGTGGCGCGGAGGTCGCGGCCGGCGGCACCGGAGAGCTCGAGCTCCGCAACCCCGCGATCATGCGCGGCTACTACGAGATGCCCGACGAGACTGCGGCGGTGCTGCACGACGGGTGGCTGCGCACGGGCGACCTCGTCACCGACAACGGCGACGGTACCTACACGTTCGTCGGCCGCGTGAAGGAGGTGATCCGCCGGCGCGGGGAGAACGTCTCACCTGCGGAGGTGGAGGCGGCGCTCGAGCGACACCCCGACGTGGCGGAGGCGGCGGTGATCGGCGTGCCGTCGGAGCTGTCGGAGGAGGAGGTGAAGGCGTTCGTGCTGCCTGCTCCGGGGCGCGCCGTCGACCTCGCCGCGTTGCACGCGTTCGCGGGCGAGCACCTCACGCGGTTCAAGGTGCCCCGCTACTACGAGGTGGTCGATGACCTCCCGCACACGCCCACGGGGCGCCTCGCCAAGCACCGCCTGCCCGACGACCGCACGCCGGGCGAGGTGGACTTCGGCGCGCCGCGCTGACAGTCTCCGTCCATGACCGGGGACGACCGGCGCGAATGGCTGCACACGTGGGTCGGGTCGTCGGACCGCGACCGCATCACCGTCGCCGGACGCGACCTGCCGTCCGAGATCATGGGCCGGCTCACCCTCACCGAGCTCGCGTACCTGCTCGTGACGCGACGCGAGCCCACCGCCGCACAGCGCGGTCTCGTCGACGCCGTGCTCGTGGCGCTCGCCGACCACGGCCTCACGCCCAGCGCGCTCGCCGCGCGGCTCACGTACACCGGAGCCCCCGAGGCCGTGCAGGGCGCGGTGGCCGCGGGGTTGCTCGGCGCCGGCAGCGTGTTCCTCGGCCCCGCCGGCGACACCGCGCAGTTCCTCGCCGACGCCGTGCGCGGCCACGCCGGTGATCCCGACGACGCCACCCTGCGCGACGTCGCCGCCGAGGCCGTACGGGCGCGCCGCGCGGCGGGGGAGCGCGTGCCCGGGCTCGGCCACCCCGTCCACAAGGAGGAGGACCCGCGCACGCCCCGCATCTACGCGCTCGCGGCGGACGCCGGGCTGCTCGGCCCGCACCTCCGCCTGCTCCGGTTCGTGGCCGACGCGCACGAGCAGCAGTCGGGCCGGCGACTCCCGGTGAACGGCGCCGGCGCCGGCGGCGCCGCGCTGGTCGACGCGGGCATACCGCCGTCGAGCGTGCGCGGCGTCGTGCTCGTCGCGCGCACCGCCGGCCTGGTGGGGCACCTCGCCGAGGAGGTCGACGACCCCATCGGGATGCCGCTCTGGCTCGAGGTCGAACGCCGTGCGAGCGGCGACTGACGCGCGGCCGACGGGATTCTCTGCCCCTTGGCTTTCGCTCTCCGCAAGTCACGGAGCGATGAACTCGGGTGCCGGCATATCGTGCCGCGATGCCGAGTGGCGACGAGATGAGCGACGCCGACCTCGTCGAACGCTTCGCCGCGGTACCGGTCGATCAGGACACCAAGGACTTCTACCGCGGCTGGCTCGACCACGAGCTGCGGATCGACCGGTGCGCCGACTGCGGGCGCTGGCAGCATCCACCGCGCCCGATGTGCCCGGCGTGCTGGTCGTGGAACGTGGTCCCCACACCCGTGAGCGGGCGCGGCACCGTCCATCTGCTCATCCGCCTCCACCAGGGCCCGCCGCTCGAGGGCGTCGACTACGCCGCGTCGCCGCACCCCGTCGCGGTCGTGGAGCTGGACGAGCAGCCGGGGCTCCGGATCACCAGCACGGTCGTGAACTGCGACCCGCGGGAGATCGAGATCGGCATGCCCGTGGAGCTCACGTGGATCGACCGCGACGGCGTGCCGTTTCCCGCGTTTCGACCGGCCGGAGCGTGAGGGTGGCGCGCAACCCGATCAAGGACCGGGTCGCGATCGTCGGCGTCGGGAGCACCGGCTTCTCGCGCAGCAACGAGCGCTCGGCGCTCGCACTCGCGCTGGACGCGTCGACGCAGGCCATTCGCGACGCCGGGCTCACCGCCGCCGACGTGAACGGCATCGTCGCCATCGGGGAACCAGGTGCGCCGAGCCCGCAGGTGCTCGCGGCCTCCCTCGGCATCTCCGACGTCACCTACTTCTCGCGGCCCGCACCGGTGGTGATGTTCTCGATCGTCGACGCGATGAACGCTGTCTACGCCGGCGCGTGTGACACCGTGCTCGTCTGCGCCGCGATGCTGCGGCTGCCGTGGGCGTCGCGCAGCGCGGCGAACGACCCGTTCCGCCGGGTGCTCGTGCGCGGTGGCGGCGGGGGTGCGCGGGGCGGGTGGCCCGAGAGCGTTGCGCAAGCCGCTGCGTACGCGGCGTGGGCGAGCCGCTACCTCCACGAGTACCGCGCGACGCGGGAGCCGTTCGGGCGGATCGCCGTCAACTGCCGCACGAACGCCCGGGCGAACCCGCTCGCGGCGATGCGAGATCCGATCACGATGGACGACTACTACGAGGCTCGCATGATCCGCGAGCCGCTGTGCATGCTCGACATGGACGTCCCCGTCGACGGCGGCGACGCGTTCGTGCTCACCACCGCCGAGCGCGCCCGCGCCCTGCAGCAGCCACCCGTGCTCGTGCACGCGACGACCGTGGGGCTGATCGACCGCAACGACGAGGACCAGCTCCCCGGCCTCACGCGTCACGGGCAGCACGTGGTCGTCGAGGCGTTGCGCGCGAAGAGCGACCTCTGGCTCGACGACGTCGACGTGTACTACCCGTACGATGGCTTCACGATCATCACCATCGGCTGGCTCGAGAACACGGGCTGGTGCGCACCCGGAGGGGCCGCCCGCTTCATCGCCGACAACTGGGACGACGAAACCGGGCGGCTGATGATCGACGGCCGGATCCCTGTGAACACCCATGGTGGATCGTTGTCGGAAGGCGGGACGCGCGGCACCGGCCACATCCGCGAGGCGGTCGTGCAGCTCCGCGGGCAGGCCGGCACGCGCCAGGTGCCCGGCGCGAAGACCGCGCTCGTGACACCCGGGGGCTTCTTCTTCAACTCCCAGGGTGCGATCCTGCGCGCCGCCTGATTCATCGCTCCGTAGACCGTCGATCCGACGGTCCTTCGAGCAATGAATCGTGGGCGTGCGCGCGTCGTGCCGGAAGCTCCTACGCCGAGGCGAGCGCCTTGGCCTTGAGCTGCTCGAATTCCTCGTCGCTGATCACGCCCTTGGCCTTCAGGTCGGCCAGCCGCTCGAGCTCCGCGGCGGTGCTCCCGGTGCCCGACCCCGGCCCGGCTACCGACTGCACGTATTGCGTGAAGTGCTCGTCGGCCCGCTGTTGCTGTTCGGCGGCGCGCCGCGCCATCGAACCGCCGCGCGCGATCAGGTACACGAGCACGCCGAGGAACGGGAAGATGATGATGCCGATCACCCAGAGCGCCTTCCACCAGCCGCTCAGGCTGTGGTCGCGGAACAAATCGGCGAACACCATGATGAGCAGCCAGATCCACAAGAAGAAGAGCGCGAACCAGAGGAGCGAGAAGAACACCTGCCCCACGTGCCAATCTGCGACGACCATTGCCATCCCTTGCTCTCTGCGGACGCCCGGCGCGCGCCCGTCGGACCGGGGCGAGCGTACCGCCGTTGCCGGGGTGTGCGAAGCTCCCGGGCATGCGCATCGGAGTGTTCATCGGGGGCGTGAGCGGGGAGCGGACGAGCGTTGCCGAGCTGGTGGCCTCCGCCCGCGACGCGGAGGCGCGCGGCTTCACCGCGGGGTGGGTCCCGCACATCCCCTGGAGCCTCGACGGGCTCACCGCGCTCGCGCTCGCGGGGCCGGCGACGGAGCGCATCGACCTCGGCACCGCGGTCATGCCGACCTACCCGCGGCACCCACTCGCGATGGCGCACCAGGCACTGTCGACGCAGGCGGCGACGGGCGGCCGGCTGCTGCTCGGCGTCGGCCCGTCGCACCCCGTGGTGATCGAGGGCATGTACGGGCTCACGTACGACGCGCCGGCCCGCCACACGCGTGAGTACGTCGAAGTCCTGCGCGCGGCGTTCGCGTGTACCGGCAACGTGGAGTTCCACGGTGACTTCTTCGACTTCTCGTCGATGCTGGACGTCCCGGGGGGTTCACCCGCGCCCATCCTGGTCGCCGCGCTCGCGCCGCTGATGCTCCGCCTCGCCGGCGAGCTCACCGACGGCACCATCACGTACTGGGCCAACGAGCGCGCGCTCGCCGACCACGTGGTGCCGCGCATCACGCGGGCGGCGGAGGCGGCCGGCCGGTCCGCGCCTCGCGTCGTCGTGGGGTTGCCGGTTGCGGTGACCACCGACGCCGACCAGGCACGC
>DASPTH010000191.1:0-7324 GCA_035623515.1 Acidimicrobiia bacterium
CTGGGCCGCCGGTCCTCGCAGAACTCACGCTGGCGATCGACTCGCAAGCGGCAGTGGCGATGGACCAACGGTCACCAGGGGTGCGTCGGAAGCCTGACCGCCTCCAACACCCCAATGGTGGACCAGTGAGCGGCAGGCGAGTCCTGTCCGGCGCGAGGCCGCGTGAGCGGCAGGCGAGGGAGCGTCCGCGAGCCGGGTATCCCGGCTCGCAGCGAGCGAGCCGAGAGTCAGGAGCGAGCCGAGAGTCAGGATCAGAGCATCGAGCCCGCGTGGTGGGCCCAGTCGACGAACACCGACGGGAGCACACCCAGCAACAGGGTCATCGCCGCGGTGGCGGTGAGGACGACCCCGGTCCACACGTCGACTCGGCGGCCGAGCGGGACGCGCGGGTCCCGAACGACGGCTTGCTCGTCGGACTCCGGGCGCGCGACGGCCAGCGCGACGCGCAGGTACGCGAACGTGGCGACGACCGTGGCAACTGCGCCGATCGCGACGAGTGCGTACTCGCCCGCGTCGGTCGCAGCCTGGAACACCTCGAGCTTGGCGATGAAGCCACCCGTGAGCGGGATACCCGCCTGCGCGAGCAGGAAGAAGATGAACAGCGTGCCGAGCACCGGTCTCCGGAACGCGAGCCCCCGGTACCCGTCGATCGAGTGATCGTCGTCTCCCGTGATCGACAGCACCGTGACGATCGCGAAGGATCCCACGACCATGAACGTGTAGACGAAGAGGTAGAAGAGCGCAGCTTCGCGACCGCGCGGGGTCGCCGCCTGGAAGCCGATGAGCACGTAACCCGCGTGCGCGATCGACGAATACGCCAGCAGTCGTTTCACGTCGGTCTGCAGCGCGGCACCGACCGACCCCACGGCCAGGGTGAGCACGGCGAGCACCCAGACCGCCGGTCGCCAGTCGCTCCGGTAGAGGGGGAACGCGATCAGGAACACGCGGAGCAGGCCGGCAAAACCTGCAGTCTTCGTGGCCGAGGACATGAAGGCCGTGATCGGGGTGGGCGCGCCCTGGTACACATCGGGCGTCCACGTGTGGAACGGCGCCGCCGCGACCTTGAAGCCGAGCCCGACGAGCAACAGGGCGAACCCGGCGAGCAGGGTTCCCGTGTCGAACAAGGTGTTCTGGGCGAGGAAACGCGAGATACCGGTGAGCGACGTCGTGCCGGTCGCGCCGTACACCAACGCGATGCCGTAGAGGAAGATCGCGGAGGAGAACGAGCCGAGGACGAAGTACTTGATGCCGGCTTCCTGGGAGCTGAGGCGGCGCCGGTCGAAGGCGGCGAGCACGTACAGAGGTATCGACAGCACTTCGAGTGCGAGGAACACGACGATCAGGTTGTTCGCCGTGGTCATGATCAGCATGCCCAGCGCGGAGAAGAGCATCAGCGCGAGGTACTCGGGCGCCTCGAGACCTTCACGTCTCAGGTACGCGATCGACACGAGCAGTGCCAGCGCCGTCGCGATCACCACGATGATCCCGAGGTACACGCCGAATCCGTCGACGCGGACCATGCCCGCCATCGTCGTGATCGGACCGTGGTCACGGACGTCGAGCCACTGCCACGCGAGCGTGCCCCCCGCTGCGAGCACACCGGCCACCGCGACAACGAACGCAGAGGCTGTGGAGCCCGGCCGGCGCCGGAGCATCGCCCGGAGCAGCACGATGAGCACGGCGGCACCCGCGAGCGCGATCTCGGGCGCAATGGCGAGCCAGTTGACCGACGGAGTCGCGATGGGTTCTACCGCGGCCATCACTTGCCGTCTCCCGACTGCAGGACCTTCGCGATGCCGGGCGGGTGGGGCTCCCGGTAGTCGCTCTTCTTCTCGAGGTCGCTCACCGCGCGCCTGACGGACGGCTCGATCCGGTCGAGCGCGGGCTTCGGGTAGAGACCCAGGAACAGGCTCAGGGCGATGAGCGGCGCCACCACGATGACCTCGCGCAGGCTGACGTCACGCAGCTTCGCGTTCTCACCTCGTGGCTTGCCCGTGAAGGCACGCTGGAACGCCCACAGTGAGTAGACGGCGGCGAGGATCACCCCGAGCGTCGCGACGATCGCGTAGGGCCGGTCGTACACGAAGGTGCCGAGCAACGAGAGGAACTCGCCAATGAAGCCCGAGAAGCCGGGCAAGCCGATGCCGGCGAACAGCGCCGCGAGGAAGAAGCCGCTGAGCACCGGAGCGCTCTTCCAGACCCCGCGGTACGCGCTGATCTCGCGCGTGTGGCGACGCTCGTAGAGCATCCCGACGACGAGGAACAGCGCGCCCGTGGTGAGCGGGTGGCTGAGCATGGTGAACACGGCACCATCGATGCCGATCACGGTCAGCGAGAAGATGCCCAGCACGACGAAGCCCATGTGCGCGACCGACGAGTACGCGATCACGCGTTTCAAGTCCGTCTGCATCGTGGCGACGATCGCTCCGTAGATGATCCCGATGATCGCCAGCACGAGCAACAAGGGGGCGAGGTCGACCGACGCCTGAGGGAACAGCTCGAAGGAGAAGCGCAGCAGACCGTACGCCCCCATCTTCAGGATCACACCCGCCAGGACCACCGAGCCCGCGGTCGGCGCCTCGGTGTGGACGAGCGGCAACCACGTGTGGAACGGGAAGAGCGGAGCCTTGATCGCGAACGCGATCATGAAGCCCAGGAAGAGGAGGACCTCGGTCGTGCCCGACAACCCGTTCCACGCCGCGAGCACGCGGAAGTCGAACGTGAGGTGGCCGGTGGCGGACTCGTGGAGGAAGCCGAGCGCGAGGATCGACGCGAGCAAGAACGCCGAGCCGAACGCCGTGTACAGGAAGAACTTCATCGCTGCGAACTCGCGGTGCTCGCTCCCCCATCCCTGGATGAGGAAGTACATGGGAACGAGCATGAGCTCCCAGAACACGAAGAACAGGATGAGGTCGAGGGAGAGGAAGATCCCCATGATCGCTCCCTCGAGGAGCAGGAACCACGCCACGTACGCCTTGACCCGGTGGGTGATGTAACGCTCGGACGCGAGCAGGCCGAGTGGGAACAGCAGCGCGGTGACGACGACCATGAAGAGGTTGATGCCGTCGACCCCGACGATGTAGCGCACGCCGAGAGTGGGGATCCAACTCCGGTTCTGCACGAACTGGAAGCTGGCGGCATGCGGATCGAAGTTCCAGAGCATCCACGCCGCGAAGCCGAACGTGATCATCGTGACCGCGTAGCCGACCGCCTTCGAGATCTCGGGACGCTCCGCCGGGATGAACAACGCGACGACCGCGCCGCCGATCGGGACGGCGATGATCGCCGACAGGATCGGGAAGTCCATCGTCAGGCCGCCCGCACCGCGACGTAGAGGAGCAGGGCCGCAACACCGAAGGCGATGCCGAGCGCGTAGCGGCGCACGAAGCCGTCCTGGAGGTGTCGGAGCGCGACGGCACCACGCTTCACGAGGCCGCCGATGCCGTCGACCGTGCCGTCGATGATCCGGCGGTCGACAACACGATCGAGCCACGCTGCGAGCCCCCGAACCGGACCGTCGACGGCTTTCGCGACGGTCTCGTCGAAGTAGTACGCGTGGCCGAGCACCGGCGCGGCCGCGCTCAAGCGTGTGTCGAGCGGCTCCTCGTCGGGCCGGGGAAGCCCTGCGCGGTAGAGCAGGTACGCGAGGCCGATCCCGATGAGGGCGAGCACCACCGACACCACCTCGAGCGCGAGGCCCGCGGTGAACGACGCCGGTTCCGGGATCGCGATGCCGCGGAACGACGGCGCCAGCCAGTCATCGAAGAACTCGACGTTGCGGAGCGGCATGTTCACGAAACCGGCCACCGCCGCGAGCGCAGCGAGGGCAAGGATCGGGATCGTCATCACCCACGGCGACTCGTGGGGGGCGCGGTCCTCCGTCGGCACCCGGACGGCATCGCCGTACGACACGGTCGGCGAGGGGTCGCTGTCGGCGTCGTCGGCCTCCGGTTCGGTCCCGGCCGCGGCGAGCTGGGGTTCGGGGTGCCAGCGCTCGTTGCCGAAGAACGTGAGGAAGATCAGCCTCGTCATGTAGAAGCCGGTGAACACCGCGGCCAGCAGCGCGATGACCCACAGCCCGTACTTGCCGTCGACGAACGCGTCGGTGATGACCTCGTCCTTGGAGAAGAACCCCGACAGCGGCGGGAGCCCGGCGATGGCGAGCCATGCGATGACCATCCCCAGCGCGGTGTAGGGCAGGAAGCGGCGGAACCGACCCATGATCCGCATGTCCTGGTTGTCGTCGTTGCCGTGCAGCACCGATCCGGCACCGAGGAACAGGCAGCCCTTGTAGAACGCGTGGCACACGACCATGAACACCGCCGCGGTGTACGCGCCGATACCCACGGCGAGGAACATGTAGCCGAGTTGGCTGATCGTCGAGTACGCGAGCACCCGTTTGATGTCCGGCTGCATGATCGCAACCGTGCCCGCGAGCAGGGCCGTGATCCCGCCCAGCCAGGACACGACTGTCATCGCGTCGGAGCTCACCTCCAGGAAGGCGTGCGCGCGGCAGAGGAGGAAGACCCCCGCGGTCACCATCGTGGCGGCGTGGATCAGGGCAGAGACGGGCGTCGGGCCCTCCATCGCGTCGGGCAGCCACACGTGGAGGGGGATCTGGGCGCTCTTCCCAACCGCGGCCAGCAGGAGTAGCAGCGCAATCGCGGTCGCGGTTCCCGACGAGACGACCTTGGAACCGAGCGGGAGGGCCGCGTAGTTCAACGTTCGGTACGACGCGTAGATCAGGAACATCGCGAGCAGGAACCCGACGTCACCGACGCGGTTGGTGACGAACGCCTTCTTCCCCGCCACCGCGGCGGCGTTGCGTTCGAACCAGAACGACACGAGTAGGTAGGAGGCGAGGCCGACGCCCTCCCACCCGAGGAAGGTCACGAGGAAGCTCGACCCGAGGACGAGCACGAGCATCATGGCCGCGAAGAAGTTGAGGTACGCGAAGAAGCGGCTGTAGCGCGAATCCCCGTGGATGTACCCGAGCGAGTAGATGTGGATCAGCGAACCCACGCCGGTCACGAGCAGGATCCAGGTGATCGACAAGGGATCGGCGTACGTGCCCATGTCGACGTGCAACTGGCCGGCGGGGAGCCACGTGAACAGGTTGTGCACCTGCACCCGTGCCTCGTCGGGGAGCTGCAGGATCGCGGTCATCATCACGATCGACCACGCGAACGCCAGGAGCATCAAGCCGCACGCGATCCAACCCGCGACCGGCTCGCCGATGCGCTTGCCGAACAGCAGGAGCAACGCGGCGCCGAACAGCGGCAGGATCGGGACGATCCAGATCAGGTCGAGCAGGTCGCGTGCGGTCGCGGCGCTCATGATCGCCCCTCCGCTCGCTCGATCTCGCTCATGCAGCCCGGTCCCGGAGGAGATCGAGGTCGTCGGCCGTCGCGCCGCGGCGCCGCCGGAAGATGGCGACGATGATGCCCAGCCCGACGGCGACCTCGGCGGCGGCGACCACCAGAGTGAAGAACACGAGCACCTGACCGCGCACGTCGTTGAGCTCGCGGGCGAAGGACACGAACGTGAGGTTGACGGCGTTCAGCATCAACTCCACGCACATGAACATCACGATCACGTTGCGCCGGATCAGCAGCCCAACCGCGCCGATCGTGAAGATCGCCGCAGCCACAACCAGGTAGTAGGTGGGCGTGATCGTCACGACGTCGGCACTTCCTCGTCGGTAGGCCGCTCGGCCGGCTGCCCACTGCGGCGGGCGAGGAGCACGCTCCCGACCACCGCGATCACGAGGAGAGCCGCGGTGATCTCGAAGGGCCACAGGAAGTCGGTGAAGAGCACGCGCGCCACGCGCTCCACGTTGTTCCCGAGGTCGCTCGCACCCCCCTTGATGGTGTGGAGCGAGTCGGCGGGTTGCCCTGTCGCCCAGTGGTGACCGGCCAGGAACAAGACCTCGGCGAGCACGATCACCCCGAGCACCAGCGCGGCCGGGCGCTGGTAGGGAATGGGCTCGCGGAGCGACTCCTCACGGTCGATGCCGAGCAACATGATGACGAACAGGAACAGCACGACGATCGCACCCGCGTACACGATGATCTGCACCGTGGCGAGCAGCGGCGCCTGCTGCTGGATGAAGAACACGGCAACGCTGATGAGCGTGGCGACGAGCAACATCGCGGAGTGCACCGGGTTGCGCGCGACGACGACCCCGAGTGAACCGGCCAACGCGATGCCTGCGAACAGGAAGAAGAGCACCGCGGTCACGGCAGCGCGCCACCTTCGCTGTCGCGCGCCGCGATCGGCTCACCCGGTGGGGGGGCGAGGTCGCCCTCGGGCAGTGTCGTCGACTGTCCCTGCTCGGGCGCGCGGATGCCGAAACCGAGCTCGCCGGACCAGCCCACGCGGCCCTCGTAGATCGCCTGGCCCGACGGCGCGGTCGCGCGCATCCACGCGCTCGTGTCGTCGTCCTCGTCGCCGAGCCACAGCTCCCACGGCTGACGGCGAGCTCGGCCGTCGTCGGCGACCAGCAGCTCTTCCTTCGTGTAGATGGCGTCCTCGCGGTGCGCGAAGGAGAACTCGAACAACTTGGTCTCCGTGATCGCCTCGGTCGGGCACGCTTCGACGCAGAGGTCGCAGTGGATGCAACGCAGGTAGTTGATCTCGTACACGAACCCGTAGCGCTCTCCCGGGGAGACCGGCGCGTCGGGTGGGTTGTCGGCACCACGCACATAGATGCAGCGCGCCGGGCACACGCCGGCACAGAGCTCGCACCCGATGCACTTCTCCATCCCGTCCTCGTAACGGTTCAGGACGTGGCGACCGTGGAACCGCATGGGCTTGGGGCGCTTCTCGAACGGAAAGCGCTCCGTGACCTTGCCCCGCCGGATCTGGCGGAACGTCACCCCGAACCCGCTGAACCAGCCCATTTATCTGGTCGCGCTCGCTGCTCGCCGGGATACCCGGCTCGCCCACGCTCGCCGCTCCAGCGAGCTCACTCGCTCCGCTCGCTCGCCGCCCCACCGAAAACCACACACGCCACCAACGCCCGCTGCTCGCCGGGACACCCGGCACGCCCACGCTCGCCGCTCCAGCGAGCTCACACCTCCACCATCGGCTCGCTCACTACGAGCGGGGATACCCCGCCCGCAGCCGTTCGCTCGCAGCGCTCGCTCGCCGCCCCACCGAAAACCACACACGCCACCAACGCCCGCGGCTCGCCGGGACACCCGGCACGCCCACGCCCGCCGCTCCAGCGAGCTCACACCTCCACCATCGGCTCGCTCGCCGCCCCACCGAAAACCACACACCCCGTCCGCGCCCAGAGCTCGCCGGGACACCCGGCTCGCCC
>DASPTH010000192.1:0-4380 GCA_035623515.1 Acidimicrobiia bacterium
ACCTCGGGGGCGTCACCGAAGCTGGTCGGCTCGATCACGTGCACCCGCGCTGCCGTGGTGGGGCCGATGGTGCGCACGACCGACGGCCGTGGCGCGGGCGCCGGGGGCTCCTCGCGCCGCGCGGCGCGCCGCGGCGACGGCGGCGGCGGCTCCGCCTCCGCGCCGTAGTCGCGCGTGGCCCGAACGGTGCCCGAGTCGCTGCGAGCGCTCGACCGATCGGGAGCCGGCGGGGGCCGCGACGCATCGTCGTGGTCGGCAGCGGCGCGCACCTCGCGCGGCGGCTCGGCGTAGTCGCCGTAGGGTTCGTAGTCCGCGCCGTAGTCGAGCTCGTCGTCGTCCTGGAGCCCCAGGTAGACCATGGTCCGACGCCACAACGAAGCCATCCGCGTCTGCCTCCTCGCCCGCTGAGCCTACCGTCGCCGTTCCGTGGGCATGGTGACGGGACGCTCGCCGAACAGCGCCCGCCCGACGCGCACCATTGTGGCCCCTTCCTCCACGGCTGTCTCGAAGTCGTCGCTCATCCCCATCGAGAGGTGCGCCACGCCGAGCCTCCCGGCGAGGTCGCGGAGCGCGGCGAACCACCGGCGCGGATCGGTGCCCGCCGGCGGCACGGTCATGAGGCCCTCGACCGCGAGCCCGGCCGCGCGCAGGGTGTCGGTCAGCGCGGCGGCGTCGCCCGGCGCGCAGCCGGCCTTCTGCGGTTCCCGCGCAACGTTCACCTCGACGAGCACACGGGCTCCGGGCGCGCGCCGCGCGATCTCGACGCCGAGCGCTTCCCGGTCGACCGAGTGCCACCACGTCACCCATGGCGCGAGCACACGCACCTTGTTGCGTTGGAGCGTCCCGACGAAGTGCCACCGCGCGCCGTCGACGGCCGGTGCCTTCTCCAGCAGCTCCTGCGCGCGGTTCTCGCCGACGTCGGGCACGCCGGCGGCCACCGCGGCACGGATGCGCGCGACGTCGACGGTCTTCGTGGCGGCGACGAGGGTGACGCTCGCGGGGTCGCGACCGGCGCGGGCCGCGGCGGCGGCGATGCGCGCGCGCACCACCGCGACGGCGTCGCCGACCGCTTCGATCACGGCCCGTCCTCGCCTCGGCGCGCCGCGCCGCGCACGACGAGCATCGCCTGGCGGCCGGTGGTGCCGTCTCGCCGGTAGGAGAAGTAGTCGGCCGACGACGCGGTGCACACGTCGACGTCGTCGAGGTCGTCCACGCCGGCGGCGCGCAGCGCGGCGCGCACTGCGGCCGGGATGTCGAGCGCCGGCGCGCCGGCCGCGGTGCGGGCGACGACGCCCGCACCGAAGCGCGTCGCCAGCCGCTCGAGGAGGTCGAGCCCGAACTCGTAGTGAGCGGCATGGATGCACGGTCCGAGGACGGCGCGGACGTGTCCCGGCGCGAGCCGGCGCAGCGCTTCGACCGAGCGCTCGACCACGCCCTGCTCGAGCCCCGACCATCCGGCGTGGACTGCCGCGACCGCGGTGTCGGTGACGAGCGCGATCGGCGCGCAGTCGGCGGTGAAGATCACGAGGGGCAGGCCGGTGACGCGCGTCACCACGGCGTCGGCGTCGGGCACCCGCGGCAGGGGTGCGTCGGCCGTCACGATGTCGTGGCCGTGCACCTGCCGCACCTCCACCCACCGGTCGGGCGGCGGGAGGCCGAGGCGGGTGGCGACCCGACGGCGGTTCGCGGCGACCGCGTCCGGTCGGTCACCGACGTGGTCGGCCAGGTTCGCCGATTCGTACGGCGCGCGCGACGCGCCGCCGTGGCGGTCGGTGAAGACCACCCGGGTGTCGCCGAGGACGCGCTCGATCAGCGGAGGAACTCGGGGACGTCGAACCCGTCGTCGCCCGAGGGTTCCTCGCCGGTCTTGCCCATCGAGAAGTCGATGCCGTTGTCCTCGAGGCCGAGGTCGTCGTCGAGGCCGAGCGTCGAGAGGCGCGCCGAGCGCCGCTCGCCGTCGTAGCGGTCGAAGCCGGCGGCGATCACCGTGATGCGCACCTCGTCGCCGAGACCGTCGTCGATCACCGCCCCGAAGATGATGTTCGCGTCGGCGTGCGCGGCCTTCGCCACGATCTCCGCCGCCTCGTTGACCTCGAACAGGCCGAGGTCGGAGGGGCCGGAGACGTTGAGGAGCATGCCGCGCGCCCCTTCGACGCTGGCCTCGAGCATGGGGCTCGAGATCGCCGCGCGCGCCGCGTTCACCGCCCGGCCGTCGCCCGAGCCGTAGCCGATGCCCATCAGCGCGCTGCCGGCGTTGCTCATGATCATGCGCACGTCGGCGAAGTCGACGTTGATGAGCCCCGGCGTGTTGATGAGGTCGGTGATGCCCTGGACACCCTGCAGCAGCACCTCGTCGCAGGTCTTGAACGCGTTGAGCATCGACGTGCGCTCGTCGGAGACCGTGAGGAGGCGGTCGTTCGGGATGACGATCAGTGTGTCGACCTTCTCCCGCATCTTCTGGATCCCGTTCTCGGCCTGCACGGCGCGGCGCCGGCCCTCGAAGCTGAACGGGCGAGTGCAGATGCCGATGGTGAGCGCACCGGCCGCTTTCGCGACCTCGGCCACGATCGGCCCACCTCCGGTGCCGGTGCCGCCACCCTCGCCGAGGGTGATGAACACCATGTCGGCACCCTTCAGCACCTCCTCGATCTCCTCGCGGTGGTCCTCGGCAGCCTGCCGGCCGATCTCCGGGTCCGAGCCGGCGCCGAGCCCGCGGGTGATCTCCCGCCCGATGTCGAGCTTCACGTCGGCGTCACTGCCGAGCAGCGACTGCGCATCGGTGTTCACGCCGATGAACTCGACGCCCTTCAGGCCTGCGTCGATCATGCGGTTGACGGCGTTGCATCCCCCGCCGCCGACCCCGACCACCTTGATCAGCGCGAGATAGTTCTGCGGCTCGCCCAACATCTGTGTTCGCTCTCCCGACTCTCGACCGGCTCCGTTGACCGGCTCGTCGTCCTCGACGCCACGGTCGCGGCGCCCCGGTGGGCCTTGCGCCACCACGCCTCACGGCACAACTCTCACCCTCAACTCGAGGTATAGAGTTATGTCAAGCTGTGGTGATGGTTCAGACTTTACTCTCGCAACAATCGAGGGTCAACCACCTCATGCGCGTGCACGAGCCCCACTCATCCCGGCGGGCCGGCCACGGGGTTCGAGGGAACGGTCACGTCGACGTAGCCGACCGGCGCGCCACCGAGCGCGGTGAGCACCGCGACCGCGGCGTTCACCTTCGTCATCACCCGGCTCGGCGCGCCGAGGCGGATCTCCGGGCCCGACGCGAGTCCGAGGCTCACGCCCGCGCGCGTGACGGTGATCGTCCGGGTGCCCGTGCGTGCGTAGCCCACGAGTCGCGCCGCCACTTCCGCTCCCGCGACCGGGACGATCGGCGCGCCCGCCGGCGGCACGCGCTGCACACCGACGACGTGGGGCAGGTCGGCCGGCGCCGACACGACCCGCTCGAGCACGCGGCCGGTGCCGTCGACGAGCGCGACCGCACCCGCCCGGTCGACCCACGCCACGGGCGCGCGCTCGGTGACGGTGATCGTGACGGTCCCCGGCCAGTCGCGCCGCACCTGGGCAGTGCGCACCCAGGGCAACGCGTCCACGCGACTCGCCGCCGCGCCACCGTCGACCCAGACCATCGGGTCGCCGCGGTCGATGCCGGCCGCGCTCCGGATCTCCTGCGCGGTGCTGCGGTGCGCGCCGCGCACGACGACGCGGTCGACGTCGAGCAGCGGTGAGGCGAGGACGACCCATACCGCGACGCCGATCAGCACGACCGACGTGATCACGACCGCGACCTTCAGCCGGCGCCGCCCCTCGGCCCGCCGCGCCGCGATCCACCGTGCCCGTATCCGCGGGTCGACGGGCGGGCGGGGCGCCCGCTGTGTCGTGCCCGCGCTCACGCCGTGTCCTCGAAGCCGATCATGCGGAGCTCGGGCTCGAGCGTGATCCCGGTGGCCTCGACGACGCGCCTCCGGACCTCGGCGACGAGCCGGTAGACGTCGTCGGCGGTGGCCCCGACTCGGCTTGGAAGAAGTTGGCGTGCTTCGGCGACACGACGGCTCCGCCGACGCGCAACCCCTTCAAGCCGAGCCCGTCGATGAGGCGACCGGCGGCGTCGCCCTGCGGGTTGCGGAACACCGAGCCCGCGTTGGCGCCGCCCGGTTGGTGCTCGCGCCGCCACCGCACGACCTCGGCAATCGCCGCCTCACACGCCGCAGGATCGGCGTCGGCCGTACGGAACGAGGCGCCCGTGACCACCTCGGCCGGTCCCAGCGCGCACGTCCGGTAGCCGAGGCCCAGCTCGCCGACGGTCCGGGTGACCTCGATGCCGCTCCCCGCGAGGTCGACCGATCGCGCGCGCAGGAGCACCTC
>DASPTH010000195.1:0-8623 GCA_035623515.1 Acidimicrobiia bacterium
ACCCGGTCATCCCAGGGCTCCCGGAGCATCCCGAGGTGTTCGAGATCGACTACTCGAAGTCGGCAGAGCTGGCCGCGCTCTACGGCGACGTCGCCGAGCGCGCCGCCGGTCTCGCCTGGCACACCGACGTCACGTTCGTGCGGCGCCCGCCCGTCGGTTCGATCCTGCGGGCCGTCGTCGTTCCGGTCGCGGGTGGCGACACGCTCTTCTCGAACCAACAGGCCGCGTTCGAAGGACTCAGCGCGTCGCTCCAGGACTACCTCTCGAGTCTCACCGCGGTCCACGACGGGCGTCACCAGTTCTCGAAGCTGCTCGAGCTGGTCGGCGAGGGCAGGTGGGAAGGGGAGCGCTACGCGAGCCTCGAGCCGGTCGAGCACCCCGTGGTCATCACGCACCCGGAGACGGGCAAGCGCGTGCTGTTCGTCAATCGTGGTTTCACGTCGCACATCAAAGGTCTCTCGCGGTCCGAGAGCGACGCGCTGCTCGGGTTCCTCTACGCGCACTCGGTGCGCGACGAGTACGTCGTGCGCTACCACTGGCGGGCCGGCACTCTCGGCTTCTGGGACAACCGCGCCACACAACACGCGGTCGTGGGCGACTACGGCGACCAGCACCGGGTGATCCAGCGGGTCACGCTGCGCGGGACCGAGCCGCGGGCGTGACGATCGCGCCACCGGCGCGTCCTCGACCGTGCCGCGGGGCGGTGGCGTGGGTTAGCGTCGCCGGGTGAAACATTCGGTGATGTACCCCTTGGTGGCCCACCCGCACAATCCCGAGTTCCTGACCAAGGACGCGCTCGCCCGGTTCTGCACGACCGCGGAAGCCGCGGGGTTCGACGGCATCAGCTTCACCGAGCACCCCGCGCCGACGCACCGGTGGTTGGAGTCGGGTGGGCACGACGCCCTCGATCCGTTCGCGGCGCTGGCGTTCTGCGCGGCGGTCACCGAGCGGATGCGGTTGATCCCCGACATCCTCGTGCTGCCGTACCGGAACCCGTTCCTCGCCGCCAAGTCGGTGGCCACGCTCGACGCCCTCTCGGACGGCCGCTTCATCCTCGCGGTGGCAACCGGCTACCTGCGGGGCGAGTACCGCGCGCTCGGCGTCGACTTCGAGCAGCGCAACGCGCTCTTCGACCAGGCGATCGAGGTGATGCGCGGTGTGTGGACCCAGGACGACTTCGCGTACGAGGGTCAGGGCTTCGTGGCGCGCGGCCAGACCGCGAACCCCAAGCCGGATCCGCTGCCGCCGATCTGGATCGGGGGGAACAGCCGGCTGTCGCGACGGCGGGTCGCGCGCTACGGCAACGGCTGGACGCCGTTCCCGGCGCCGCCGCAGCTCGCCGAGACCGCGAAGACGCCGGTCCTCGAGACCGTCGACGACCTTGCCGCGATGCTCGACGAGCTGTGGGGCTACCTCGACGACGCCGGCCGCGATCGATCCGAGATCGACGTGAAGTTCTCCACCGCGGCGGGCGGCGACCCGAGCCGCGACGACTTCGACGCCGACGCACGGCTCGAAGGACTCGACGAGCTCGGCCGGCTCGGCGTGACCTGGTGCGGCGCCGGCGTCCCCGGCGACTCGCTCGACCGCGCGCTCGAGATGCTGGTGAAGTACGGCGAGCTCGTGATCGCCCGCGACCGCGCCTGACCAAAACGCCTCGCCCGGGCCGCGCGTCACGGGGGCGCGCCGTGGACGAGAATGAGCGAAAGGTCCGAGGGGAGGGAGACGGAGAGGCGCAGCGTGGCCGCATCCGGTACGTGGACGAGCAAGTCTCGCCCGGCGGCCCCGCGCTCGCGCCGCAAGTACCTCATCGGATTCGTCGTCCTGCTCCTGTTCGCCGCGTTCGCGGTGTTCGTCGCGAGCCGGTCCAACCCCGACCAGGTCGCTTCGCAGTCCGATGTGAACCACCTCTCGGTCGGGCCCCGCGTGCCGTCGCTGGCGGCCGCGCAGGGTTGGATCAACACACCGCCGCTCACGCGGTCCGCCCTCGCGGGAAAGGTCGTGCTCTACGACTTCTGGACGTACTCGTGCGTGAACTGCGTGCGTACGATCCCGTACCTCCGTGCGTGGTACGACGCGTACGCGAAGGACGGGCTCGTCGTCGTGGGTGTGCACTCGCCCGAGTTCAACTTCGAGCGGAACCACGCCAACGTGCGCGCGGCGGTGCAGCGGCTCCACGTGGACTACCCGGTCGCCCTCGACGACCAGATGGCGATCTGGACGGAGTTCGGCAACAACTACTGGCCCGCCGACTACATCGCGGACCGGCAAGGTCGCCTGCGCGACACGACGGTCGGCGAGGGCGGCTACGCGCACACCGAGGACGTCCTGCGGAAGCTGCTCGGCGTGGCGCCGAGCTCGCCGCGTGCGCACATCGGCGGGAGCGAGAACGTCGGCAAGCCCCCGAGCGCGAGCGAGGACGTCACGCCGGAGACATATCTCGGCCTCGAACGCGGCATCGCCGGCGCGCAGCCTGGTGTCCACGAGTACCCGCAGGGCGGGACGCTGACGCCGGACACGCCGAAACTGCTCGGGAGCTGGTTCGGCGACACGCAGGACGTCGCCAGCAACGCGGCCGGAGCCGCCATCACGATCCAGTACCACGCACGGGAGGTGAACCTCGTCATGGCGACCGCGGCGCCCGGCGGCGCACCGATCGACGTACGGGTCGAGCTCGACGGCAAGCCGCTCCCCATCGCCGACCGAACGCCACAGACGATGGTCGACGCCTCGGGCAAGACCTTCGTGCGCGTGCAGGCGTCGGACCTCTACCGACTGGTGCTCGGGCCGTCGATCGCCACCCACATCCTGCGGCTCACCGCCGAGGCTCCGAGTCTGCAGGCGTTCGCCTTCACGTTCTCGGCCTGAGCAAGCGCGCATGGTTGCCCAGCTCGTCGCCCTGTTCGGTGCAGGCGTCGCCTCGTTCCTGGCGCCGTGCATCGTGCCCCTGCTGCCCGCGTACCTCGGCATCATCGTGGGGGAGAGCGTCGACGCCCGTGATCCCGCGCGAGCCGTGCCGGCCACGTTCGTCTTCGTCCTGGGCTTCGCGCTGGTGTTCGCGAGCTTCGGGGCAGCCGCAGGACTGCTCGGCTCGTCGCTCCATCAGTTCCAGACCGACGTCCAGCGAGTCGGTGGTGTCGTCGTCGCGATCATGGGCCTCGCGCTGCTCGGCGCGTTCCGCGGCGTGTTCGGCCGGGAGTGGCGTCTCGTCCCGCGGCTCCCGCACGCGGGGATGGGGTCGTTCCGGCCCTTCGTCGTCGGCGTCGCGTTCGGCGCGGCGTGGAGCCCGTGTGTCGGGCCGCTGCTCGCCGCCGCGCTCACGGTTGCGGCGCGGAGCGGGCAGGCCGGTCGGGGCGCGGTGCTCCTCCTCGCCTATGCCTTCGGGATCGGCGTGCCGTTCCTGCTCGCCGCACTCGGCCTCGCGTCGTCGCCCGCGGTCGCCGACCGGCTGCGGCGCGCCGGACCGGTGATCGAGCGGATCGCGGGCGCGCTGCTCCTCGCGCTTGGCGTGCTGCTCGCCACGGGGTGGTACTCGTACCTGACCTCGTACCTGGCGCGGCTCACACCCGCGGTGGGAGGGCTCTGACGCTACGAGCCGCTGATGGCCTTCTGCTTCAGGTTCTCGAACTCGGCGTCGTCGATGACGCCCTTCGCCTTGAGGTCGGCGAGGCGGGCGAGCTCGTCGGCGGTGCTCGCGCCGCCGCCGCCGCCGGCGCCGGTACCGGCCGCCTGGCGCACGGCGGCGTTGAACGCCTGCTGCTGGGCCGCCGCGTCCTCCTGCGCGTGCTCCGACATCTTGTGGCCGCGCGCGATGAGGTAGATGAACACGCCGAGGTAGGGGACGATGATCACGAAGATCACCCACAGCGCCTTGGCGAAGCCCCCCATGTCGTGGCTCCGGAAGATGTCGGCGAACACGATGATGAGCAGCCAGATCCAGATGAAGAACAGGAAGAACCAGAGCATCGACAGGAACACCTGTCCCGTGCCGAACTCGCTTGCGACGACCATCACGACCCCCAAGCCCAAGTGCGGTGACGAGCGCCGGTAGTTCTAGCAGGTCGCGCGCGCCCGCGTTGCCCTCTGCGCGCCGCGGCCGGTACCGTCTCGGTCCACGAGTCGAGGGCAGGCGTGGGCAGGGAGGTGGCGTCGTGTCGCAGCTGGGGCCGGTCGAGCTGCTGCTCGTGGGATTCCCCGAGAACCGCTTCACGGGTGAGATCGCGCCCGCGCTCGCCGAGCTCGTCGACGAGGGGCTGATCGCCGTGGTCGACCTGATCTTCATCACGAAGGACGACGACGGCAACATCGAAGGCTTCGAGCTCTCGGGTCTCGACGCGGACGTGCGCGAGGCGTTCGAGACGATTGCACAGGAGACCACGCAGCTCTTCAGCGAAGAGGACGTCGAGGACCTGGGTGTCGCGCTCGACCCCGGCTCGTCGGTCGCCGCGCTCATCGTCGAGCACCGCTGGGCGCAACGGCTGGCGCAAGCCGTGCGGGGGGCGAACGGCGAGCTCCTCATGTCGATGCACATCCCGCCCGCCGCCGTCGACGCGGTGCTCGCCGACGCCGGCACGGCCTGATCCGGGAGTCGAAGATGGGTCTCTTGCGTCCACGTCGGGTCGGGATCGTCGGCATGGCCGCGCGCACCGCGGTGGTAGCGGGCACGGCGACGGCCGTCGCCGGACGCGTCTCGCGCCACCAGCAGGAGAAGTACGCGGCGCAGACCGACGTCCAGCAGCAGGCGGCGCCGCAACCCGCACCGGAGGCCGCGCCGCCGGCCGCGCCCGCCGAAGGCGGTGGTGACGACATCGTCGCCCAGCTCGAACAGCTCAGTCAGCTCCACAACTCGGGCGTGCTCACCGACGAGCAGTTCGAAGCGGCGAAGGCCAAGCTGCTCGGGTAGCGCACCCGGAACGCGCGCCGTGGACACCTGCGACGAGTGCGGGTTCAAGTACGACGTCACCGCGCTCCGGCCGCTCGACCGCCTCCTGCGCGACGCGGTGGAGCCGTACCGCGCCGTGCTCGACGGCGACGCCGCCGACCTCCGAACCCGGCCTGCGCCCGGCACGTGGTCCGCGCTCGAGTACGCCGGCCACGTGCGCGACGTCCTCCTCGCGCAGCGCGAGCGCGTGCTGCTCGCGCTCGTGGAGGACGTCCCGGTGTTCACGCCCATCCACCGCGACGAGCGCGCCGCGATCGTGCGCGACGGCGAGCGGCCACCGTCGCAGGTGCTCGCCGAGCTCGTGTTCGCAGCCGAGCTGCTCGCCGACACGTTCGCCGTGCTCGACGACGCACAGCTCGCACGCACCGGGATCTACAACTACCCGACGCCCCAGCCGCGCTCCGTCGAGTGGATCGGTGTGCACACGCTGCACGAGTGCCACCACCACCTGCTCGACATCGAGCGCGGCAACGCTCGGGTGAATTCTCGGTGAACTGATCGATCGAGGGGGGTCGGCGTCGGCGTACAGTGCGCACACCGTCTCACCGGCTGGAGGCACCGCGCATGGGCGTCGACCCGTCCCGCATCCGCGACGTACCGCTCTTCGCGGACCTGAGTGGCGAGGAGCGGTCGGCGGTCGCGACCAAGCTGAACGAGCGTGACGCCCACGAGGGCCAGCGCCTGAGCACCGAGGGCGGCGCCGGTTACTTCTTCTTCGTGATCGAGAGCGGCACCGCCACCGTGTCACACGGCGATGCCGTCGTCGCCACGCTCGGCCCCGGCGACTTCTTCGGCGAGGCCGCGATCCTCGAGACGACGCGGCGCACCGCCACCGTCACCGCCGCCACCGACATGGTGCTGCTCGAGATGTTCGGCGCCGACCTCGCGGTCCTCAACGCCGAGTTGCCCACGGTCCACGCCGCCATCGAGGCGGCCATGGCCCAGCGCCTCCCCGGGTAGCGGTCGACTCGTCGTATCCTCGTCGCCATGACGATCGTGACGAGGCCGGACACGCTCCTGCCCGACCCGGAGCCGCGCACCATCCGCTACTCGATCATCTCGGTCGACGACCACCTGGTCGAGCCGCCCGACATGTTCGAGGGCCGGGTGCCCGCCAAGTTCGCCGAGCTCGCACCCCGTATCGTCGAGAACGAGCTCGGTCACCAGGTGTGGGAGTTCGACGGCACCACGTACACGCAGGTGGCGATGAACGCGGTCGCGGGCCGCAAGCGCGAGTTCATCAAGGTCGAGCCGGTGAACTTCGAGGACATCCGGCCCGGCTGCTGGAACATCCACGAGCGCGTGAAGGACCAGGACCTGAACGGGGTCTGGGCCTCGGTGAATTTCCCGTCGCAGATCACCGGCTTCTCGGGGCGGGTGTTCTCGCTCGCCTCCGATGCCGAGCTCGGCATCGCCGTCACCAAGGCGTGGAACGACTGGATGTACGAGGAGTGGTGGCAGCCGTACCCCGACCGCAGCATCCCGTGCGGCATCACGTTCCTCAGCGACCCGGTGGTCGGCGCCGAGGAGATCCGGCGCAACGCCGCGCGCGGCTTCCGGGCGGTCACGCTGCCCGAGCGCCCGCACAAGGTGAACCTGCCGTCGCTGTTCAGCGGCTACTGGGATCCCATCGTGGCCGCCTGCGCGGAGACCGACACCGTGATCTGCCTCCACGTGGGTTCGTCGGGCATGGCCGACTACCCGCCCGACTCGCCGGGCCTCGGGCTCGGCGCCACGCTGTTCGGGCAGCTCTCGCTCAGCGCGTGCGCCGAGTGGCTGTGGTCCGAGCTCCCCGTGCGCTACCCGAACCTGAAGATCGCGATGAGCGAGGGCGGCATCGGTTGGGTGGCGATGTTGCTCGACCGCCTCGACAACATCGTCGACCGCTCGCACTACGGCGAGATGTTCGCGGGCGGAGCCATCCGCCCCGCCGAAGTGTTGCAACGCAACTTCTGGTTCTGCACCATCGACGATCCGTCCACCATCGAGACGCGGGAGCGCATCGGCGTCGACCATGTCATGTTCGAGGTCGACTACCCGCACGGCGACTCCACGTGGCCCGACACCCAGGACGTGATCGAGCAGCTCTGGGGTCACCTGCCCGTGGCCGACCTGCGCAAGATGCTGTACCAGAACGCGGCGTCGCTGTTCCGCTGGCCACTGCCGCCCGACCCGAAGCCGTAGCCCGGCATGGTCGCCCGCGAGGTCTCGGTCCTCGTCGACGGGCTCGCGTTCGGCGAGGGACCCCGATGGCACGACGACCGGCTCTTCCTCTCCGACATGCACTCGCACTGCGTGCTCGAGATCGACCCCACTGATGGTGCGACGACGGTCGTCGCGCAGCACGACGCGCCGCTGTCGGGCATCGGGTGGTTGCCCGACGGTCGCCTCCTCGTGGTGGCGATGGACGGTACGGTGCTCCGGCTCGACGCCTCGGGGCTGGTCGTGCACGCCGACGTCAGCGCGCTCGCGCCGGACGGGATCAACGACATGATCGTGCACCAGGAGGGATGGGCGTGGGTCGGCCAGTTCGGCTACGACCGCCACGCCGGCGCCACGCCCGCACCGAGCCCGCTCATCCGCGTCGATCCCGACGGCACCGCGTCGGTCGCCGCCGACGACATGATGGTCGCGAACGGTATGGCCATCACGCCCGACGGCGCGACGCTGATCGTGGCGGAGAGCGCCGGGCGCAAGCTCACGTCGTTCGCAATCGATCGCGACGGTGCGCTCCGCGATCGAACGGTGTTCGCCGAGCTCCCGCACGCACCCGACGGCATGTGCCTCGACGCCGAAGGCGCGGTGTGGGCGGCGTGCGTCACCGCCGCCCGCTACCTACGGGTCCGGCCCGGCGGCGAGGTCGTCGACACGGTGGAGATCGAACCCGAGCGCCGCGCGGTCGCGTGTGTGCTGGGTGGGCCGGGGCGCACCTCGCTCTACCTGCTCACCGCCGACACCCTCGGCGAGGCGGATCGCTCGCGTGAGCTGATGAGCGCTCGCGTCGAGCAGGTGCAGGTCGACGTCCCCGGCGCGGGACGGCCGTGATCACGGCCGGTCGTCGGGCCCCAGCTTCACGGTGAGCCAGTTCGTCCCCGGCTCGGTGCGCACCAGCCGATGCGGCGTCCCGGAGGGCAGGAACACCCAGTCGCCGGAGCGGAGCTCGACGGCCTCGCCCTCGACGTCGAGGGTGGCGGCACCCTCGAGCACGAGGGCCCACTCGTCCTCCGGCTGGAGGTAGCCGCGCGGTTCGATCGCCCCGCTCAGCACCTGCTCGACCACCAGGTTGCGCGCGCGCACGATGGTCTCGGTCCGTTCACCCGTGGGTGGCGCGCTCCTCACGTGGCGGAGCCGCCCTCGCAGCACATCGGTCACTCGGCGTTCGTAGCAGAGCACGGGTGCTCACGTGAAGACGCTGACGCCACCGGGTCCGACGAGCAACCCGACGACGACCAGCACGAGGCCGAACGCGATTGTCCCGCGGAGCAGGGTCACGATGCCGGCGATCACGAGGATGACCGCGATGAGCCAGAGCACGAGTTCCACTGGTACCTCTCTCCGGTGTCCGCGGCGTTCCGCGGCTGCATGGGTGGTGCCCGAGCCGCGCGTCGCTCAAACGCGATCGTCGGCGTAGCCGTCGGGGTGTGTCGAGTGCCACCGCCATGCCGACGCGAGGATCGCATC
>DASPTH010000200.1:0-10660 GCA_035623515.1 Acidimicrobiia bacterium
GAGCCCTCGTAGTCGCGGTTCTCGAACAGCTCGACGAGCGGGAAGCCGAGCACGTCCTGGTAGAAGCGGATGGTGCGCTCGGGATCGGCGCAGATGAGCGCCAAGTGGTGCACCCCGCGGCCGTTCGAGGCGGCGCGCGACTCGGCCGGGCGCACGTAGCGCTCGCGTAGCTCGGAGCGACGGCGCGCGAGCGCCGGCAGGTCACGGTCGGGAGTCGCCATGGCCGACATCATCGCGCGAGGCTGCAGCTTCGTGAACGTCGGCGTCTCGCTGCGCAGCGGCTATGCGCCGGTCGACGCGCGCGTCGGGGCACGATGGATGGTCGAGCGGGCGCGTGCCGCCGCGGCGGGCGGTCTCGACAGCCTCTTCGTCGGCGACCACCACAACGTGCCCGTGCCCTACTACCAGAACGTCGCGATCCTCCCCCGCCTGCTCGCCGAGTGGGACGACCGCCCGGCCGGCGCGCTGTTCCTGCTCCCGTTGTGGAGTCCGCTGCTCGTCGCCGAGCAGGTCGGGACCCTGGCCGCGATCGCGTCCGGGCGGTTCATCCTGCAGACCGCGATCGGGGGCGGCCGCGAGCAGTTCGCGGCGTCGGGCGTGTCGCTCTCGGGCCGGGTCGAGCGCTTCGAGCGCGGCCTCGCCGCGGTCCGGCGGCTCCTGGCGGGCCGGGAGGTCGACGGCGCGCGCGTCGCGCCGGTGACGCCGGAGCCGCTCGAGGTGTGGATCGGCGGGTCCGCGGCGCGCGCCATCGACCGTGCCGCGCGCCTGGGCGAGGGGTGGCTGGCGAACGCCGACGTCGTACCCACCGCGGCCCGCGAGCAGGCCGAGGTCCATCGGGACCGATGCGCCGTGCACGGGCGATCGCCCACCGCCGTCGCCATCCGCCGCGACGTGCACGTGGGCGCCGACCCCGCCGACGCCGAGCGCGTCGCCGGTCCCGTCGTGCGCGGCGGGTACCGCGGGTTCGACCCGGACGCGTTCGTGGTCGGCAACGTCGAGGAGGTGGCGACGCGCTTCCGTGAGCTCGCGGCGATGGGCTACACCGACGTGATCCTCCGCCAGCTCGCCGCCGACCAACGCGACGCGCTGGCCTCCATCGAGCGGTTGGCCGCGGTGCGCGAGCTCGTGCTCGACGCGTGAGGGGCACGCCCGCTCAGAGCTCGCTCCGGAGCACCTTGCCGAGCGCGTTGCGCGGGATCTCGTCGGCGAAACGCACCGAGCGCGGCCGCTTGTACGGCGCGAGCTCGGCGGCGGCGAACTCGAGGAGCGCGTCGACGTCGACGCGACCGTCGGCGACGATCACCGCAGTGACGACCTCGCCCCACTCGTCCGAAGGTTCGCCCACCACCGCGACGTCGGCGACGCCGGCGAAGCCGCGCAGCACGTCCTCGACCTCACGCGGGTAGACGTTGTAGCCACCGGAGATGATGAGCTCCTTGCTCCGGCCCACGATGCGCAGGTAGCCGTCCGGATCGTGCGCGCCGACGTCGCCGGTGTCGAACCAACCGTCGTCGACGAAGGCGGCGCGCGTGGCCGCCGGCTGCTCCCAGTAGCCGGGGAACACGTTGGGACCGCGCACGAGGATCTCGCCGGCGCCGTCGAGACGGATGTCCACGCCGGGCAGGGGGAAGCCCACGGTACCGGCGCGCCGCTCGCCCTCGTACGGGTTCGACGCGTTCATCACGGTCTCGGTGAGGCCGTACCGCTCCAGGACGGCCACACCGGCCGCCTGGGCGATCTTCGCGTGCAGGTCGGCCGCGAGCGGCGCCGACCCCGACACGCAGAGGCGGAGACGGCCGAGCTCACCGGCGCGTCCCGACCGCAGGAGCCGCTCGTACATGGCGGGCACCCCGAAGAACAGCGTCGCCGATTCGCGGCGGGCGGCGTCGAGCACCGCCCCTGCGTCGAAGCGCGACAGGAGGACCGCCGACGCACCGGCGAGGAGCGTCCCGTGCAGGCCGACGCCGAGACCGTGCACGTGGAACAGGGGTAGCGCGAGCACGAGCCGGTCGTCGGGCGTCCACCGCCACGCGAGCGCGAGCGCGGCCGGGCTCGCCAGAATGTTCCCGTGTGTGAGCAGCGCACCCTTGGGCGCTCCGGTCGTGCCCGACGTATAACAGAGCATCGCGGGATCGTCGGCGGCACACCGGTCGAGAGGGGGCGGATCGGCGTCGGGCAGCTCGACGTCGGGCCCGACGACGAGAACCGGTGTGGCCGAGGCGCGCTCGATCCACTCGCCGCGCGGGCGGTCGTCGACCACCGCGGCCGACGGGCGCGCGTCGCGCACGATGTGCGCCACCTCGCGTTCGCGGTACGTGGTGTTCACCAGCACGACGACGAGGCCGAGCCGCAGCGCGGCCACGTGGGCCACGACGAGCGCCGCCGACGGCTCGGCGCTCGTCACGATGCGGTCGCCCGGCGCGAGCCCCGCCGCGGCGAACCGCCCGGCCACTCGCCGTGACCGGTCCTCGAGCTCGGCGGCGGTGACCCAGCGGCCGGCGTCGTGGAGCACCGGCCGGTCGCCGGCTGTTCCCCACCGGCGGGCCCAGGCCGCCGGGAGCGACCCCTCTCCGAGAAGGTCGAGGTCGTGGGCGTCCATGCCCGGCGGCAGGTGCCGCTCCCAGCTCGGGCTCACGGGGTGAGGTTACCGGGGGGCATCCGACTCCCGCACGACCACGGAGCGTGGTGGGGTTCGTTGCGGATGTGGCCTGTGTGTACCTATGCTGCTGCGAATGCGACGGCTTGTGGGCGGCGGAGTCGCGCTCCTGTGCGTCCTCACCTCGGTGGTCACGGGCGTAGCCACCCCCGCGCACGCGCAGCAGGATCTCGTCGAGTCGGACCCTCAGGTGATCCAGGCACGCGCGGAGCTCGAGGCCGCGCAAGCCGCCGCGCACCAGGTCGCCGACGAGCTCACCGCGACGACGCAGAAGCGCGACGCGACACAGGCGGCGATCGACGACCACGTGGCGCACATCACCCAGCTCGACCAGCAGCGCGCCCAGCTCGCCGCGGAGCGTGACGCGCTCCAGGTGACCCTCCGCGACCGCGCGGTCGCCCTCTATCGCGCCGGCGGCGATACCAGCGGGCTCGACTCGCTCGCCACCGAAGACGTCGTCGCCGCCGCGCGCCGCCAGACGCTCGGGAACCTCGCCGCCCAGGCCACGCGGCGCACACAGCGCAAGCTCGACGAGGCGCGCGACGCGCTCGGCAAGATCCAGGACACGCTGCGCCAGGAGGAGGCCGACCTCCAGCAGCAGAAGGCGCAGCTCGACGACCTCGTCACCAAGGAGCAGGTGCTCCAGGCGGACATGAACCAGAAGGTGGCGGTGGCCGATGCGGCACTCGCACGAGCGCGCGCGATCGGGGCGCTCCGCGCCAGCCGGTACCCGGTGATGGGCCCGTCGCTCCTCACCGCCGACCAGCTCGTCGCCTGGTACAACGCGCAGGGCTACTCGCCCCACCTGGAGACGAGCATCTCGGACCTCGCGCAGACCTTCATCCAGGAGGGCAACGACGAGGGCGTCCGCGGCGACTTCGCCTTCGCGCAGTCGATCATCGAGACCGCCGGCTTCAGCTCGGCCCCCGCGAACAATTACGCGGGCATCGGATGGTGCGACAGCTGCTCCGACGGGAACCACTTCCCCACGCCGCGCGACGGGGTGCGCGCGCAGATCCAGTTGTTGCTCAACTACGCGGACTCCGATTCCCGCGCCGCGAACCTCCACCACCCGGTGTCGCCGTACCTGTACGGGGGCGACCCGGTCGCGGCCGCCCAGAAGTTCGACTCGTTCTTCGCCAAGGGCTGGGCGCCCACGTGGGAGGACATGGGCCACGGCAACTGGGCGACCGCGCCGAACTACGCGGAGGCGGTGATCGGCGTCTACAACCGGATGACGAGGTTCGGTCAGGCCGGCTGAGCGGCGCCACCGGCGGCGAGGAGCTCGTCGAGCTCGGAGAGCGTGACGTCGATGACCTCGGTGTGCGTCATCGCCGCACCCCTTGCCCAATCCGCGGCGAACTCCGCGGGTTCGATCTCGTCGCGCACGCGCTCGATCGTGCGCTGCCGGCGCCCGCTCTCGTCCCCACCCACCTGGGTGAGCAGGTCACGGAAGACACCGTCGGTCAGCGCGCCGGCGAGTCGGGCCGCGAACCGCGCGTGCCCGCTCGCAACGAGCACGTCGAGCATCTCGAACAGTGCGAACCCGAGGTTGGCGGTGTCGCCGACGTCCCGCGAGTACTCGACCGCCTCGCGGAGCGCGCGGCACGCGCCCGTCGCGTCGCCGAGCCGGGCGCGGATCCGGGCCGCGAGGCCCAGCGCGGTGCCGAGCGCACCGTCGACGGCTCCGGCCCGTGTGAGGGCGGTGCTCTCCTCGATCGCGGTGAGCGCCGCGGCCGGGTTCTCCTCCCACTCGATCCAGCCGACCGTGAACAGCGCCAGCGCGAGGCAGGTCGGGTTGCGGATCTGCCGAGCACGCGTGAGCGCGAGGTCGGCCAGCGGCCGCGCGGCGGCACGATCGCCGTTGACCACCATCATCGTGGCGGTCGTGGCAAGCATCGCCGACGCGTAGTAGCCGTTGTCGGGGACGGCGGCGAGGTCGGCGGGTGCCCCCAGCATCACGGCGATACCGGTCGTCCAGCCCGTGAGGTACCCCTCGGACATCGCGAGGGCGTTGTGCGCGAGGAGCGCGTTCGGTGAGTCGGCCGGCACGCCGTCGCGCAGGGCATCGAGCGCGAGGGCGCGGGCGCGCTGCGGGTCGCCACCGGATTGCATCGCCGTGTACGCGGCCGCGCCGAGCACCGCGTGTCGGCGCCCGGGCGTCGACCCGTCTGCCGCGGGGACGGCGCGACCGGCCCACACCCCGATCCCGCTCGCGACGTCGGCGGACGCCGCGTTGCCGAGCTCGGCGATGATGGCGATCCCGCACTCGATGTCGTCGCGTTCGTTGCAGTCCAGTGCCCAGTTCACCGCGGCGCGGAGGTTGTCGAGCTCCTCCCGCACGCGCGCCCGGACGCTGAGCTCGTCGGCGCCGCGCAGCCCGGGCCCGAACTCACCGGCGAGGTTGGCGTAGTGCTCGGCATGGCGTCGGCGCCACCGGTCGCCGACGCCCGAGTCGTCGAGGCGCTCGCGCGCGTACTGCCGCAGCGTCTCGAGCATCGAATAGCGGGTGGCGCCAGTGTCGCGGGGCTCGGCCACGAGCATGGACCGCCGCACGAGGCGGCCGAGCGTCTCCCGCACGTCCCAGTCCTCGGCGCCGTCACCGCTCACGACGGCAGCCGCGGCGGAGCCGTCGAACGAGCCCGCGAAGACGCCGAGCCGCTCGTAGACCGTGCGGTCGGTCTCGTCGAGCAAGGAGTACGACCAGTCGACGGTGGCGCGGAGCGTCTGGTGCCGTTCCACCGCGGTGCGGCGACCACCGGTGAGGAGCCGGAAGCGCTCGTCGAGGAGCTGCGCGATCTCGACCGGGCTCATGGCCTCCAAGCGCGCCGCCGCCAACTCGATGGCGAGCGGGATCCCGTCGAGGCGTCGGCAGATCTCGCCGACGGCGGCCTCGTTGCCGGCGGTGACCGCGAACTGCGGCGCGACCGCACGGGCGCGCTCGGCGAGGAGCTGCTCGGCATCGAGGGCCGACAACGAGCGGAGCGGTCGCACCTGTTCCCCCGCCACCGCGAGGCCCTCCCGGCTGGTCGCGAGGATCCGCACGCCCGGGCACGACTGCAGGATCCGCTCGGCCAGCTCGGCCGCGGTGTCGAGCAGGTGCTCGCAGTTGTCGAGGATCAGCAGCGCTCGCCTCGTGCGGAGGAAGTCGAGCACGCTCCCGTCGAGGGCGGTTCCGGCGCGCGGCGGCGCGCCCAGGGTCGCCGCCACGATCTGGACGAGCGTCTCGGCGTCGGTCGCGGCGGCCAGCTCGCAGAACCACGCGCCATCGGGCAACTCCGGGAGCAGCTCGGCGGCCGTCTGGAGGGCGAGGCGGGTCTTGCCGACGCCGCCGACCCCGGTCAGCGTGACGAGCCGTGACGCGCGGAGCACGTCGCCGACCGCCGACAGCTCCTCCTGGCGCCCGACGAACGAGGTGAGCTGCGCGGGCAGGTTGCCGGCATACGCGTCGAGCGACTGCAGCGGCGGGAAATCGGCCTGTAGGCCGCTCGCGCAGAGTTGGAACACTCGCTCGGCGCGGGCGAGGTCGCGGAGCTGGTGATCGCCGAGGTCGCGCAGCGACGTGCCGTCGGCGAGGTCGTCGCGCACGAGCTCCTCGGTGGTGAGCGACACGACCACCTGGCCTCCGTGCGCGACGGACATGAGCCGGGCAGCCCGGTTCACCGCGGTGCCGTAGTAGTCGCCGTCGCGAAGCTCGGCGGGACCGGTGTGGACGCCGATCCGCACTCGTAACGGTCCGGTCGTGCCCCACGTCTCGCTCGCGAGCGCGAGCTGTGCCGCGCGAGCAGCGAGGAGGGCGGACCGGGCGTCGGCGAACGCGGCGTGGGCACCGTCGCCGGTCGTCTTCACGACGTGCCCGTCGTGCGCGGCGACGGCGCTGCGCAGGATCTCGTCGTGACGCGCCAGGGCGGGCTTCATCGCCTCCGGGTGCTCCTGCCACAGGCGCGTCGACCCCTCGAGGTCGGTGAACAAGAAGGTGACCGTGCCGGTCGGCAGGTCAGGCATCCGTCAGCTCCGAGAGCAGAGCGTCGAACTCCGCACGCAAGTACGCGAGCAGTTCGTCGTACTCCATCGCCGCACCGCGGGCGAAGGCTTCGTCGTACTCAGCGCTGCCGAGCTCGTCGCGTCCACGGGCTCGCGATCGCTCCCTCCGCTCGAGCTCGGGTCCTTCGACCGGGTTGAGCGCGACGATGCGGCCCGCGACCAGGGCGCCGTCGACGATCGCGGCGGCCTCGGCTCGGGCGAACGCGACGAGCACGTCGACCGAATAGTCGAGCACTCCCATCAGGGTGATGCGCGAGCCGACGTCGTGCGCGAACGCGACGGCCTCGGCGATCGAGCGCACCGCCTCGGGATCGCTGCGCTCGCCGCGTAGGGCGGCGGCGCGCGCCAAGCAGTGCGCGAGCAGCATGTCGGTCGCGCCCGCGTGCACGAGCGCGACCGACTCGGCGAAGCTCGCGAGCGCACCGTCGGGATCCGAGTACATGAGGGCCCAGCCGCGCGTGTACAGCGCGAGCGCGAGCGCCGACGGGCTCTGACTGCGGCGGGCACTCATCAGTGCTGTTTCGGACGCAGCACGGGCGTCCGAGAGGCGACCCTCGAGCACGTCCACAATCACCCGGGTCGTCGCGAGGGTGACGGACCACAGCGTCGGTCGGTCGGTGGCGGTGCCGGTCGAGATCTTCGGCGCGTAGGTGTCCAGCAGGCGGCGGGCTTCGTCGTACTCTCCCGAGTACATCGCCGCGAGCGCGAGCGCGCCGACTGGTCCGAGGCCCATCTCCGTCCCCCAGACGGGGATGTCGACGTCGGCGGCGGACTCACCGAGCGCTCTCGCGCGGGTGTAGTCGCCTGCCATCACCGCGTCCCAGGCGGCCGCGCCGATCACCGCGACGCGGCGCTCGGGTGTCGAGCGCTCGGCACGCTCGCGTGTCCGCTCGGCCCAGGCGGCAAGGCCCGACACGCGGTCGAGTGTTGCCTGCGCGGCGAGGGCGCCGACGATGCGCACCGCCAACTCGCCGTCGTCGTCGTTCCCCGAGTCGAGCGACCACGTGAGCGCGGCACGCAGGTTGTCGAGCTCTCGGGTCAGCCGAGCGCGCCAGAGGAACTCGTCGGGCCCGAGCAGGCCGGGACCTGCGACCTCGGCGAACTCGGCGAAGTACTCGGCGTGGCGGAGGCGGCGCGGGTCGGCTTCGCTGCGCTCGTCGAGCCGCTCCCGCGCGTACTGCCGCATCGTCTCGAGCAGCTGGTACCGGGTCGTGCCGTCGTCGGCGTCCTCGGCGTCGACCAACGACTTCGAGACGAGGCTGCCGAGGGCGTCGATCACGTCCCACGCCTCGACGCCCTCACCGCCCGCGACCGCGGTGGCGGCGGCGGCGTCGAAGGAACCCGCGAACACGCCCAGCCGGTCGAAGACGGTGCGCTCGCTCTCGGCGAGCAGCGAGTACGACCAGTCCATCGTGGCCCGCAGCGTCTGGTGGCGTTCGACCGCGGTGCGGCGGCCGCCCGTGAGCAGCCGGAATCGCTCGTCGAGGTGCCCGGCGATCTCGGCCGGTGTCATCGCGGCCACACGCGCCGCCGCGAGCTCGATGGCGAGCGGGATGCCGTCGAGTCTGCGGCAGATCTCCACGACGGTCGCAGCACTGCCCGCGTCGATCAGGAAACCGGGGCGCGCCGCCTCCGCCCGTTCGGCGAACAGCAGGGGGGCGGCGTACGTGAGGACCGACTCGGACGAGGAGTCGGTATCGGGCGACGCGAGGGAGCGCAGCGGCCGGACGCGTTCGCCCTCGACTGCGAGGCCTTCACGGCTCGTGGCGAGGATGCGCACGTCGGGGCACGACTGCAGCAGGCGTTCGGCGAGCCTCCCCGCGGCGTCGAGGAGGTGCTCGCAGTTGTCGAGCACGAGCAGCACGCGCCGGGACGCGAGGAACTCGATGATGCTGTCTTCCATCGACGCGCCCGGCCGCGGCGCGGCCCCGACCGTCGCCGCCACGACCTGGAGGAGCGTCCCCGTATCGGTCGCGGCCGCCAACTCGCAGAACCACACGCCCTCGGGGAAGCGCGGCGCGATCTCTGCGGCCGCTTGCACCGACAAACGCGTCTTCCCGACGCCACCGACACCGGTGAGGGTCACGAGGCGGGAGCGCTCGAATTCCTTCGCGACCGCCCGCAGCTCGTCCTCACGTCCGACGAACGAGCTGAGCTGGGCGGGCAGGTTGCCGGGGACAGCTTCCAGCGACCGCAGCGGCGGGAAGGCCTGGTCGATGCCGTCGCCGCGCAACTGGAAGACGCGCTCCGCGCGCGACAGGTCGCGGAGACGGTGCTCGCCGAGGTCGGCGAGGTCGACGCCCGCACCGGCGTCGAGGAGCACCTCCTGGGTGGTGAGCGAGACGACGACCTGGCCGCCGTGCGACGCGCTCATGAGACGAGCGGCGCGGTTCACCGCGGTGCCGTAGTAGTCGCCATCGCGCGCCTCGGCGGGGCCGGTGTGCACGCCCATGCGCACGCGCAGCGGCCCGGTCTCACCCCACTCTTCGCCCGCGAGCGCGACCTGCGCGTCGCGCGCCGCCCGCACTGCGCTGGTCGCGTCGGCAAAGGCAGCGTGTGCACCGTCGCCCGTCATCTTCACCACGTGACCGTCGTGGGCTGTGATCGCGACACGCAGGATCTCGTCGTGACGCGCGAGCGCGTCCTTCATCGCCTCCGGGTGCTCCTGCCAGAGGCGCGTCGAGCCCTCGAGGTCCGTGAACAGGAACGTGACCGTCCCGGTCGGCAGCTCAGGCATCCGACAACTCCTCGAGGACGTAGTCGAGGACCTGGTCGTGCGCCATTCCTGCGCCGCGTGTGACCGCGTCTCGGTACGCGTCCTCCCCGAGTTCGGTTCGTGCACGCGTGAGCATCGTCTCGCGGTCGTCCGCCTCGGGTCCCACGCCGATCGTGGTGAGGTGGCGAAACGGGCCGACGGTCACCACGCCCGCGAGCACCGCCGCCGGCTCGGGTCGGCCGAGTTCGGCGAAGACGCGGATGGCGCGGTCGTAGGTGCTGAACAACGTCGTGTCGTCACCGTTCTCGTCGGAGTGCGCCACCGCCTCGCGGAGGTGACGCACCGCGCTGTCCACGTCGCCCTTGCGCGCCTCGAGCCGCGCGGCCAAGGACAGCGAGGGGGCGAGCATCACGTTCATCGTTCGGTGCTCCGAGAGTGCGACGCCCTCGAGCAGTGCGTCGAGCGCCCGCTCGGGTTCGTCGCGCCACAGGGCATACCCGACCTGGCTCAGCCCGGCCACGGTCGCCGACGGGTTCCCCACCGCCCGCGCCGCGCGCAGCGATTCCTCGGCGTACTTCCTGCCGGCCTCGAAATCGCCCACCACCGACGCGAAGAACGCCGCGGCCCCCCGGTTCGCGATCTTCACCCAGGGCCCGGCGTCGTGCTCGTCGGCCGCCTCGAGGGCTTGCTCCATCCACGCCAAGGCCGGCTCCGCCCGTCCGGCGAACCCCTCCACGCACGCGAGGGTCATGTAGGCCTCGTGCACGGAGACGTAGTCGGGCGCGCCCACCTGCAGAGACTGGCGCGCGAGTTGCTCTGCGCGCTCCATGTCCCCACGATCGATCGCCTCCCAGGCGGCGGCACCGAACACGGCGGCGAGGGTCGACGGTGTCGACCCTCGCAACTCGACGCGTGTCGCGCGGTCCGCCCACGCGCCGATCCCGAGGACGCCATTGAGCTGTGACTCGATGCCGAGCGCAGCGACGATGCGGGCGCCGAGGTCGCGTTCGGCGACGTCGTCGCGGTCGAGCGCCCACACGACCGCGGCGCGGAGGTTGTCGAGGTCGGCGACCAGACGCTCGCGGCACTCCAGCTCGTCGGGCCCGAGCAGCGCGGGCGCGAGGTCCTCCGCGAACGCGGCGTAGTACTGCGCGTGGCGGTGACGCCACGTGTCGGGATTGCTCCGGTGATCGAGGCGTTCGCGGGCGTACGCGCGGAGCGTTTCGAGCAGCCGGTACCGGACG
>DASPTH010000202.1:0-7672 GCA_035623515.1 Acidimicrobiia bacterium
CGTCGCAACCACGTGTTCGTCCCGGATCCTCGAGGGCTGGCACCCGCCGTATGACGCCACGGTTGTGAAACGCGTCCGCGACGCCGGCGCAGTCGAGGTCGGCAAGACGAATCTCGACGAGTTCGCGATGGGCAGCTCCACCGAGAACTCGGCGTTCGGCGCCACCCGCAACCCGCGCAATCCGTCGCGCGTCCCCGGCGGCTCGAGCGGAGGGTCGGCGGCCGCCGTCGCCGCGGGCTACGCCCCGCTCGGGTTGGGCTCCGACACGGGCGGTTCCATCCGCCAGCCCGCCGCGCTGTGTGGGGTTGTCGGCGCGAAGCCGACGTACGGCAAGGTGTCTCGCTACGGGCTCGTCGCCTTCGCCAGCTCGCTCGACCAGATCGGACCCTTCGCCACGACGGTCGCCGACGCGGCGCTGCTTCTCGACGTCATCGCAGGACACGACCCGGCGGACTCCACCTCGATCGCCGAGCCCCACGAACCGCTGCTCCCGGTGGTCGACCACGGCATCGACGGGCTCCGGGTGGGGATCATCGAGGAGCTCACCGACGCGGACGGAATCTCGCCCGAGGTGCTCGCGGCCGTCGAGCAGGGCGCGCTCTCGTTGGAGAAGGGCGGCGCGGTGGTCGATCGGGTCAGCGTCCCGAGTGCCGTCTACGGCTTGTCGGCCTACTACCTCATCGCGCCCGCCGAGGCGTCGTCGAACCTCGCGCGGTACGACGGGGTGCGGTACGGGCTCCGCGTCGACGGCGACGACGTCGCTGGTATGAACGCCCGCACGCGCGACGCCGGCTTCGGGCCCGAGGTGAAACGGCGCATCATGCTCGGGACCTACGCGCTGTCGGCCGGCTACTACGACGCGTACTACGGCCAGGCTCAGCGCGTCCGCACGCTGATCATCCGTGACTTCGCGCGCGCGTACGCGCAGTTCGACGTCCTGCTGTCGCCCACGTCGCCGACGGTGGCGTTCGCGCTCGGTGCCAAGACGGCGGACCCCCTGACGATGTACCTCTCCGACATCTGCACGATCCCGACGAACCTCGCCGGCCATCCCGCGATGAGTGTGCCGTTCGGCTCCGGTGAGGACGACCTGCCGGTGGGCGTCCAGGTGCTGGCACCCGCGCTCGGCGAGTCGGTCATGTTCCGAGCCGCGCGTGTGCTCGAGGCGAGCGCACCGTGAGCGCAGTCGGCGAGCGCGTCGTCTACGAGCCGGTGATCGGGCTCGAGGTGCACGTCGAGCTCTCCACGGCCACGAAGATGTTCTGCGGCTGCGTGAACGAGTTCGGCGGGGAGCCGAACACGCGCATCTGCCCGGTGTGCCTCGGACTGCCGGGTTCGCTCCCCGTCCTCAACGAGCAGGCGGTCGAGCTCGTGCTCCGGTTCGCGGAGGCGGTGCACTTGCGCGTGCCGCCACAGTCGATCTTCGCCCGGAAGAACTACTTCTACCCGGACATGCCGAAGGACTACCAGATCTCGCAGTACGAGTCGCCGATCACCGTCGACGGCTGGATCGGCATCGACGGCGCGCGCATCGGCATCGAACGCGCCCACTTGGAGGAGGACACCGGCAAGACCATCCACGTCGGAGGTGGTGGTCGGATCCACGAGGCCGCGTACTCGCTCGTCGACTACAACCGCGCCGGTGTCCCGCTCATGGAGATCGTGAGTCGGCCCGACCTTCGCAGCTCGGACCAGGCGCGCGCCTACGTCATGGAGTTGCGCGCGACGTTGCAGGCGATCGGCGCGTCCGACGTGAAGCTCGAGGAGGGCTCGTTGCGGATCGACGCCAACGTCTCGGTGCGGCCGCGCGGAAGCGACGAACTGGGCGTGAAGGTCGAGGTCAAGAACATGAACTCGCTGCGGTCACTCGGCCGCGCCATCGACTTCGAGATCGAGCGGCAGACCGCGGTGCTCGACGCCGGCGACACGCTCGTGCAGGAGACGCGTCACTGGGACGAGGCCGACGGCCGGACGCACTCGATGCGCACGAAGGAGGGCTCGTCCGACTACCGCTACTTCCCGGAACCCGACCTCGTGCCCATCGCACCGACCGACGAGATGCGCGAGCGCACCCGTGCCGCGATGCCGGAGCTCCCGGCCGCGCGCCGGGCGCGGCTCGTGGAGGAATGGGGCATCAGCGACGGCGACTCGCGCGTGCTGGTGGCCACACCGGGGCTGGCGGAGTACGCCGAGGCGGCGGTGCTCGCGCTGCACTCGGGCACGCCCAAGGACGTCGTGAACTGGTGCATCGGCGACGTGCTCGCGCACCTGAACGAGACCGGGTTGTCGATCGAGGTGGTGCCGCTCGCGCCCGACGGGCTCGCCGAGCTCGTGGGCCTGGTTGCCGACGGCGTCGTGAACCGCGGGCAGGCGAAGGACGTGCTCGCCGAGTGCCTCACCGAGCCCAAACGGCCGAGGCAGGTGGTCGACGAGCGGGGACTCGCCCAGGTGAGCGACGAATCGGAGCTCGGCGCGGTGCTCGACACGCTCTTCGCGGAGAACTCGAAGCTCGTCGAGGAGTACCGCGCCGCCGCCGACGACAAGGCGCGCAACAAGAAGGTCCAGGCGCTCATGGGCCTGGCAATGCGCGCGACGAAGGGCCAGGGCAACCCGCAGCTGCTCACGCGCCTCATCCAGGAGCGCCTCGCCGGTAGCTGACACACCCCCGCGGTTTCATTGCTCCATGACTTGCGGAAACCGAAAGTCAGCGAGCAGAGAATCGGCGATTCGAGCCCTCGCCGGCGAGCAGTACGGCGTCATCTCGCAGGCGCAGGCTCGCGCGGCGGGCTTCTCCGACGCCGCGATCACGCGCCGAGTCGCTGCCGGCAGTTGGGAGCGGATTCTGCCGCGCGTGTATCGGATCGCGGGAGCGCCATCGTCTCGCGAGCAGTCGGCAATGTCTGCTCTGCTCTGGGGTGGCAGCGACGCTGCGATCTCGCACGGGACGGCGGCCGCGCTCTGGCGGTTCGCCGAGGTGCGTGGTCGGAGAGCCGTCGAGCTCTGGGTTCCGACGAAGAGGAGGATCCGCTCGGATTCGGTGATCGTGCACCGGGGCCCGACCCTGGAGGGCGAAGACCTGAGCAACGTGGGCCCGATTTCGATCACGAGCCCACTCCGGACGTTGATCGATGTCTCGGGGCGGCTCGAAGACGACCGCCTCCTGGCAGTGGCCGAGGATCTCATCAGGCAGCGGCTGGTGAACCCCGAACACCTCACCCGGCGCGTCAACGCGCTCCGCGCGTCCGGTCGTACGGGCACCGGCCGGCTCGCAACGCTCCTGGGGACCCGGGGTGATGGTCGCCCGCTCGAGTCTGCGCTCGAAGGGGTCGCGTGGATGCTGATCCGCGAGAGCGGTCTGCCGCTACCAGCGCGGCAGTACTGGGTCGTTCTGGCGGGCAACCGCTACCGACTCGACTTCGCCTGGCGTGAGCGGAAGCTCGGTCTCGAGTGCGAGGGTCGCCAGTTCCACGAGGGCTCGAGGTGGGGCAAGAACCAGGATCGGTTCGCGGAGTTCGCAGCCGCGGGTTGGGCCGTGCTGCCAGTCACGTGGAACGCGTGCAGGCACGACTCGCAGCGTGTGATCCGATGGCTGCGCGATGCATACGCAACGCGGCCGGACCGATTCGGTGCTCCTTGACTTTCGGAAAGCGAAAGCCGAGGAGCAACGAATCCGGGTTCAGTCCATCGGGACCTTGCGGACGACCTTGCCGTCGATACGCTCGAAGATCTCGTCGAGGCTGTGGCCGGTGATCGTGAGGCCGTGGTTGCGCTGGCCGACGACGGCGCGGGACGGGTCGGGTGCCTGGCGCACGAGCTCGGCAACCGACTCCGCGAGCTCCACCGTGCCGCACGGGTAGTTGATCTCGGTGGCGGCCGTACCCTCGATCCAGGCGTGGACGTGCAGGATCGCGTTCACGTCAGGGTGCTCGCGGTAGATCATCCAGTGCTCGATGGCGTCCACCGACACGCGCCGCGGCTCGACGTTGGGTGGGACCCGCAGCAGCATCACGTCGCGCACCGAGTCGTGCCCGGTGACGAGGAGGATGTCACGACCGATCTCGTGCAACGACGACTTGTCGACGCCACTCGCGCTCATCCAGAACTGCGTCTCGGGTTCACCCGGCGGCGGGACGCGCCGGGCGCTCACGTTGCCGTAGCTCAGCCCACCGATGCCGTAGAGCAGCTTGACGTGCCGGAGGTCGCGCGCCGACAGGATCTCCTCGATCGGGAAGGCGGCCGGGAGCAGGTCGAGCGCCGCCAGTTGCTCGCCCGCGCGCGTGATCTGGCGCGTGACGTCGTCGCCCTCCCAGAGCGGCGCGGGAAGGTCGGGTGTGAATTCGTTGCCGATGACGAGGCGCGACGTCGCCAGCGGCTCCACGCGTGAGAACACCGTCTTGAAGAAGTACTGGTCGTCGCCGGCGCCCGTGTCGATGGCGTACGTCCCTTGCTCGAGCGTCACGAAGTGCGCGATCGAACCTTGGGCGTACGGGCTCACCATCATGCACAGGTTCGCCAGACCCCGGACGAGGAGCGGGTAGCCCGTGCGCAGCACGTCGTCGGGCGGTGCGGGGAGCTCGGCGAGCGCGACCACGAACGTGGGGGCGTTCTTCCTCCGGTATGGGCGAGCCGCGTCGGGATCGAGGAAGTGCAGCACCACCGCGACGTCGGGCCCCGCCTTCGGGACCTCGATGTAGCCCTGGTCGAGCATCGCAGTCCGCAGCCCGTCGGCGAACCAGCGCATGCGCGGTCCGCGGGGCGTCCCGCTCCAGGCGAAGGTCCGGGGCACCACGCCGGGTCCGTCGGCCAGCCCGATGCCGAAGGGTGGCGTGCTCATGGACGCGTCCGCACGAGGCTGGTCACGGCGGGGAATCGTACTTCGGTCGCCCTCAGCGCCCCGTGTTCCGGCACTCAAGCGATCGCGACACCCGAGACGAACGGGAGCCCGTCCGCCAGCCGTTCCCATCCAACGACTCCGTGTTGCGAGAGCCAGACGTTGCCGGCGCCGTCGGCGAGGGCGGCACGTCCCTTACCGGTCGCGAGGCAGCGCGTGTCGACGTTGCCGGTGAGATGGTCGCCGAGGCCGGCGTCGACCCGCTCCAGCGAGCCTCCGGCCACTGGCCGCCGGAAGATCGCGGCGCGCGTGGCCCGCGGTCCGTCGGAGATGCTCAGCAGCACGTCGTCGTCGATGAAGTTCACCGCACGGGCGTAGGTCATCGGGAGGCCGTCGGTGACGACCGACCAGGTCGCGCCGGCGTCGGTGCTGACACAGAGACCGACGGCGGCTGCCGCCATCACGACTTCCGGCATCGTGGGGTGTGCGCGCACCTCGTGCACGTCGTGGTCGACGGGGAGCGTCGGCGCCCACGATCGCCCGCCGTCGGTGGACCGCTGGATCCCGCCGACGTGCACGTTGGCGAGGAACACCTGCTCGTCGCACGTGACGCTCATCGACCGAACGTTGAGTGCCGGGCCGACCTGGTGCCACTCGTCGCGGTTGGAGATGTGGTCGAACGCCTCGACGGGGACGAGCACGTCGCCGTCGAGGCGGAGCAACCGCGCGTCGTACGTCCCGGCGAACACGACCCCGGACACCGTGACCACCGACGACAGGTCGACGTCGGCCGCCGCGAGCGTGCGCCACTCGCCGTCGGCGGTGTGCTGCCACACCTCGCGACGATCGACGATCGCGACCCATGTCGCCTCGGGCCCCGACGCGAGACCGTCGACCGCGTGGCCCTCGAGCGCGGCGAGGTGTTCCCCCGACGACGTGAAGATGTGGTAGCCGTCCGACGTGGCAACGAGAACGCTCATGACACGAGGGTACGCTCCCGAGGGCGAGCGGCGGCACGGGCCGAGAGCGGGAGACTGGTCATGACGGAGAACATGAAGCCGCACAGCTTCGAGGTCACCGACGGCATGGAGCGCGCCGGTGCCCGGGCGATGCTCCGCGCCGTGGGCATGACCGACGACGACTGGGGCAAGAGCCAGGTGGGCGTGGCGTCGAGCTGGAACGAGGTCACCCCCTGCAACATGCCCCTCGACCGGCTCGCCAAGCGGGCCAAGGACGGAGTGCGGGCGGCCGGCGGGTTCCCGCTCGAGTTCGTCACCATCGCGGTGAGCGACGGCATCTCGATGGGCCACGAGGGCATGCGGGGCTCGCTGGTGAGCCGCGAGATCATCGCCGACTCGGTGGAGTGCATGGTCCATTCGGAGCGTCTCGACGCCCTGGTGACCTTCGCGGGCTGTGACAAGAGCCTGCCGGGGATGCTCATGGCGTCGGCGCGCACGAACGTGCCGTCGGTCTTCCTCTACGGCGGGTCGATCCTGCCCGGTCACTACAAGGACCAGGCCCTCGACGTGGTGAGCGTGTTCGAGGCGGTGGGCGCGTGTGCCGCCGGCACCATCACGGAGAACGAGCTCGGCGAGATCGAGCGCCGGGCCTGCCCCACGGAGGGCTCGTGCGCGGGCATGTTCACCGCCAACACGATGGCGGCGATCGCCGAGGCCATCGGCATGGCGCTCCCCGGGAGCTCGACCGCGCCCGCCGTCGATCGCCGGCGGGACGACTTCGCCTACGCGTCCGGCCGAGCGGTCGTGAACCTCGTCGCTCGGGGCATCCGGCCCCGTCAGATCATGACGCGGGAGGCCTTCGACAACGCGATCGCCGTCACGATGGCCCTCGGCGGTTCCACCAACGGTGTGCTGCACCTGCTCGCGATCGCGCACGAGGCGGGCGTCGAGCTCGAGCTCGACGACTTCAACCGCGTCGGCGCCCGGGTCCCGCACATCGCCGACATGAAGCCGCACGGCAAGTACCACATGGTCGACCTCGACCGGGTCGGCGGCGTGGAGGTCGTCATGCGCGAGCTGCTCGACCACGGCCTGCTGCACGGCGACTGCCTCACCGTCACCGGCAAGACGGTCGCCGAGAACCTCGCCGACCTCGATCCGCCCCGCCCCGACGGCGACGTCGTCCACCCGCTCGACCACCCGATCCACGCCCAGGGTGGCATCGCGGTGTTGCGCGGCTCGCTGGCGCCGAACGGCGGCGTCGTGAAGGTCGCCGGTATCGACGACATGCGCTTCGAGGGCACCGCCCGGGTGTTCGACGGCGAGGAGTTCGCCATGGAAGCGATCCTCGCGGGCCGAATCCAGCCGGGCGACGTCGTGGTGATCAGGTACGAGGGCCCCAAGGGCGGACCGGGTATGCGCGAGATGCTCGCGGTCACCGGTGCCATGAAGGGCGCCGGACGCGGTGCCGACGCCGCGCTCGTCACCGACGGGCGATTCTCCGGCGGCACCCACGGCTTCTGCGTCGGCCACGTCGCACCGGAAGCGGTGGACGGGGGCCCGATCGCGCTCGTCGCCGAGGGCGACCGCATCGTGATCGACGCGGTCGCGCACACCATCGACCTCCTCGTCGACGATGCCGAGCTCGCGCGCCGCCGCGCCACGTGGAAGCCGCTCGAGCCCCGGTACACGAGCGGGTTCCTGGCGAAGTACGCGCGTCTCGCCCAGGGCGCCGAGCTCGGCGCGATCACCAACTTCTGATGTCGCGCTCACTCGGCGGCGGGATACCCGCCGCCGCCCTTCGGGACGTTCGCTGCTCCGGCGAGCTCACTCGCGGCGCTCGTTCGCCGCGGGCGCCGGCCGCCGCCCTTCGGGACGTTCG
>DASPTH010000392.1:0-13677 GCA_035623515.1 Acidimicrobiia bacterium
CCGGATCACCTCGTAGCTCAGGCCGGCAATCAGCGGGATCAGGACGAGCCGCGACGCGATGAGCAGCAGCCATCCGGGCCGACCCACGAACGAGTACACGATGATCGTCACGACCATCACCGTGAGCAGGAAGTTCGTGCCGCACCGCACGTGCTCCGTGCTGAACCGCTGCGCCGACTCGGGCGTGAGCTCGACGTCGTTCTCGTAGGCGGCGATCGCCTTGTGCTCGGCGCCGTGGTACTGGAACACCCGCTTGATGTCGGGGATGGCTCCGATGAGCAACAGGTACGCGAGGAAGATCCCGAGCCGCAGCGCGCCTTCGGCGACGTGGAACCAGAAACCGTCGAGACCGAGGAGGTCGCCGAGCCCGTTCGCGGCCAGCGCGGGCATGAGGATGAACACGCCGACGAAGAACGCGAGCGCGACGCCGATCGTCCATCCCATCGCGCGGCTCGAGATCTGTTCCTCTTCCGGCATCTGCCGGTTGGCCGACCACGTGAGCGCCTTGAACCCGAGCGCCATCGATTCGGCGAGCGCCGTCACCCCGCGGACCAGCGGGACCCTGGAGTAGCGCTCGGCCCACTTCGGCGCGTCCTTGACGTCGACCTCGATGCCGCCTTCCGGCTTGCGCACCGCGACCGCCCACGAGTGCTCCCCGCGCATCATCACGCCTTCGACGACAGCCTGGCCCCCCATGTAGCGGGGTGCGCGGGAGCCCGAGCTCACGTCAGCTCTTCTTCGCAGCCTTGGACTTGGCGTAGCGCCGCTCGAACCGCTCCACCCGGCCGCCGGTGTCGACGAGCTTCTGCTTGCCCGTGTAGAAGGGGTGGCACTCGGAGCACAGCTCCACGCGGAGCTCGGGCACCGTGCTGCGGGTCACGAACTCGTTCCCACACGAACAGTGCACCCGGCACTCCACGTACTCAGGATGAATCCCCGTCTTCATATGACCACCCATTCTACGAGCCGCTGATCGGCGGGAAACAGCGAGGACTTCAAAGAGATTCCCAATTGTGCGGCGAGGACCGGCGACGGCCCGAGCAGATGCAGTGACCGGAGCGAGCGCCCGCGGCTCGGGTATCCCGAGCCGCGGCGAGCGCCGCAGGAGTCAGGCCGGAGCGATGAGCGGATGGCGGGGCCCCGCCGAGACGAGACGCCCGGCGCGATCACGACCCCGGCGTGGGCGCCTTGGCGATCTCGGACAGGAACTCGTCGTTGCTCTTCGTGGTGCGGATCTTGTCGATGAGGAGCTCGAGCCCCTTCCCCTCTTCGAGCGCGTTCAGCACCCGGCGGAGCTTCCACACCTGCTGGAGCTGCTGGCGGTCGAACAGCAGCTCCTCGTGACGGGTGCTCGACGCCTCGACGTCGATCGCCGGGTAGATGCGCCGTTCCGCGAGGTGACGGTCGAGGCGCAGCTCCATGTTGCCGGTGCCCTTGAACTCCTCGAAGATCACCTCGTCCATCCGGCTCCCGCTCTCGATGAGTGCGGTGGCGATGATCGTGAGCGACCCGCCTTCTTCGACGTTGCGGGCAGCACCGAAGAACTTCTTCGGCGGGTACAAGGCCGTCGAATCGACGCCGCCCGACATGATGCGGCCGGACGTGGGCGCGGCCAGGTTGTACGCCCGAGCGAGCCGCGTGATGCCGTCGAGCACGATCACGACGTCGGTACCCATCTCCACGAGCCGCTTGGCACGCTCGATGGCGAGCTCCGCGACTTGCGTGTGTTCGTCGGCAGGCCGGTCGAACGTGCTGGCGACGACCTCGCCGCGCAGGACGTGACGGCGCATGTCGGTGACCTCTTCCGGCCGCTCGTCGACGAGCAACACCATGAGGTGCACCTCGGGGTTGTTCCGCTCGACGGCGTGCACGAACTGTTTGAGGATCGTGGTCTTTCCCGCCTTCGACGGCGACACGATCATCCCCCGCTGACCCTTGCCGATCGGCGAGATCAGGTCGACGATGCGCCCCAGGATCTCCTGCGGCTCGTCGGCAAGCTCGAGGCTGAGCCGGGAGTCGGGGAACAGCGGCGTGAGGTCCTCGAACTTCGGCCGGTTGCGCGCGTCGTCGGGCGTCATGCCGTTGATCTCGTCGACCCGCAACAGCGCGGGGTACTTCTCGTTGCTCGCCTGGGGGCGCGAGGACCCGCGCACGTAGTCACCCTTGCGGAGCGCGAACCGCCGCACCTGTGACGCGGACACGTAGACGTCCTTCGGCCCCGGCAGGTACCCGCCGGCGCGAAGGAAGCCGTAGCCCTCGTCTCGGAGATCGAGGAGCCCGACGACCTCGACGGGCTCACCCTGGAACTCCACGTGACGCGGTTCGCCGCCCTGCTCCTGGCCGCCTCGGCCGCGGCGGCGCCGCCGGCTCCGGCGGTTGCCGTCGCCGAACGACTGGCGCTCGTCCTCGGGATCGATGCGGGTCGGCGTGGCGACGTCGGTCGCGTGCTCGGCGTCGTCGGTGGCGGTCGCCCCGTTGGCGGGCGACTCGGCCGTCGCGGGCGTGGTGACCACCCCGACCCGTACGCGCGGGCGTGGCACGGCGTCGTCGTCCGACGCGTCGCTGGCCCCGAGCGCATCCTCTTCCTCGGCGAGCGCGGCGATGGCGTCGTCGCCCACCTCGGCCGCCCGCGTGGAACGCACCCGCCGCGACTTGGGGGCTTCGGCAGTCTCGCCGTTCGTGGTCTCCTCGCCGTCGGCCGCGGTGAGGATGGCTTCGATCAAGTCGGCCTTCCGCATCCGTGTGGCTGCCTTCACGCCCATCGCTCCGGCGATGGTGTGGAGCTCCTCACGGTCCTTGCCGGCGAGCACCGACCGATCGATCTGCTGCTCGGGACTCATCAGGTTGTCTCCTCGGCCCGCGCCGACGACACGAGAGGTCTGCGTCGCCTGATTCGACGGGCACTGTTTGTCAGCCCTCGGCGATCGACATCACCGCCGTGGGAACGACACTGGAACGGCCGCACGGGATCGAACGGTGCACCGAAGAACGTGACACCCGGGATCGGTACCCATGGAGCGGGGCACCCGAATCGACCGGCGGTTCACAACACTCTAGTGCCGGATCCACCCACCAGCAACATCCACCGTGGGCCGCCGTGGGTTCGCAGCGGCTACGGCTCGGCGACGAGGCGGGACATGAGCTCGTGAGCGGGCACGGGTCGGCACGCGGCGACGGCGCGCTCGGTGTACGCGCCCCCCTCTCCCGGGACGTGGGAGTCGAACAGGAGGTAGGGAACGGCCGCCGACGTGTGCGTGCGCGCCGCGCACGGCGTCGCATGGTCGGGCATCAAGAGCACGCGGAATGCCTCGCCGGCGAGCGCGTCGACCAACGGCCCGATGATGTCCGCATCCCATCGCTCGAGCGAGGCGACCTTTTCCTTCACGTCACCCTGGTGACCGGCCTCGTCGGTCGCCTCGACGTGGAGCAGGAAGAAGTCGCGGTCGGCGAGCGACGCGAGCGCAGCGTCGCGCTGCGCGGCGTAGTCGTTGTCGAAACCGGCCGTCGCACCCGGGACATCGACGACGTCGATCCCGGTGAGCACGCCGAGGCCGCGCACGAGGTCCACTGCGGACGACAGACGCCCGTCAACGCCGTATTGCTCCGCGAACGCGGGGAGCTGCGGGCGCACTCCTTGCCCCCACAGCCAGATCTGGGTCGCGATGGAACCGACCTCGACTGCGGCCGCGCGCACGACCGGCTTCGACGCCTCCATCAACGCGATCAGCCGGTCGGCGGCGGGGCCCGTGGGCAGGATCGCGCGTTCGCCCGTGAGATCGTGCGGCGGGACGCAGTCGGCGTCGGCGAACGCGCCGGGCAGCACACACAGGTGCCGGTACTCCACACCGGGGTAGAAGCGAACGCCGTCGCGCCCCGCGCCGAGCGAGGCGTCGAGCGCGGCGACGATGGGGTGGCTCTGCGCGCTGTCGAGGTGCCCGGCCGCGAAATCGACCATGGTGCCGGTTTCGTCCATGGTGACGAGGTTGCACCGGTACGCGACCTCGTAGGGTCCGAGCTCGACGCCCATGGCCGCGGCCTCGATCGGGGCGCGGCCGGTGTGGTATCGGGCGGGGTCGTAGCCGAGGATCGCGAGGTTGCCGACGTCGCTCCCGGGGGGGAGGCCGGGGGGAATGACCGCGGCGAGCCCCACTTCGCCGCGCGCGGCCAGGTCGGCGAGATGCGGCATGTGCGCGGCTTCGAGCGGCGTGCGACCGTCGAGCGCGGGAATCGGCTCGTCGGCACATCCGTCGGGAACCAGCACGACGTACTTCATCACCGTGCATGGTACGCGAGGTCGCGCGGCGCTTCCCCGCCGATACATTGCGCCACGCATGACCGTCCGGCGTACCGCAGTCGCCGCGGTCGTCGTAGCGGGCACGGCGCTCGGCGCGATCTCGTCTCCTGCACGCGCCGCGGACCCGACGCCACGCGTCTCGCTCACACGCGTGGCAAAGCTCACCGGCACGACGGCCATGGCAAGTCGCGCGGGCGACGACGCCCTGTACGTCGCCCAGCAAGACGGGCGCGTGTGGGCGATCCGCAATGGCCGCGTCGCGTCGCAACCGGCGCTCGACATCTCGGCCGACACCATCGCGGCAGGGGAACAAGGCCTCCTCGGGCTCGCGTTCTCGCCCGACGGCACGCTCATGTACGTCGACTACACGGATCGCTCGGGCGACAGTCACATCGAAGCGTTCACGATGAAGGGCAACGTCGCCGACCCCTCGACGCGTCGACTCATCCTCTTCGTCAAGCAGCCGGAGCCGAACCACAACGGCGGGCAACTGGCGTTCGGTCCGGACGGCGACCTCTACATCGGCTTCGGCGACGGCGGCTCCGAGGGCGACCAGGGCTTCGGCCACGCACGCGGAGGCAACGGGCAGTCGCTGCACACGCGTCTCGGCAAGATCCTGCGCATCGACCCCACACCGTCGTCGGCGTCGCCCTACCGCGTGCCGCCCGACAACCCGTTCGTCGGTCGCAAGGGTGTGAAGCCCGAGATCTGGGCGTACGGCCTGCGGAACCCGTGGCGGTTCTCGTTCGACGCCGAGACCGGCGACCTGTGGATCGGTGACGTCGGACAGGACAAGTGGGAGGAGGTCGACTTCGTCCCGGCGACCAACGGCCGCGACGCGGGGCGGGGCGACAACTTCGGCTGGGATCGCCTCGAGGGGACGCACCCCTACAAGGGCCGCGCGCCGGCAGGGGCGGTCCCGCCCGTGTACGAGACGTCGCACGCCGACGGCAACTGCGCGATCACGGGCGGCTTCGTCTACCGCGGCACCGCCATCCCCGACCTCCGCGGCATGTACCTCGTGACCGACTACTGCAGAGGACGGCTCACCGCGCTACAGCCGACGGGCGACGGGAGTTTCCAGGCCCGGGACCTCGGGATCACCCTGACCCAGGTCTCGAGCTTCGGGCAGGCCAACGACCACGAGCTCTACGTGCTGTCCCAGTCGAGCGGCGTCTACGAGATCACGCCCGGCTGAGCCCCACCACGAAGGATCAGTCGAAGACGACCGTACGGCGGCCGTGGACCAGCACACGGTGCTCTACATGGGCGCGAACCGCGCGGGCGAGCACGACCACCTCGAGGTCGCGACCCCTCCGGCGGAGGTCCTCGATGGAGTCGCGGTGGCTGACGCGCACCACGTCTTGATCGATGATGGGTCCGTCGTCGAGCGCGGCAGTCGCGTAGTGCGCGGTGACGCCGACGAGCTTGACGCCGCGTTCGTGCGCCTGGTGGTACGGGCGCCCACCACTGAACGCGGGGAGAAACGAGTGATGGATGTTGATGATCCGCTCTCGCCACCGGTCGCAGAACTCCGGGCTGAGGATCTGCATGTAGCGCGCGAGCACGACCAGCGTGACACCGTGCTCGTCGAGGGCCCGCTGCATCGCGGCTTCCTGCTCGGGCTTCGTGTCGGCCGTCACCGGCAAGTAGCGGTAGTCGACGCCGAACCAGCTCGCGACCTCGGCTTCGTGCTCGTGGTTGCTGATGACGACGGGGATCTCCACCGCCAACTCGCCGCTCCGCGAGCGCGCGAGCAGGTCGACCAGACAATGTCCCTCGCGGGAGACCAGCACGCCGACACGCGGCACCTCGTCCGAGAACCGCACCGCGCACTGCATGTCGAAGCGGTCGACGAGCTCGTGCATCGCGGGCTGGATCCGATCACGGTCGAGATCGGCGCCTTCGAGCTCGAACTCGATCCGCTGGAAGAAGACGCCCTCCGTGCGATCGGTGTGCTGCTGCGCGTCGACGATGTTGCCCCCGTGCCGGAACACGAAGTCGGCGACCGCGGCCACGATGCCCGGTCGGTCGGGGCACGAGAGCAGCAGCACCGCCGTGGTCATCGACACGAGTCCGGCCGCCGGCGCGTCACGCCGGGGGTCAGCCGGCGCGGCGGATCACCGCGGCGGCGACGCGGCGGGAGACGCCCGCCGGCGCCACGCTCGACAGCGCGCCCATCGTCTTGTTGAGCGCGCCGGGGATCGACACCGAACGCCTCCGGTCGAGGTCGCGGAGCGCCGCGCCGACGACCTCGTCCGCCGATTGCCAGAGGAACTCGGGGATACCGGTGGGGCCGAGACCGGCGCGGTCGTGGAACTCGGTGTGGGTGAATCCCGGGCACACCAGCATCACGTGCACGCCGGTCCCGCGCGTCTCCTGGTGGACCGAATGCGTGAAGCTGTTGACGAACGCCTTCGTGGCGCCATAGGTCGCGCTCGACGGCGACGGCTGGTAGGCGGCCAGCGAGGAGATGTTGAGGACCGCGCCGGTGCGCCGCGCCAGCATGCCGCCGAGTGCGGCGTGCGTGAGCCGGACGAGCGCGAGCACGTTGAGGCGGATCTCGCGTTCTTCGGTGGCGACGTCGAGCGCGGAGAAGTCACCGTAGGTGCCGAAGCCCGCGTTGTTCACCAGGATGTCGATCGGGGCCTCCGGGTCTCGCAATCGGGCCTCCACGGTTGTGAGCCCGTGCTCGTCGACGAGATCGGCGACACAGGGTGTCGCGTCGACGCCGTACGTGCCGGTGAGCTCGCGCGCCAAGCCGTCGAGCCGGGCACCGTCGCGCGCCACGAGCACGAGGTCGGCACCGCGTCCGGCGAAGGCGACCGCGAAGGCCCTGCCGATGCCCGCGGTTGCGCCGGTGACGAGCGCGGTGCTCACGACGAGACGTCGAGCGCGCTCGCGACCGCGTTCACCGTGGCGTCGACCGCCTCGCCCACGTGCACCTCGCTGATCGCGCGCTCGGGGTCCTTCAACCCGTGGCCGGTGACCGTGCACACCACGACGTCGTCGGCGACCACCAGTCCGTCGGCCAGCGCACGAAAGAGACCCGCGACCGACGCGGCCGACGCGGGTTCGACGAAGCATCCCTCCTCGGCGGCGAGGTAGTGGTACGCCTCGAGGATCTCCGCGTCGGTGACGGCCCCGATGTGCCCACCCGACTCGTCACGCGCCGCCACCGCGCCGATCCACGACGCGGGGTTGCCGATGCGGATGGCGGTCGCGATGGTCTCGGGGTGCGGCACCGGCTCGCCGAGGACGATGGGCGCGGAGCCGGCCGCCTGCCAGCCGAGCATGCGTGGGAGCCGCGTCGCCCGCCCCAGCGCGTGGTACTCGCGGTAGCCACGCCACCACGCGGTGATGTTGCCCGCGTTGCCGACCGGGAGGCTGTGCGCGGTCGGCGCGTCGCCGAGCACGTCGACGACCTCGAACGACGCCGTCTTCTGCCCCTCGATGCGGCACGGGTTCACGGAGTTCACGACCTCGACGCCCGGTTGCTCGCCGAGGGCTCGGACGATCTCGAGGGCGTCGTCGAAGTTCCCGCGGATGGGCACGAGGCGCGCACCGTGGATCAGTGCCTGCGCGAGCTTCCCGAGGGCGATGTGCCCGGCAGGCAGCACCACTCCGCACGCGACCCCCGCGCGTGCCGCGTATGCGGCAGCCGACGCCGAGGTGTTACCGGTCGACGCGCAGATCGCGAGCTTGGCACCCCGCTCGACGGCGATCGACATCGCCATCGTCATCCCGCGGTCCTTGAACGACGCGGTGGGATTCGACCCCTCGACCTTGAGCAGCACACGCGCGACACCGGCGCGCTGTGCGACTCGGGGTGCGTCGAGGAGCGGCGTGTTGCCCTCGAGCAGGGTGACGACCGGCGTGGCGTCGGTGACGGGCAGGTGCTCGCGGTACGCCTCGATCACACCGGGCCAGGGCGTGACGCTCACTCCTCTTCTCCCATCACCCGGAGCACGGATCCGACTCGGTGCACCGGCTCGACGCCTTGGAGCGCCTCCACGGTGGCACGCAGGTCGGCCTCACGAGCCTTGTGCGTGACGAAGATGAGCCGCGCCTCTTCGCCGATGCCGCGCTGGTTCATCGACTTGATGGACACGCCGTGACGGCCGAACTCGGTCGCGATGGCGGCGAGCACTCCGGGCCGGTCGGCCACCTCGACGAGCAGGTAGAACTGCGACGCGACCTCCCCGATCGGCCGGATCGGCCGGGGCGCGAGGGCGCCCACGGTCGCGCCCTTCCGCCCCTCCACGAGGTTCTTGGCCGCGTCGACGAGATCGCCCAGCACCGCAGACGCCGTGGGCGCGCCGCCCGCACCGCGGCCGTAGAGCATCAACTCGCCGACCGCGTCGCCCTCGATGAACACCGCGTTGAACGAGTCGCGCACCGACGCCAGCGGGTGGCGCTCCGGGACCATCGCGGGGTGCACGCGCACCGCGATCTCGCCGTCGAACTCCTCGGCGACCGCGAGCAGCTTCACCACGTACCCGAGGTCGCGCGCCGACTCGATGTCGTCGGTCGTGATCCCGGTGATCCCTTCGCGGTACACGTCACTGGCGGTGACCCGCGCCCCGAACGCGATCGAGGCGATGATCGCCGCCTTGGCGGCGGCGTCGAGCCCCTCGACGTCGGCGGTGGGGTCGGCCTCGGCGAACCCGAGGGCCTGAGCGTCGGCCAGCGCGCCGTCGAAGGAGTCGCCGCCGTCGCTCATGCGCGTGAGGATGTAGTTGGTGGTGCCGTTGACGATGCCCATCACCCGCCGGATGTGGTCACCGGCGAGCGATTCGCGCAACGGACGGATGAGCGGGATGCCGCCCGCGACGGACGCCTCGAAGAGGAAGTCGACGCCCGCGCCCTCGGCGGTCTCGAACAGCGACCGGCCGTGGGTCGCGAGCAGCTCCTTGTTCGCGGTGACGACGGGCTTGCCGGCCATCAGGGCGTCGACGATCAGCGAGCGGGCGGGTTCGACGCCACCGATCACCTCCACGACGATGTCGACGTCGGGGTCGCCGACCACCGCGGCGGGATCGTCGGTGAAGCGGTTGGCCGGGAGCGGGAGCCCGCGATCCTTGGCGAGGTCGCGCACCGCGACGCGTGCCACCTCGAGCGGGACCCCCGAACGCGCCTCGATGACCTCGGCGTGATCGTGCACGAGCCGTACCAGCGCGCTCCCGACGTTGCCGCAGCCGAGGATCCCGACGCGCACCCGGTCCTGCATCAGGAGCCCGACCTCTCCGCCTCGAGCCGATCGCGGACGACGAGATCCTCGAACGTCTCGCGCCGGACCACGAGACGCGCCGTCCCGTCACGCAGGAAGACGACCGCCGGGCGCGGGACGAGGTTGTAGTTGGACGCCATCGACGCCGCGTACGCGCCCGTGACCGGCGTGGCGAGCACGTCGCCGACCGCGAGGTCTGCGGGTAGCCGCGCGTCCTTCACCAGGATGTCGCCCTGCTCGCAGTGCTTGCCCGCGACGGTCACGAGCGCGGGGCGATGCGCCGTCGCGCGGGCGGGGAGGAACGCCTCGTAACGCGCGCCATACGTGACGGGCCGCGGGTTGTCGCTCATGCCCCCGTCGACCGCGGCATAGGTACGCACCCCGGGGATCTCCTTGATGGAACCGACGCGGTACAGCGTGACACCCGACGGCCCCGCGATCGATCGCCCGGCTTCGACGGCCAGCCGCGGCCGCGGGTCGAGGCCCACCGCGGCGCACGCGCGGGCGTAGGCGTGGCGCACCTCGGTGGCGAACTCCCGGATCGACGGGGCGTCGAGGTCGTCGGCGGTGTACGGGACGCCGAGGCCGCCACCGAGGTTCACCTCCTCGACCGGCCGGCCGAGCGTGTCGACGACCTCGGCGACGAGCTGCGCGACGACGGTCGCGGCGCGCGCGTACGACTCGAGCACCAGGATCTGCGAGCCGATGTGACAGTGGAAGCCGACGAACTCCATCGCTTCGCTCTTCACCACGCGTGTGGCAGCATCGAGCGCGGCACCGTTGGAGACGGTGAAGCCGAACTTCGAGTCGTCGGCACCAGTGGCGATGTACTCGTGCGTGTGGGCTTCGACTCCGGGTGTGACGCGCAGCTGCACGCGGGGCGGCGGGAACCCGGCACCGACGAGCGCCTCGATGCGGTCGAGCTCGTCGTTGCCGTCGACCACGATCTTCCCGACGCCGAGCTCGAGCGCGAGCCGCAACTCGAGCTCCGACTTGTTGTTCCCGTGGAACGCCATGCGACGGGCCGGGAACCCCGCGGTGTGCGCGACGTGGGCCTCGCCGCCGGTCGCGACGTCGAGGAGGAGCCCCTCCTCGTCGACGAGCCGGGCCATCGCCGTGCACAGGAACGCCTTGGCCGCGTAGGCCACGGAGTCTCGGTCGAACGCCGCGAGGTACTCGCGGCAGCGGGTCCGGAGCTCGTCCTCGTCGTAGGTATAGAGCGGGGTCCCGAACGTGTCGGCGAGCTGCGCGAGATCACAACCGGCGATCGAGAGCCGGCCCGCGGCATCGACGGCCGCGCTCCGGGGCAACAGCCGGAGGTCGATGGGCGCGTCGGCCGCGTCGTTCGCCATCAGGCGAACTCCTGGTCGTCGGGCTCGGCCCGCACCATCTCGTCGGGCGCGTCGACGCCGAGGACGGCGAGCGCGCTCGCGAGCCCGAGGCGGCACGCCTCGGCCAACCAGAGCCGGGCCTGCGTGAGCGCGGCGTCGTCCGAGATGACGCGGCAGTCGCGATAGAACCCGTGGAACGACTTGGCGAAGTCGCGCACCCACGTGGTGACGCGATGTGGTGCGCGCAACTCCGTTGCGGTCGCCAGCACGTCGGCATACTGCGCGAGCGCACGCAGGAGCTCGAGCTCGCGTTCGTGGGTGAGCACACCGAGGTTCGTCTCGAGGATCGGGAGGCGTGCGACCCCGCGCTCGGTGGCGCGTCGACCGATCGACGCAATGCGGGCGTGCGCGTACTGCACGTAGTAGACGGGGTTCTCCATCGACTGCGACGTCACGAGATCGAGGTCGAACGTCTGCGACGTGTCGATGCTCTGCAAGAGGAAGGTGAGGCGCGCGACGTCGGGGTCGACCTCGTCGAGGATGTCGGCGAGGGTGATGATGTTGCCGGCGCGCTTCGAGAGGGTCACGAGCTCGCCGCCCTTCTCGAGCTTCACGAGCTGACCGAGCAGCACCTCGGGCTCACCCGAGGGATAGCCGAGCGCCTCCATGCCCGCCTGGATCGACTTCACCTGGCCGTGGTGGTCGGCACCCCAGATGTCGATGAGGTGCTCCCATCCCCGCTCGAACTTGTCGCGGTGGTACGCGAGGTCGGGGAGCAAGTAGGTGGAATCGCCGTCGCGCTTCACGAGCACTCGGTCGCGCTGGTCGCCGAAGTCGGTGGAGCGGAACCACGTGGCGCCGTCTCGCTCGTACACATGGCCCCGCGCGCGCAGGTCGTCGAGCACGGCGGCGACCGCGCCGGAGTCGTGCAACGTGCGCTCGGAGAACCACGTGTCGAAGTGCACGCCGATGCGGTCGAGGTCGTGCCGGACGCCTTCGACGGCCCAGCGGTAGCCCCATTCGCGCGCGTCGTCCTGCGTGGCACCCTCGCCCACTTCCGACCGGAGTCGGTGGCCCATCTCCACGAGGTACTCGCCGTGGTAGCCGTCCTCGGGCGGCTCCTCGCCGCGGTAGCGGGCGAGCAGCGAGCTGGCAAACGTGTCGAGCTGGTTCCCCGCGTCGTTGAGGTAGTACTCACGGTGGACCTCGGCGCCCTGTGACGCCAGCAGGTTCGCGATGGCGTCGCCGACCGCGACCCACCGGCCACCACCGGCGTGAATGGGACCCGTCGGGTTCAGCGAGACGAACTCGAGGTTGATCCGATGACCGGCGAGCGCGCGCGAGTGCCCGCAGTGGTCGCCCTGTGCCACGACCGCGCGGAGCACCTCGTGCAGCCAACTGGGCGCGAGGAAGAAGTTGAGGAAGCCGGGTCCTGCGACCTCGACGCGTTCGAGGTGCTCGGGCCGTTCCGACTCCAGCGCGACGACGATCTTGGCCGCGACATCGCGCGCCGGCGCGCCGACCGTCGTGGCGAGCCGCATCGCGACGTTGGTCGAGAAGTCACCGTTCCCGCCCTTCGTGGGCGGTCCGAGCTCCACGCCACCGTCGGGCACGGGGAAGCCCGCTGCGTCGAGCGCGACGCGGAGAGCGGCGAGCAGCTGGTCACGAATCACGAAGCGTGGGCGCGGGTTGCTGCGCGGATCGCGGCGCACCGCATGTCAGCATCGTAGCGGCGCGCCCTCTCGCCACTCTCCGCGATTCGACCCGGTGAGACCACGCGCGCGCCCGCGGTAGGGTGCGCCCCGCGGGGAAGGCTGGCCAAGGAGCACGCATGCAGCCGACGGGCGACGGCCGCGTCGAGCCGCCGGGAGGGACGGCGGGTCGACCATCGGGCCTCGCGGTGGTGTACGAGGCGCTCGACCACCTCGTCGCGAGCTACGGGCTCCGTGACGCCGCGCTCGTCGTCGACGTCCCCGGCATGGGACGCCAACTCCTGCACGCCGGCCGGCTCCCTTTGCACGACGACCCGCACGGCTGGCACGAGGCCGCGCCCGGCCTCTACCTCGACCCACCGGCGGGTGAGCCGGTGCTCGCCGAGCTGATGCTCGCGATGGCGGAGCTCGGGTTCCGCGTGGACGTGCCTGCGGCCGCAGCCGAAGCCGCAACATGGTGAGCTTCGACGAGCTCGAGATCGAGCTCCGGAGGCTCGCCGGTGTCCTGGCCGTGGGGTTCGCCGAGGCCGACGGCATCGTGGTGGTCGAGATCCAGGCGGGACCCGACGCGTGCGACGAGCTCGCGCGCGAGGCAACCGCGGAAGCGATGCGACGCCTCGGCCGGCCCGTCGCCGTCGAGGTCGTCCGCTGGGGAGACGGACCGCCGCGCCCGGCCGAAGCGCGGCTCCGCCTGCTCGACGTCGCCACCGACCCTGCCGCGGGTGAGCTCGCGGTGCACCTCGCGCGTGGCGACGAGCGCGCGGTCGGGCGCGCCTCCACTGCGCACGGACTGCTCGGCGTGGTGGAGGCGACCGTCTACGCGATCCGCACCTTCGTCCCCGACCTGACGTACCTGCCCGGCTGGGCGCGTACGGTCGAGACCACACCGGACCGCCGCTTCCTCGTGGTGGCGTCGGTCACCGACCCCGAGGCGCGCGTCCACCTGCGCGGCGTCGCCGAGGGCAGCACCCCGATCGAAGCCGGCGTCCGCGCCACGCTCGCCGCCCTCAACCGCACCATCAGCCGCGAGCTCTGAGCGCCCCGCTCTGTTTTGGCGTCTTTGAGTGGGGCTATGGCCCCACTCAAAGACGCCAAAACAGGAAAGGGTTT
>DASPTH010000226.1:0-4385 GCA_035623515.1 Acidimicrobiia bacterium
TCTTCGACGATCCCGAGTCCTTCGACGTGTTGCGCGACCCGAATCCCCACGTTGGGTTCGGCGGACCCGGTCCGCACTTCTGCCTCGGCGCGCACCTCGCACGCCGTGAGCTCGCGGTTGCCTTCCGGCAACTCCTCACGAGGCTGCCCGACATCGAGGTCACCGACGCGCCCACGCCACTCGAGACGATGGGCATCCCGCTCGTCGGCGGCATCAAACGGCTTCCGGTGCGGTTCACCCCGACGGCGCCACTCGGCACGCGAACCTGAGGCCTCGCCGGTGCTCAGCTCGTCGTGGTGCCGGTCGTGTCGCGGCCCGACCTCAGGACGGTCCCCGGACGCGCTCCGGTCGGTCGACCGTCGCAGATGATCTCTTCGCCGTTGACGAGGACGCGCACGACACCGAGCGATTCCGACAGCAGCCGGTAGGCGCCGCCGGGCAGGTCGTGGACGCGGTGCGCCGGGCCGCTGGCGACCCGCTCGGGGTCGAACACCGCGACGTCGGCGATCCCGCCCGGGGTGAGCCGGCCGCGGTCGCGCAGCCCGAACAGCCGCGCGGGCACGTCGGACATGAGTCGGACCGCCCGCTCGACGGGGAGCAGCCTGCTCCCACGCAGCACGTCGGCGAGGAACCGCGTGGGATAGGGCGATCCCAGGAGGTGGTCGAGGTGGGCGCCGGCGTCCGAGCCGCCGAGCAGGACGTCGGGGCTCTCCCACAGGCGCAGCCGGTACGACGGGTCGTCGTCCGGGTCGGTGGGACGGACCGGCCAGAAGTCGAGGTCGAAGTCCTCGGCCGCGGCGGCGGCGACCACGCACGCGAGGTCGTCGAGGCCCCGCTCGATTGCGACGTCGGCAACGAGGCGACCCTCGAGCCCGGCGTTCTCGCGCGCGTTGGTGGTCCCGAACCGGTAGCTGCCCATGCGCGCCGCCGAGCCGCCGACACCCGCTTCCGGGCGCCGCGCCGACTCGAGCAAGCGAGCGCGGACCGCGGGGTCGGCGAGCCGCGCCTTCTTCTCGGCGAGGGGCAGGCTGAGGACGTCGTTCCAGCCGGGGGCCATCCACCAGATGCAGTAGGAACCGAGGGTGACGCACTGGTCGCTCGGCACCGGCATCGACAGGGCGACGACCCGGCCACCGAGCTCGCGTGCGCGCACCGACGGGCGGAGCTGGTTCGCGACGTGCTGCGACGACGCCGACGCGATCGCGAGCAGGTTCCAGTTGAGCGGCCGTCGTGCGCGGGCGCTCATCTGCGCGAGGAGCTCGGCACCGTCGTCGTCGAAGCCGCCGATGCAGCCGTCGGTGATGGCCTCGAGCGACGTGCCGTCGTACCGGCCGACGATGTCGCACAGCCGGAGGACCTCGTCCTCGGTCGCCAGTCGACTCGGCACGGGCCGGCCGTCGCCGTCGATGTGGGTGTAGGACCGCGTCAGCGACAGCCCGAGACCGCCTGCGGACAGCGATTCGTGCAGGAGCGCGGCGATCGTTTCGAGCTCGTCCTCGGTGGACGGCCGCTCGACGGCGTCGGCGCCGAGCACGAAGCGTCGCAACGCACAGTGGCCGACCATGAACCCGGCGTTGACGGCGACCTCACCGTCGAGACGGTCGAGGAACTCACCGAAGCTGTGCCAGTCCCACGACGGGCCGCGTTGGAGCGCGGCAAGCGGCATACCCTCGACTCTCGCCATCATGCGTTGGGTGTAGAGCGTGTCGTCGTCGGTGAGGGGCGCGAGCGTGAAACCGCAATTGCCGGCGATCACGGTGGTCACGCCGTGCTGGCTCGACGGGGTCGCCCACGCGTCCCAGTGGAGCTGCGCGTCGTAGTGCGTGTGCGGGTCGATGAACCCGGGCGTGACGAGCAGTCCGGCCGCGTCGAGGGTCGTCGTCGCGCCCTCGTTCGGTGTCCCGATCTCGACGATCCGCCCGCCCCGGACGGCAAGGTCGGCGCGGTACGGGGCGCGGCCGGTTCCGTCGACGACGGTCCCGCCGCGGATGAGGTAGTCGAGCACCGTCAGCTCCAGCCGTAGAGCGACAGGCAGTTGTCGCGCACGATCTTGCGCACCTCGTCGCCGGGGACGCGCTCGAAGATGTCGCTGATGATCTTCTGGCTGTGCGGCCAGGTCGTCTCCGAGTGCGGGTAGTCGCTCGACCACATGATCCGGTCGACCCCGCACGCGTGCCGCGCGTCGATGCCGGGCGGGTCCTCCATGAACGTGAACCACATCTGCCGCTCGATGTACGTGGAGGGAAGCTCGGGGAGGTGGACGTCCTGGTGCCACCGGTGCTTCTCGTACGCGTGGTCGATGTAGTACTTCCAAAAGGGGATCCACCCGATCTGGCCCTCGACGGACACGATCCTGAGGTCGGGATGGGCGGCGAGGACGCCGTTCAGCACGAGCCCCCCGAGCGCGAGCGGCATGTTCAGCTTGCTCGACACGAGCCCGTTGATGAACCCGGCGCGTCCCCACGCCGGCCCGAACCGGGGGCCCACGTGGAAGTGCACCGGCCAACCGAGCTCGACGACCGCGCGCCACAGCGGTGCCCACTCCTCCGCGGCCCAGTCACCCGCGCCGGGCTCGTGGGGCACGACCGCCCCGCGCAGGCCGCGGCCGGCGCCCTCGCGCGCCTCGGCGATCGCATCGTCGGGATCGTCGCACGGCAGGTACGCCATCCCGACCAGGCGGTCGGGCGCGTACGAGCAGAAGTCGGCCAGCCAGCGGTTGTACGCCGTGTAACCGGCCCGGACGAGCTGCGGGTCGCTGCTCTGCAGCGGCGCGCCCACGGCGGTGCCGAAGAGCACCTCGGCGTCGATCCCGTCGATCTCCTGGTCCTCGATGCGAGGGCCCGGTGACCACGCGCCGGCGCGCAGCTCCTCGAGCCGGCGGACGCTCATCGAGAACTCCTCCGGTCGCCGACCGGCAGTGTTGCTCAGCGCGAAGAGCGGTCGCCGCTGCCCTTCGAACACCTCGAAATCGCCGTCGTCGGTGCTCTCCAACGTGGGCGCCTGGTCGCGGAACGTCGGCCCCAGGTACTCCGCCCACATCTCCGTCGGCGGGTTCACGTGCGAATCGGCCGACACGGCCCGGACGCTGTCGTTGCTCATGCGCACCTCTTCTTTCTGAAGCGGTTCCGGGCCGGCGGTGACGCAGTCAGCGAAGCGGGCGGCGCCAGGGTTCGAGATCGAGATCCGGATACCGCAGCTGTGTGTTCGCGACGAGCTCGCTCGTCCAGACCGGATCGCCGGGGGGCGGGAACCCGAAGAGCTCGAGCTCACGCGGGGTCGATCCTTCCACGAAACGTATCCAACCGGGATGCGTCGACTTCGGGGGCACCGCGTGGTAGCCGATCCAGTCGAGACCAGCCCGTTTGAACGCGACGACCAACACGAACCGGGCTCCCCGGGGTCGGGTGATGTTCACACCGCGGTGGAAGGCCTCGTTCCGGTAGGCCACCAGGGAGCCGCGCTTTGCGATGGCGGCCCGCTCGGCCGCGTAGATCTCCGGGTCCTGGTCGGGGAAGAACACTCCGTTCGTCGAGCGGCCACCCGCGTCCGGCACCGTCACGCCGTGCGTCGGGGCGCAGTCCTCGTCGACATCGCTGAGGTACAGGAACAGCTCGAGGTGTGTCCACGGTGGCCCGGGAACCGCGGGCAGGAACGAGTGATTGCGGTCGGTGTGCATGGGCTGCTCGTAGTCGGCGTCACCCGTGTACCTCGCGCTCACGTGCGCCTGGTACAGACGAATGTCCCGCGTCCCGAGCGCCCGCTCCGCGAAGTCGACGATCGAGGGGTGCACGTACAACCGGTTCAGGGCGCCGCTCCCCATGAACGGGAACTCGTGACCCCACCGATGCTGTTCGGGACGGAACCACGGCCCGTGCTCGGGCATCTCGGGATAGCCGCGGCGCAACGTCTGGGTGTCGCGTCCCGGCGGGATGTAGCGCGCGGGATCGTCGTGGAACCGTTCCGGCCGCGGGAACACCCTCCACAGGTCCTCGACTGCGGCATCGATCGTCTCGACCGACACGACGTCGTCGAGCACGACGAAACCGTCGCGCTGCCAGGCCGCCACCTCGTCGTCGCGCACCAGCCGACCCTGCATCGCCAGCATCATGCACCACCTGCAGAGTCCACCGCCCGAGCACGCCAACAGCCCGAGCTGCTCAGAGCGTGCCGGCGACTCCCGCGAGCGAGCCCAGTCGTGCCGGCAGGGCGCCGGTGGCCTCGCCGTCCGCGACCGTGAGCTCACCGGCGACGGCGACCGCCCGGAAACCCGCCGGCGGCCGCGTCAACCGGTAGCGACCCTCGGGGAGGTCGTAACGGCGTTCGAGGTCTCGTGTCTCGAGCTCGTCGAGGGCGAACACCGAGAGGTCGCCGCGCCGACCGGGCTC
>DASPTH010000048.1:0-29442 GCA_035623515.1 Acidimicrobiia bacterium
CCTCGGGGCTGCGCGAGGGCGACAGCGTCATCGAGACGGTGCCGGTGTTCCGCACCACCAACAGCGGCTCGGGCACCGGCGGCGCGGGCACGACGGGCGGCCAATTCCCGCGCGGCGGGTTCGGCACCGGGTCCCGCGGTGCCGGCGGCGCCACCAACGGCGACTGACGACGATGACCACCGAGTCCGCGCTGCACGCGCCACCCGTCATCGAGCTCGTCGACGTCGACAAGGTGTACAAGAGCGGCGAGCTCGAGGTCGCGGCGCTGCGATCCATCTCGCTGCGCATCGACGAGGGTGAGTTCGTGGCGATCGTGGGGCCGTCGGGCTCGGGCAAGTCGACGCTGATGCACATCCTCGGATGCCTCGACGTGGTGACCCACGGCACGTTTCGCCTCGCCGGGCACGACGTCTCTGCGCTCGACGAGAACATCCTCGCCGACGTGCGAAACGTGTTCATCGGCTTCGTGTTCCAACAGTTCAACCTGCTCGCGTACATGCCCGCCTGGCGCAACGTCGAGTTGCCGCTCGTGTACGCCGGCGTCGATCCGGCCGAGCGGCGCGAGCGCTCGATGGCCGCGCTCGAGAAGGTCGGCCTCGCCGACCGCGCGCAGCACCGGCCCGGCGAGCTCTCCGGAGGCCAGCAGCAGCGGGTCGCCATCGCGCGCGCGGTCGTCACCGAACCGGCGATGATCCTGGCCGACGAGCCGACCGGGAACCTCGACTCGGTCGCGTCCAATGATGTGATCGGGCTGCTGCGCGACCTGCACGACGAGGGCCGCACGGTCGTGCTCATCACGCACGAAGCGGACATCGGCGCCCGCGCGCAACGGATCATCCAGCTCCGCGACGGCCGGGTGTGGGTACCCGAAGACGAAGAGGCCCTGCGCGTCCCCGAGGTGCTGCGATGACCTGGAAGGACACCTTCCGCACCGCGACCGAGGCCGTGCGCACGCACCGGCTGCGGTCGGCGCTGACGATGCTCGGCATCCTCATCGGCATCACCGCCGTGGTCCTCACGGTGGGCATCGGGCAGGGTGCCAAGGCCAACGTGCAGGACCAGATCAACGAGCTGGGAACGAACGTGCTCGTGATCTCCCCCGGCAGCTCGACGACGACCACCGGGACGCGCGGCGGGTTCGGTACCGCGTCGACGCTCACGCAGGCGGACGCGCAAGCCCTTGCATCGAAGTCGACCGCCCCCGACATCCAGGCCGTCGCACCGGCGTCGACATCGAACGCCGAGCTCGTCTACGGCACGACGAACTGGACCACCACGCTCACCGGGACCACCCCGAGTTGGCGCACGATCCGCTCGCGCGGCGTGTCGTCGGGCCGCTTCATCTCCGCCGCCGACGAGCGCAACGCCGCGTCGGTCGTGGTGCTCGGCCCCGACACCGTCACCGAGCTGTTCGGTGCCGCCAACCCCATCGGGCAGTCGGTCAGCGACAACGGCGTCAGCCTCGAGGTGATCGGGGTGCTCGACAGCCTCAGCTCCTCGGACCAGACGTCGAACAACGACCTCGCCGTCGTGCCGCTCAGCACCTACGCGCAGCGCCTCGTCGGAGGTACGAACCGCAACTCGGTGAGCTCCATCTACGTCAAAGCCACTTCCGCGGACACGCTCTCCGCCGCGTACCAGGAAGCCAACACGCTGCTGCTGAACACGCACGGGATCACCACGGCTGCCAACGCCGACTTCTCCATCGCGACGCAGCAGTCCATCCTGGCGGCGGCGACATCGGTCGACGACACGTTGACCGTCATGCTCGCGGGCATCGCGATCATCTCGCTGCTCGTGGGCGGCATCGGCGTCATGAACATCATGTTGGTGTCGGTGACGGAGCGGATCCGCGAGATCGGCGTGCGTAAGGCGATCGGGGCGCGGCCGAGCCTCGTGCGCCGCCAGTTCCTGGTGGAGGCGTCCCTGCTCGGCCTGGCCGGCGGCATCCTGGGTGTGCTGGCCGGCGTGCTCGGCGCAGCGCTCGTGCCTGCGTTCACCGACGCGCGCGTGATCCTCTCCCTGCCCGCATCGCTGCTCGCGATCGCGGTGGCCGTCGGCCTCGGTGTGGCCTTCGGTGTGTACCCCGCGACGCGCGCCGCGCGTCTCGCCCCGATCGACGCGCTGAGGAACGAGTGACGCCGTGACTCCTGCACCCGTGCCCACCAGCCGCTTCGCCGACCGCTTCCCCGACCCGACCGCGCGCGCGGTGTCGTGGCGACACCGCGCGCGACGGCGGGGCGTGTTCGTGGCCGTGCTCGCCGTGGTGATCGCCGGCGGGCTGCTCGTGTCGCAAGCGTTCGGGTCGTCGGGTCCCGACTACCGGACTGCCCTCGTCGCCGACCGCGCCGTCGACGCCACCCTCCAGCGGGTCGGCACCATCGAGCCCGTCTCCCAGGCGTCGGTCGCGTTCCCGGTCGCCGGCACCGTCGCCGGCGTGTCGGTGCAAGTGGGTGACTCCGTCGGCGTGGGCTCGCCCCTGGCCTCCCTCGACACGTCGTCGCTCGCCGCCACCCTGCACCAGAAGCAGGCGGCGCTCGCGCAGGCGCAGTTGACGCTCACGAAGGCGCTCGCCGGCCAGAGCGTGGGCACGCCCAGCGTCTCGACCGGCGGCGGCGGTGGCAGCGGCGGCTCGGGGAGCCAGGCGACGTTCCAGTCCGCGCGCACGACGACCGGGAACCGCATCGTGCTCACCGCGGCCACGTCGAGCAACCCGCAGATCGCCGCGGCGCAGCAGGCGGTGCTCGCCGCGCAACAGCAAGTCGACGCTGCGCTCCAGACCGCATCGACCGCGCTCCAGACCGCGCAGAGTGTCTGCGCGAACGTGTCGAGCACGCCGCCGAGCCAGCCGCAGTCGACCAGCACGCCGTCGACGGGCGCCGCGGGCGACTCGGGGAGCGGCGGCACGACCGCGCCGACGACCCAGAGCACGCCTCCGCCCGACAACACGATCACCGCGTGCCAGAGCGCGCTCAACGACGTCCTCACCGCACAGAACGCGGTGGCCGGCGCGCAGAAGCAACTTTCCGACGCTTCGAACAACCTCGACGACCTCCTGAACCAGCAGGCGGCCACGCCTCCGCCGACCACGCCCCCGCCGACCACCCCTCCGCCCACGACGCCGCCGTCCGCCCCGTCGACACCGTCGGGCGCCAACAACGGTTCCGCCAACAACGGTTCCATTGGTTCGGGCGGTAGCAGCGGGTTCGGCGGTTCGAGCGGCTCCGGGCGTTCGGGCAGCAGCGGTGGCGCGACCGCGTCGGGCGCGAGCGGCGGGTTCGGCTCGTCCGGCGGCCGCCAGTCCGGCGGGGGCAGCGCAGGGGCGTCGCCCACGGCCGCCGACCTCGCCGCCTACCAGCAGGACGTCGACGCCGCGACCGACGCCGTCGCCGTCGCGCAGCAGGCGATGGACCAGGCGACGATCACGAGCCCGATCGCGGGCACCGTGGTCGCGGTGAACATGAAGCCCGGCGACAGTGTCGGCGCGTCCTCGACCACGTCCAACGTGGTCGTGCAGGGACCCGGCGGCTACGAAGTGTCGACCGACGTCGGCGTCGACCAGATCTCGCACGTCGCGGTGGGCCAGGCAGCGAGTGTCGTGCCGGACGGGACGCACTCGCCGATCACGGGCAAGGTCACCTCGGTCTCGGTGGCGCCCGACCCCAACAGCTCGGGCACGACGACCAACTACCTCGTGGTGATCGGGCTCACCGATCCGAATTCCAAGCTCAACAACGGCGGGACCGGGTCGGTGTCGATCGTGACGCAGAGCGCCGCGTCGGCGCTCGCGGTACCCACGTCGGCGGTGACCACGGTCGGCGGGCGGCACTCGGTGCTGGTGGTGAACGGCGGCTCCACGCAGCGCGTGAACGTGCAGGTCGGCGCGGTCGGCACCCAGTGGACCGAGATCACGTCGGGGCTGCAGCGCGGCGACCAGGTCGCCCTCGCCGACATGTCGGCGGCGCTGCCGGGCTCGGCCACCGCGTCGAGCAGCACCACCGGCGCCAACGGCACGGTGGGCGGCTTCGGCGGCTTCGGCGGCTTCGCGGGCCGGGGCGGCCTCGGTGGTGGTGGCGGCGGCGGTGGCGGCGGTGGTGGTGGTACCGGGAGAGGTCGATGACAGCAAAGGACATCCGATGAAGCACGACGCACACTCGCTCACCGACGCGACCGGGGTACGCCCGAGACGGCGCCGCCTCCGGGCGGCGAGCCTCGTCGCCGGAGTCGCCGCGCTCGCCGCCCTGGCGATGGCGGCCCCCGCGGGCGCGCAGACCACGACCCCGCGCAACTTCCCGTTCGCGAGCGGCATGGTCTCCGACATCAGCGGGTCGACGCTCGACCTGAACGGGCGCCTCGGCACGTCGAAGGTCGTCGTCACGAGCTCGACCGCGTACACGCAGGTCGAGAGCGCGAGCACGTCCGACATCGCGACGGGTGACTGCGTACGCGCCATCGGCACCGGCAGCGCCGCGAGCGGCATCACCGCGACGACGGTCTCGCTGACCAAGCCCACGTCGAAGGGCTGCACGACGCCGCGGGCGGGGAACTTCCGCGGCCAGGGCCCGAACACCGGTACCGGTCGTCGCTTCGGCAACGGGACCGGGCCGAACGGCGGGACGGGTCAGGCGTCGCCGAACGCGCCGAGCGGTGGGACCGGATCACGGCCGGCGAACTTCGGCGCCGCGTTCGGGACCGTGAAGAGCATCTCCGGGAACCAGCTGACGGTGAAGGCCCAGGTGGTCACGCCGTCCAGCTCGAAGAACAAGAAGCCGAAGGTCACGACACAGAACGTCACGGTGACGTTGGGCGACTCGACCACGATCATGCAGACCGTGGCGGCGACCGAGAAGGACATCGCGGTCGGTGCCTGCGTGACCGCGACCGGCAAGACCGACAGCGTCGGCACGGTCACCGCGAGCCGAGTCATGATCTCGCAACCCCAGAACGGCGCGTGCGGGTTCGGTGGTGGCTTCGGCGGCCCGGGCGGGTTCGGCGGCTTCAACCGCCAGGGCAACGGCCAGTCCGGCAGCGCGACGATCTGAGTCTCAGCAGTCGCCGGCGAGGAACTCGGACTTCGGGTCGACCCCGAAGCGCCAGCCGTAGTAGAGCTTCGCGAGGTCGTAGGCGGTGGCCTCCAGAGGACGCGTCCCGGTCGTCTTCTGGAGGTCGCTGCACATCGCCTGCAGGACCTGGTCGGGGATCACCCGTGGACCGAGCGACAGCACGAGCGGATTCTGCTTCGCGAGGTACTGCCACGCGACGACGTTCAGCTTCCCGTCGCAGGTGATCGGCGCGACGTCACCGTCGGCCCCGATCCTCACGCGTTGCGTGCACTCGTCGACCACCGGCGGGATCGATGCGGGTGACAGCACCAGCCGGCTCGAGGCGGGCGACGGCCGGAACACCAGGTACGCGCCCACCCCGATCGCGAGGAGCGCGACGGCGGCAACGACGCGGCGCCGACGACGGCGCACTGCGGCGGCCGCCCGCCGCCACCACCGATCGCGGCCACGCGCGAGGTCGACGATGACGCCGACGTCGTAGGGCCAGCGCTTGCCGGCGAGGTCGACGGCGTTGCGCGTCGCGAGCGGCGCCAGGGACGTGGGGAGGTCCGACGCTCGCGGCATCGTCGCCCCCTCCACCAGCACCGGGACAACGGTCGCGTCGGTTCGGCCGAGCGCACCGGCAACCTCCATGCGCACGTAGTCGTGCTCGTCGTCGATGCGGCGCCGACCGTCGGCGAGCCGATCGGTGAGCCAGCGGTCTCCGATCAGCACCAAGACGACGTCGCTCGAGTCGAGCGCGCCGCGGATGCGCTGCTCGAAGTCGGTGCCGGGAGCCACCGCGTCGACGTCGATGAAGACGTTCTGGCGACCGAACGTCCGGGTCAGCTCGTCGGCGAGCCGCCCCGCCTCACCCGAGGTGTCGTCGCGCCGGTACGAGATGAAGATCCGCGCCACGCGGCGCGCAGACTAGCGCCGAGCCGTGCACGAACGGGCCGAGCGCGCGCGTCCGTACGGCACGCGATCCGCCGTACGCTACGACGATGCTCGGAGCAGGACGGCGACCGACGCGGTGGCGCGTGGCCATCGTGGCCGCCCTGTGCATGACCGTGATCGGTGCCCCCGGCGCCGCGCACGCCGTCTCGGCCGAGGTGCCGGCTGCAACGGCGGGCGCCGAGCAAGCCCAACGGGCGGCGGCGCTCCAGCTGCTCACCTTCGTGCCCACCGCGTACCGCGGGTCGTGCATCATCTACGACTTCTCGGGCTCCACGCACCTCGAGCCCTACGCCGCCAACATCACTGCGGCGCTGGCATGCCGCCCGACCGACGGCGCGTCGCGCGTGTGGTTCCTGCAGTTCGACAACCTCGACGCCATGAACCAAGCCTTCACGGGATACAGCCCGAACATCAAGGCCACCGATTCGGGTGACTGCCCGGGCGCGGGTGACTGGGATCGCAACAGCACCCACGCCGGACGGTGGGCGTGCTACGTGAGCGACGACCAACATCACGCCACGATCAACTGGACCGACGAGACGAACCTCATCCTGTCGACGGCCGACCGCACCGACGACGACCTCGCCGCGTTGTTCGCCTGGTGGGGTGGGGCCAACGCCGCTCCGCTCGCCACCCCGGCGGTCGCCGGTAGCTCCACGCCGATCAGCCCGTCGGCGTGGCGCGCCAACGCAAAAAAGCTCGTGGCCACCTTCGTTCCGCAGTCCGAGCGCAAGTCGTGCCGGGTGCAGCCGGTCACCAGCAACGCGATGGGCGAGTTCCTCTACTCCGCGCGTCTGTGGATCGCCACCTCCGTCACCTGCGGCGCGAACGGCGTCGACGGCGTGACCTACGTGAAGTTCCGCGACGACGTCACCCTCGACGGCACCCGGCCGATCGACGGGATGTTCGCCTGGGTGAAGGACACGATCGACGAGAGCACGCCGAGAGTGAAATTGGGCGTCCTCAAGTGCGAGGCATCGGGCGCGTGGGCGCGCAGCGGGCACGTGGTCGGCGAGTACGCCTGCCTCTACCAGGCCACCGGCACCGGCCACGAGATCGTCACGATGGAGTGGACCGAGCGCGACTCGAACATCCTCGCCCTGGCCTCGCGCAAGGACGGTCGGGCCCTCCCGCTCATGAAGTTCTGGGCGACGCCCGCAGCGGGCCCGCTGGCGTAGGGTTTGCCATCGGGGTGCTCTGACACCACGTTGCCAGGGGCAGGGGAGGGCACATGGCAGGTTGGCGTCTCGCATTCGTCGCCGTGGTGTGCGCGGTGGTCGCGGGTGTGCCGGGCACGGTTCACGCGGCGCCGGTCGCCGCGGCCGGCGATTCGACCGCGGCCGACGAGCTGAGCGAGCGGGCGGCCGCGCTCGAGTTGCTCACCTTCGTACCCACGTCCTACCGCGGCACGTGTCTCACCTTCGACGCGTCGCGCTCGACCTACCTGACGCCGTACCTCGACCACATCACGGCGGCGCTCACGTGCCGGCCGTCCAGCGGCGCCGACAGCGCGTGGCTGTTCAAGTTCGACGACGCGGGTGCCATGAACCAGGCGCTCGATGCCTTCTACCAGGGCCTCCCGCCCAGCACGACGGGTGACTGCCCCGGCACCGGCGACTGGGATCGCGACGGCGCGCACGCTGGGCGCTGGTCGTGCTATGTCGGCGACGACGGTCGCGCCGGCCTCAACTGGACCGACGACGCCGACCTGATCCTGAGCTCGGCCGCCCGCAACGACAAGGATCTCACCACGCTGTCGCAATGGTGGGAGACCACGGACGCCGCTCCGCTCGCCACGCCGGTCGACGCGGGAGACACGACACCCGTGAGCCTGGCGGCGTGGGCCGCCAACGCCAGAGAGCTGGTCGCCACGTCCGTCCCCCGATCGGAGCGACAGTCGTGCCGGGTCGACCCGATCACCACGGGGGGACTCGGAGCACTCCTGTACCAAGCTCGCATCTGGATCGCGACATCGGTCACCTGTGAGGCCAAGGGCGTCGACTACGTGAGCTACGTGCAGTTCCGCAACGACGTCTCCCTCGACGGCATCCATCCGATCGACGGCGTCTTCGAGTGGGTCAAGGACAACGTCGACGAGGACGAGCCGCGCGTCGAGTCGGGAACCGTCTCGTGCGAATCCTCCGGCACGTGGTCGCGCCATGGCCACGACGTGGGCGAGTACGCCTGCTTCTACGTGCCCACCAGCCACGGCGGCGAGGCGGCCCTCGTGAACTGGACCGAAGACAACCTCGACATCCTCTCGCTCGCCGGTCGCGAGGACGGCCACGCCGTCCCGCTCCTGGAGTTCTGGAAGACGCCTGCCGCCGGCCCTCTCGAAGGGCACGCCGCGTGAGATCCACCAGCGCGGGACGCGTCAACCGGTCGCGTCGCCACTCGCTCCACCGGTCGAGGAGGGCGGCTCCCCCGTCGTGAACCGCCACCGGTTCCAGGGCCACGCGCCGTCGATCTCGACCTCGAGCGAGAAGCTCAACACGATCCGGACGAGCACGATGGCGGCGAGCACCGCCACACTCGTGAGCGTCTGGTCGACGACGATCGTGCGGATGATGTCGGCGATGATCAACACCTCCAGCCCGAGCAGGATCACCCGCCCCAGGTTCTCGCGGAGGTGCTGGTAGGGGTCCGGAGCGTGGTGGCGTACTTGCCGGGCGTAGATGCCGAAGGCGACCGACCCACCGACGACCATGATCGCTCCGCCGACGCCTTCGACGACGCGCACGACCTCGCTGACGACGTGCTCGTAGCTCACCGGCGCAACCGTAGCGACGCGGCGTGCGGCATCGCTAGGGTCGGCCCTCTCGAATGACACCACATGACGAGCAGTCGACGGGTAGCCGGGTAGGGCCGTTGCTCGTCATCGTGTTCGCGATCGCCGCACTGGCGAGCGCGTGCAGCGGCGGCTCGCGCGGCTCGACTTCGTCGGGCGAACGAGTGCGGTTGATCGCGCCGGGCGGTCTCCGCTCCCTTCTCGCCCGCGAGCGCAGGACAGGAGCGCAGTCGACGTCCACCACCACACCGCCGACCACCACCACGCTCCCGACGGCTCCGTTCCCCGTCGCACACACGACGTTGCACCTGGTCGACACGACCCGCGGTTCGCCGGCCCGCGGTGGTGCACCCGCGGAGCCCCACCGCGCGCTCGTGACGACCGTGTACTACCCCGCGTCCGAGGCGCCGAGCGATGCCACACCCGAGCCGCCGCCGGCCGCGGGTCGCTTCCCGCTCGTCGTGTTCGCGCACGGCTACGAGATCGACGCCGCCGCCTACGCGCCGCTGCTGCACGACCTCGCGACCGGGGGGTTCGTCGTTGCCGCGCCCGACTTCCCCGGGACGAGCACTGCCTACGGCGGGGCCGCGAACCGCGCCGACACCTTGGAACAACCGGCCGACCTCTCCTTCGTGATCACCTCGCTGCTGCACGCGTCGGCCAACCCCGGGCTGCTCCACGACACGATCAACCCCGACGAGATCGGCGACAGCGGTCACTCCGACGGCGGCGTGACCGCGGCTGCCACCGCGTACAACACCTGCTGCATCGACCCGAGGATCAAGGCCGCCACGATCCTCACCGGCGGCGCGTTCGGCTTCGAGGGACAGTGGTTCCCGCCGGGTACGCCACCGGTCATGTTCGTGCACGCGGTCGGCGACGAGATCAACCCGTACGGCGCCAGCACGTCGATGTTCTCGCAGGCGCAGTCACCGAAGTACCTCCTCACCGTGGAAGACGGCTCGCACCTGGAGGTGTTCGTCGACCCACCCTGGGAACCCGAGGTCGCGCAGGCGATGATCGCCTTCTACGACCTGTACCTGAAGCACGACGCGACCGCCGAAGCCCGTTTGCACACCGAAGGCGACCAGCCGGGCATGCTCACCCTCGAGCAAGGCTGACGAGCGCTCAGCCCGGCGCGCCCTCGATGAACTCAACCGGGATGCCGTCGGGATCGTGGACGTAGAAGCTCCGCATGCCGGGTACCGGCAGCGCGACGATCGGCGTCACGTCGTGCACGCCCGCAGCGATCATCTCGTCGCGCTTGGTCTCGACGTCGGCGACGTCGAGGCTGAGGTGGACGTTGCCGACGCGGTGGTGCCCGGTGATGGCGTGCGGCTCGCCACCTTCGCGGTACTGGACCAGCTGGAGACAGAAGTCGCCGTCGCCGAGCATCGCGACGTCGAGCACCGCGCCGGAGTTGCCGGTGAGAGTGTCGAACCACTCACCTCCGGAACGGACGCGCTCCACCCGGACGTCGAACCCGACGACGTCGCGGTAGAACGCCACGGAGCGCTCGAGATCGCGGACGGTGAGCCCCACATGGTTGACCTGGTTCACGGCGCCCCTCCTCCCGATCTCCCGCGAAGCTACGCCCACCGCCGCCGAGTGGCCCGAGGAGCCGGACGCTCGCGTTGGATCGAGCACGCGGTCGCGGGTTCACTGGGCGGTGTGAGGGACTCGGGACGGCGGCGGTGAGCGCACGCGCTCGCGGCCGACGGCCGCACTACTGGCCGATGGCGGGTCCTGTCGTCGTGGTGCTCGTGCTGGCCGTCGCACTCCTCGGGGCCGTGCTCCTCGTGAACCTCGCGTCCTACGCGTACGGCCGATTGGGCCTCGACGGCGCGACCGCATTCGCGGTGCTCTTCCTGTCCATCCTCGGGAGCTGGCTGAACATCCCGGTCGCGCACCTCCACGCGACCACCACGTTCGAACCGATGCTGGTCCGGGTGTACGGCGTGCTCTACGTGGTCCCCGAACCCGTACGCGTGGGCTCCAAGGTCGTCGCGGTCAACGTGGGCGGAGCGGTGATCCCCACCATCCTCTCCGCATACCTGGTGATACACGACGGAATCGGCTGGCAGGCACTTCTCGCGACGACGGTCGTGGCACTCGTCGTGTACCGGGTCGCGCGAATCGTCCCGGGTATCGGCATCGTCGCGCCCACACTCGTGCCCCCGCTCACGGCCGCCCTCGTGGCATGGGCAGTCGACGTCACCGCCATCGCGGCGGTCGCCTACGTCGCGGGGACGCTCGGCACGCTCGTCGGCGCGGACCTCCTCAACCTGCCCCGCATCCGCCGGCTCGATGCGCCGGTCGTCTCGATGGGCGGCGCCGGGACCTTCGACGGCATCTTCGTCACCGGCATCGTGGCCGTGTTGCTCGCGACGATCTGACGCGGGCGCGTCTCGTCGCACGAAGGAGCGCGCTTCGGGACCTTCGTCCCTTGGCAGCCGTGGATCGCCACCCGTACCGTGCGCGCGGTGACCCGACGAACGGTGACGTTGCCCGGTGTGGAGCCGAGGGCGCAGCTCGACGCCGCCCTCGCCGACGTCCGGCACCGCCTCACCGCGGAGTTCCCAGAGCTTCCGGCCGCGCGGGTGGCCGAGACGGTGGCGAAGTGCGCGGCGCGCTGGGCCGACGTCCGTGTGACCGAATTCGTGCCGCTGCTCACGGAACGCGAGAGCCGGCGACGGCTACGGGAGGTTGCGGCCGCGACGGCTGCTCTCCGCCGCTCCGCCTGACCTCGTGACCGACTCGACCGCCGGCGTTACTGTGCCGTCGCGTGGCCACGCACGTGATGGACGGAGCCGGTTTCTACAACCGTCACTCCGCCCAGCAGGCGGCGGCTGCGAGCGCCGGGATCGCGATGTTGCAGCGCGCGGCCGCAAGCACGGAGCTCGTTCGGAGCGGCCCGCTGGTCGTCGCCGACCTCGGATCGTCGCAAGGCAAGAATTCGATGCATCCCCTGGCGGTCGCGATCGACGCGCTCGACGCGCGTGCGACCGCGGCGACAAGGGTCGTCGTGGTGCACACGGACCTTCCCGAGAACGACTTCTCGTCGCTCTTCCGGACGGTGGCGAACGATCCCGACAGCTATCGCCGGCCGGGTGTGTTCACCTACGCCGCCGGAAGGTCGTTCTACGAGCGGTTGTTCCCCGACGCGACGCTGACGCTCGGTTGGTCGGCCACGGCTGCCGTCTGGTTGAGCGCGACGCCGTGCGAACTGCCCGACCACCTCTTCTCGTTCGCGGCAACCGGGTCACGCCGCGAGCGATGGAAGGAGGCCGCCGCGCGCGATTGGTGGACGTTCCTCGACCACCGCGCCCGCGAGTTGCGCCGAGGAGGGCAGCTCGTCGTGAGCCTTCCGGTGGCGGCGCCCGCGTATCTCCCCTGGATGCACGTGGTCGAAGCCGGCGCCCACGACGCGCTCGACCGGGGCGTGGTCACACCGTCGGAGTACGCGTCGCTGGTGGTGCCCACCTACCTCAGCGAGCCCGAGGACCTGCGCGGGGCCGTCGAGAGCCACCGCGACCTCGTCCTCGAGGAGTGTGAGGTCGGCGTTGCGCCGGATCCCGCGTACGACGACTACCGCGACCACCAGGATCCCGCGCGCTACGCGAGCGAGGCCGTCGACCTGTTCCGCGCGTGGGCCGAACCCTCGTTGACGTCCTGCCTCGATCCCGATCGTGACGCCCTGGCTCGCGAGGCGACCGCCGCCGCGCTCTTTCGCTGTATTCGGGACGCACTCGCCGGGAGGCCGACCGAGTGCACGTGGTCGATCGGGCTGCTGCGCATCAGGCGGCGCTGACCACGCCGCCCGGTGTCCTGCGCTCACGGCGCGCGTGTCGCCGGGACCCCGAGCGGTGCGATGCCCTTCAGCGTGCGCGCCTCGTCGGGCGAGGCAGGTTCACGACCGACGGCGGTCGCCATGGTGACGACGCGTTCGACGAGCTCGGCGTTCGTGGGTGCGCCCTGGTCGGCATAGTGGTAATCACCGATGCCGGTACGCACGTCGCCGCCGTCCGCGATGGCCCTCGCCGCGAGCGGCAACCCGTCGGCGCCTTGCACGACCGGCGTCCAGCGCACGGTCTTGTCGGTGAAGAGCTCACGGGTGAGCGCCAGCATGGCCTGGTAGCGCGTCGCGAGCGCGCGGCCGCGCCAGAAGAACAGCTTCAGGCTCACCTGCGGCTCCGGGACGAGGCCCATGTCGACGAGGTTCCTGAGGTTGAGCAGGCACATCGTGTCGGGCGCGGCGAACGACTTCTGGAGCCCGTGCTCCTCGCAGAACCGGCACAGCCAGAGGTGGTCCCAGCCGTTGTTCATCTGGTGCCCGCGATTGAGCACCCAACCGTCGATGTCGGCGTCGGCGGCACCCGGCACCGCGACCGCGTTGTAGTCGTAGAACGCCCCGAGATCGATCGGGCCGACCTCGAAGCGCACCCCGTTGCGCACCCCTGCCGCGAAGTGTCGGAAACGCACCTCCGCCGGTGAACAGATCTGCGAGTAGCCGTCGCACACCGGGACCGAGTCGCCGTACGTCGGGTACGCGATCAACGGCGTCGACTCGGTGACGAGGCGTTGGATCTCGATGTTGAGGTCGATGCTGTTGTCCATCGACCCGGTCTCCGGATCGCGCCCGTGGTAGTGGACGACGGAAGCTCCCGCGTCCAGGCAGCGGCGGGCGTCGGCCGCGATCTCCTCGGGGGTGTACGCGACGCGCGGGTTGCTGGACCGCGGCGTGCCTTCGTTGAGGCCCACTTCGACGACGACCTTCTCGTTCAGCGACGACACGAGCACTCCCCTCGGCGATGACTCCGTTGCCCGCTTTCGAGCTGCGGGCGTCGATTCCGGGCTCCACCCTTGTAACAACGACGGCGGAGGCGGTCAACTGCGCTCGGGTGCGCCGCTCCTCGGCTTGCGCGACGTCGAGCCCTCATGTTTCCTGGGTCTCGACTCTCCGCCGATCGAAGGACTCACCGCCATGCCGCTCCCGGAAGACGTTCAGATCGTGAGCGTCGACGACCACGTCGTCGAGCACCCCGATGTGTGGCAGGACCGGCTGCCGGCGAAGTTCAAGGACGCGGGGCCGCGGAACGTCACCGACGAGCAGGGAAACGACGTGTGGGTCTTCGAAGGCGGCCGCAAGTACGGCATCGGGCTCAATGCCGTGGCGGGAAAGAAGCGGGAGGAGTACGGGCTCGACCCCACCAGGTACTCCGACATGCTGCCCGGCTGCTACGACCCCGCGGAGCGCATCCGCGACATGGACGTCGACGGGGTCACCGCGCAGCTCTGTTTCCCGACCTTCCCGGGCTTCGCAGGCAGCACGTTCTTCGACGCCACCGACAAGGAGCTCGCTGCCGCGTGCGTCTCCGCGTACAACGACTGGATGATCGACGAGTGGTGCGCGGCGAACCCAGCCCGCCAGATCCCCCTCTGCCTCGTTCCCTTCTGGGACATCGACGCGACCGTCGCCGAGGCGACACGAGTCGCCGAGCGGGGCGCCAAGGCGATCTCGTTCACCGAGATGCCCCACGCGCTCGGCCTCCCGTCGTTCCACACGCTGCACTGGGATCCGTTCCTCGCGGTGTGCGAGGAAGCGGGCATGCCGATCTGCGTGCACTTCGGCTCCGGCGGGGCGCCCACCGTCGCCCCCGAGGCTCCGTTCACGACGGCCATCGCGCTGTTCGGGGTCAACAGCCAGATGTGCACCGTCGACCTCGTGAACACCCGGATCTTCGAGCGCTTTCCCAGCCTCACCTTCGCCCTGTCCGAAGGCGGCATCGGTTGGATCCCGTACATCCTGGAGCGGGCCGACTACACGTGGGAGCGCCACCGCTACTACACGGGCATGACCGACGCCCGCCGGCCGTCGGAGATCTTCGGCACGAACATCTTCGGCTGCTTCATCTACGACGAGACCGGACTGCACAACGTCGACCGCATCGGCGCGGACAACATCATGTTCGAGAGCGACTACCCCCACTCCGACTGCAACTGGCCCGACACCCGCAAGATGCTCGCCGAATCCCTCGCGCACCTGCCCGACGACGTGTGCCGGAAGATCGCCGAGGACAACGCCCGCCGGGTCTTCCACTTCCCGCGACTCTGAGCACTCGACCGAGTTCGCCGCGCCCGATCCACCCGAGGAGGACCAGCCGATGCGCGACGTGAGCGCGTGGAGCCGAGCCGGTCTCGAGTACGAGGTCGTCGACAACGTGGCGTGGCTGCGCATGAACCGGCCGGGGAGCGCCAACGCCATGGACCACTACCCCGGCGGTCAAGGTCCCGACGGCATGGGCCTCCGCGACGCCCTGCTCGCGGCGATCAGGGACGCGACGGAGGACAAGGCGGTCAAGGTCGCCGTCATCACGGGCACCGGGCGCGTGTTCTCGGCCGGTGCCGACCTGCGCCAGCCCGGCGGGCCCCTCGAGATCCCGGAGGAGCGGAGGCGCGCCGGCACGGTGGGGCGCGACGACGGGATCCTCTACGGCTGGTACCGGCTGCTCGAGTCGATCTGGCGCAGCGAGACGCCCTTCATCGCCGCGGTGAACGGCCCGGCCGTCGGGGGCGGCTGCCAACTCGCGCTGTCGTGCGATCTGATCTACGCGTCCGAAGACGCCACCTTCCACGAGATCTTCGCCCGCATCGGGTTGCCGCTCGAGGGGGGCGCGGCGTGGCTGCTCACACGGTCACTCAGCCTCCCGCGGGCGAAGCAGATGGCGCTGCTCGCCGAGCCGATCACCGCGCAGCAGGCGGCGGAGTGGGGGCTCGTGAACGCGTGGGTGCCGGCCGACGCGCTCGAGGCGGCGGTCGCCGACGTCGCGAGCAGGCTCGCCGACCCCGCACCGGCCGCGGCCGGACCGGCCGCCAGCCGGCCGCGCCGAGACCTGAGCGCGCGCATCGGGCACATCAAGGCGCAGGTGAACGCGGCGTGGGAGCAGACGATGTGGCAGACGTTCCGCGAGGAGGTCTCCCTCATCGGCGTCCCTCCCGGGGAGCCACCGCCCGACGCGGAGTGACAAGGGATGCAGCGATGTGCACCCCACGCTGCATCGGGGCATGATGCGCACCTGGTCGTCCGATCGGTCGGAGCGCGAGGAGGAACGATGACGGTTGCGTTCGGCGAGGTCTCGGACAAGATCAACGACGCGGCGCGGCAGGTGGAAGCCGACGGGGGCGCCTCACCGGTCCTGGTGGCGGTCGTCCGCGAGTTCAAGGCGAAGCTGGCGAAGGCGGAACAGCACACGAGCAACGGCGAACCGAGCCACGACTCCGTGATGGAACTGGAGCAAGCCGGTGACAGTGCCCGGGCGGCGGCGGAGGCCGACACGGGCCTGTCGGGTGACACTCGCGAGTCGGTGCTGGCGGCGCATCTCGCGATCTGCATGCTGAAGGCTGGGGGCTGACCGCTCGGTCGACCCTCCCGATCAGCCGTCCGAGCCGGCGTCGTCGCCTCCGACGTCGCCGGCGAGTCGCCTCGCCGCCCACTGCCTGGGCGGGATGCGCACCGGTCCCATGCCGGCATGGATCGCCCGCACGTCGGAGTGCGCGCCGGTCAACGAGACCAGGTCGTTCGACATCTGCAGGTGCAAGCGCAAACCCATCAGCTCCCACGCGCGCTTGATCAAGGTCTTCGTGGCCATGAGCGTCGTCATCGGCGCGAGCGCGATCTTCTGGGCCATCTCCTCGACGGTCGACTCGAGCTCGGCGCGCGGGACGACGTGGTTGACGAGCCCCATCTCGAACGCTTCCTCGGCCGTCAACGTCTGCGCGGTGTAGAGGTACTCGGCCGCACGCTTCCAGTTCATGAAGACCCACGGTTCGATCATGGTCTCGCCGCCCGGGAGCCCCAGACCTTGCACGAGCGGCATCTGGAAGTACGCGTCGTCCGAAGCGATCGTGATGTCGGGAAGCAGCGCGAAGTAGGTCCCGCCCCCGATCGCGTAGCCGTGTACCTGCGCGATGACCGGCTTCGGGAACTCCCACAGGTGCAACACCGGCCACACGAACAGGTCGAACTGTGGCTTCCAGGCGGATCCCACCTTTTCCTGCGCCTCTCGGAACTCGTCGTACGCGGTTCCCTGCCGCCCGATGAGGTGGCCCGAGCAGAACCCCCTGCCGTTCGCCTTGAGGATCAGCACGCGAACGTCGTAGTCACGCTCCGCATCGTCGAGGCACGCGTCGACGTCGCGCACCATTGCCGACGACTGCGCGTTCGCCTTCTCGGGTTGGTTCAGGATGATCCGCGCGATCGGGCCCTCCCGTTCGTAGATCACCGCTTCGAGCTCGGTCGTGACCTTCTCGTTCGGACCGTCCTCGTTCGCTCCGTCGCCGCCGGGAGCGGTCGGAGGCGGCTGCGCGCCGGCGTTCGTCATGATCCAGTCTCCAAGCTCGGCGAGTCTCTCCGGCACAGCATCCACGTTTGCGCGGAGACCGGGCAACCCACGACCGGGTCGGGAACACGCGCACCACGTGATCGAGGATTCGCGATCCCTCGATCACGACGGAAAGAGTGCGGCGATGACGAACGCCGCGACGCCGATGCCGGCGACTCCGAGCGAGACGGGGAGCAAGTCGGACGCCGACGCGGGCCGGCCGCTCGAGCGGACCCGGCGCGCATACCAGGCACCGAGCGCCCAGATGAAGCCGCCCAGGCCGACGATGCATGCGCCGACCACGATCTCGCCGGTCACGAGTGGCCGACGGGCGATACCTCGCATGACCACCGCCCCGCACGCGAGCAAGCCCAACCCGCTGCGATCCCACGCGAGGTCGGTGCGCTCGGCCGCCAGCCCCGGTTCACGCGCTTCCGGCTGGTAGCCGGTCATTTCGCCGAGCCGGCCGCGATCGCGAGCACCAAGCCGACGATCGCCACGACCGAAACGACGACGGCGACAATCCTCGGGAGGAGCGACGCCGGGAGCGGCCGGCCCAGGCGCATCGCGCGTTCGTTGCCCCGCCAGTGCTGGAAGCTCATCACCGAGACCGCGACGCCCAGCGCGATGAGCGGCAGACCGATGAGCCGGCGACCACCGGGGAAGTCGAAGGGCGGGAGGAGCTGGGTGATCGCGAGTCCCGCGGTCACGAGCGCCAGGGCAGTACGGATCCACGCGAGGAACGTCCGTTCGTTCGCGTACGAGAACCGAACGTCGGGTTCCATCGCATCGTCGGGTGCGGCAGGAGAGTGTGTCATGGAACCAGTCGACCAGACCGGGAGGTCCTGCCGTCGTGTCGGCAGGAGATGTCGGTGTCGTGTGCCGCAAGGTGGGTGACCTGCCGGTTGTGCCTGGTGTACTCCTGGCTGGGAGGGTGCCCATCTCAGGGCTGCGGGTCTGCCGCGGGATTGGTCGACGCTTCGACGCTTCGACCTATCTCAGGGATGATGATGGTGCTCTACGTCGCGGTCCCATCTCGACTCATCGGCGTCCCCAAACCCACCCGGCCGCGACGCGAGCGGATCACCGCCTCAGCGGTCAGCGGCACGGTCGGCGCAGCCGTCTCGACCCCGCCCTACGTGCTCGGCCGTCTCGGGTTGCTCATGCTCGGCTCCTCGGTCCTGAGAATCCCCGGCCTCATCCTGTTCCTGGTCGGCGCCACCCTCCAAGCCGCGGCGATCAGTTCGGTCAAGGCCCTCAAACTCTCCGCTACCTTCGTCGAAGCGCGCCAAGATCATCCGACCGCGCAGCACCCGCACTGAAGCCACGCAGCGTGCGGCCCAGACATCTCTGCCGCCGACGGACCCATGGATCCGTCCCATGACTCGAGCTTGGCGCAAATGGCCGGTTCGACGGCTCAACAGGGCCGGCCGTCGCGGTCGAGGTAGTCCTCCGTCGCGACGCGCTCGGCGACGAAGCGGTCGTACTCGGCGTCGTCGACGCCGAGGATCTCCTTGAACACGTACTCGTTGTCCTGCCCGAGCACCGGCGCACCGCGTTCCCACACCAACGGGATCCCACGAAACGGGTGGCCGAGGTGGTTGAAGGTGCCGACGTCGCGGCTGGCGAGAGGCCGGATCCACTCGCGCGCCGCGAGCTGAGGGTCCGTCGCCAGCGTCGCGTCCTCGGTGCACGGGGCGGCCGCGACTCGTGCCTCCTGGAGCGCGTGGAACGCGGCGTCTGCGGTGACGGTTGCCGCCCAGGCCGTGATCGCGTCGTCGAGCTCGTCGTGTGCCGCCCACCGGCCGGCGTGGTCGGCGAGCCGGTTGTCCTTGGCGAGGTCGGAACGCGCGAGGACGCCCGTGAGCCCGCGCCACGCGTCGTCGTCGACGACCGTGAGGGCGAGCCGGCGCCCGTCGGCGCACGGGTAGATACCCTGCGGCGCGCGGTGCGGATCCCGGTTGCCGAACCGCTGCGGCTCCACGCCGAGCTGGAGGTTCACGAACACGTCGCCGAGCTCGGTGAGCACGTTCTCGCTCTGCGCGAGCTCGATCACCTGGCCCCGTCCCGTCGCGGCGCGGTAGTGCAGTGCGGCGAGTGTCGCGAAGGCCCCGGCCGGACCGGTCACGCTGTCCATGTGCTGCGTCGACGGCGACTCCATGAGCGTCGTGCCGCGGTGACCGAGGAGCGCCGCCAGGCTGGTCAGGCCGTCGAACTGGCCGCCGAATCCCGTGTAGTGGGCCCAGTCTCCCGAGAGTCCCGCGGGCGGGAGGCGAAGGACGATCATCCGCGGGTTGGCCTGCAGCAGCTCCGTCTCGTGGATGCCCATCTGGTGGAGGGTCGTCGACTTGAGGTTCTCGACGAACACGTCGGATACGGCGACGAGACGCATGAACAGCTCGCGCTGCTCGGGGAAGCGGACGTCGAGCGTGCACGAGAGCTTGCCCCGGGTGACCGCGTTGTTCATCGCGTGGCGGTTGTACGGGCGGTCCGGTTGGCCCGGCGCCGCGGGCGCGTAGAGCTTCGCGAGCGCGCCGAGCAGCAACTGGGGTTCCGGTCGGGGTGCGTAGCCCTTCGTCGTCGGCGGGAACACGCGCGGGCTCTCCACGCGGATCACCTCGGCGCCGAGGTCGCCGAGGAGCTGGGTGAGGTACGGCCCCGACCACACGTTGGTGAGATCGACGACCCGGATGCCGCGCAGCGGGGGCAGGGCGGGGTCACCGACCGCGACCGCCGGTGCCGGCGACTGGACGCCCCATCCGGGAGCCGCCGCCGGGGTCGACTCGTCGAGCCGCGGCGCCCCCCGCCGCAGCTTCCATCCACCCTCGGTGAGCCGGTACGGAGCGCCGGCGAGGAGCACCGGACCGAGCTGCTGGTCGACGGCGTGGACCCAGAAGCCGCGCTGGTGCAGGTGGTCGGCGGCGAGCAGCTCGGCGGGCTCGTTGACCGGAGCGAGCGGCCATCCTCCCGCCTGCGCGGCGACCGTGACCTCCTCTCGTGTGCGCTCGAGCAACCACGGATAGAGGACCCCGTCGAGGATCTCCTTGGTCTCGGGCCGCACGAACGCGTCGGGCCGGGCGAACGCGGCACGGAGCTCGTCGCTGTCGAGGACGGTCAGCATCTCCCCGAGTTGCTGCGTCGTCATCATCATCGCCACGTAGCCGTCGGCGCACGGAAAGATGCCGATCGGCAGCAGCGTGTCGCTGCTGTTCGGAGTCCGTTGATGGGTCGCGGTGTGACCGCTGTACTCCCACCCGAGGTACAGCGAGAGGCGCATCGGGGACGACGCGAGCGCTTCGACAGCGGCGCAGTCGACGAACGCGCCGACGCCTGTGGCGCGTGCGCGGAGGACCGCAGCCAGCCCTGCGAGCGCGGCCGTGTGCCCGACCGCGGTCTCACCGAGCGACATCGGCAACTTGAGCGGTCCCCGCTCGTCGTTCACCACCGCGCCGCTCAACGCCTGGACGACGAGGTCGCTCCACCGGTAATCGGCGTAGGGGCCGGTCGTGCCGAACCCGGTGATCGCCAGCACCGATGTCGCGCGCGGCCCGCCGATGACGTCCTCGCGGGCGACGGCCCAGTCGGTGAGGCCCCGCATGCCCGGCGTCTCGATCACGAGGTCGACGCCGTCGAGGAGCTCCCGGAGCGTCCCGGCCGCCGCCGGCGCGATCTCGACGGCCGCGCTCCCCTTGTTCGTGTTGAGGTGGGCCCACATACCGCGATCGGCGCGGAGCGAGTCACCGTCGGGCGGCTCCACCTTCACCACGTCGGCTCCGAGATCGGCGAAGACCTTGCCGCACCACCCTGCCGCGACGCCGGTGCCGACCTCCAGTACCCGCACGTCACTCAGAGCCTGGCGCATCTTCCTCCGCTCTCGGTGCGCTTTCGACGCCGGTGCCGCGGTCGCTCGTTTCCGGCGGCGACGCTACAACTCGGCGCGCGAGCCCCGCGCTCCCGGCTGCACCCGAGCCGCGAGCTTGGCGACGGCGTCACGCGCGTCGGTGCTCGTGGCCCAGTCGAAGTTCTCCAACCGCGCGAGGTGGCGCGCGGCAGCTTCCGCCACGACCAGGCGTCGGACGCGGACGTTCTGCCGGACGGCCCACTGTGGGCTCTCGAGGATCTGCGCTGCCAACTCCGTCGCCGCCTCGACGTGCTGCCCGTCGTCGACCAGCCGGGTGACGATGCCCGCCTCCCACGCCTCCTCGGCGCCGAACATGCGCCCGGTCATGGCCACCTCGTTGGCGAACGCGGGACGCCCGAGCCGAGGCAGGAGCGCGACCGTCGGCAGGCCGAGCCTGATCTCGGTCACCTGGAACCGACTGCTCCGCGCCGCGACCAGGTGGTCGCAGTGGAGCGCGGTGCCCAACGCATGCCCGAGGCAGTAGCCGTGCACCGCCGCGATCACGGGCTTCCAGTTCTCACAGTGGGTGAAGGCGTCGCCCTCCGTGGTCCGGCTGCTCGTCGACCCCTCGTCCATCGACCGCTGCAGGCGCTCGCTCACGTCGCCACCGCTCGAGAACGAAGGCCCCTGCCCGAAGACGATGCCGACGTGCGCGCCGTCGTCGACGTCGAGGCGCCCGAGCGCGTCGACCAGGCCCGCGATGTCCTCGTCCCTGAGCGCGTTGTGCTTCTCGGGCCGGTTGAACGAGATGTAGGCGATCTGCTCCCGGACCTCGTAACCGACCGTCATGCAGTCCCCCATCGCAGGCAGTGAAGACGACGAGTCTCGCCTTCCTCGCGACGACGAGGCAATCTGCGCGAACTCACCGACGAGAGCCGTCCGCGAAAGAAGGACGTGTCGAGCCAGGCCTCGAAGAAGGGCGCTCGAGCGCCGAAGGCTCCGACGACAGAGGGTCCGTCCCGCCGGTCACACCCACAACATGACACCGTGGGGTCCGACTGCGTCGTCGTGGTCCGTGGCGACCGCAGTGGCGGTACGATGCTCCGCCTTCTGGAAGTGGTGCAGCCACGACTGCCCGGCGCGAGGAGGGTTCGATGGGGATCGACCTGACCGGCGGCCTCGGCGACGACCGCGAGTACGTGTTCGCCACGCAACCCGACGACCCGGAGATGCGCGAGTCGGTGAACGCGTGGATCTGGGACCGCGGTACCGACGTGGGCATGCCGCGCATCGGTGTCGAGGCGGTCGCCGACCAGTGGGACACGCACGACATCCAGGTGAACATCGGGACCGGTGACGGCCGGGTGTTCAACATGTTCGGATCAGGCAAGGTCCACGACCCGCTGGGCGCGGACGGCAGGCCCCGGCTCCTCGGCGCGGGGCCGTTGTCGTTCGAGCTCGTCGAGCCCTTCCGGCACTGGAGGATGCGGCTCGAGGGGCTGGCCGTCGAGAGCACGTCCGCGAATCAGATCTCTGGGGTGCGGCCCGACGCGGAGCCGAGCGTGCCGGTCGAGATCGAGATCGACCTGCTCGCCGCGGTCCCGCCGTGGGAGAACGGCGCGCTGCTGCCCGAGGCGAAGCGGATCCTCGACGAGCAGGACGAGGGCGCGCTGATGGGCGGGCCGCGCTTCGAGCAGTTGTCACGGGCGACGGGCACCTTCCGCGTCGCGGACGCCGAGCACCGGATCGACGGCGGGGCGCTGCGCGTCCGCCGGCAGGGTGTTCGCCGGCTCGGGACGTTCCGCGGCCACGCCTGGCAGTCGGCACTGTTCCCGAGCGGGCGCGGCTTCGGCTACATCGTCTACCCGCCGCGCGACGACGGTCTCCCCACCTACAACGAGGGCTACCTGTTCGAGGGTGACGGCGAGCTGGTCCCGGCGTGGGTCGTCGACGCGCCGTGGCTACGACGGCTCCGGCGCGGCGCGGAGGACGTCTCGGTCGTGCTCGAGACCGCGCAGGGCACCACGCGCATCGGGGGCGAGTCGGTCATGTCGAACTTCACCGTGATGGGCGGCGTCGGGAGCAACCCTGCGTACCCCGTCCTGCAGCAGGCGATCACCCGCTACACGTGGGACGGGGAGTCCGCCAACGGGATGATGGAACGATCGACGCCCGGCGACCGCATCGAGCGGTCGTGACCGAAGCGCTCGATTCGAGGTCCGACCGGGTCGTCGCGGTCACGGGCGCGGGCACCGGCATCGGCCGGGCGATCGCCGCGAAATTCGGGGCACTGGGGTGGCGCGTCGCGGTCGGCGGCCGGCGTCTCGACAAGCTCGCCGAGACCGTGTTGCTCATGGAGCAGGCAGGCGGCACTGGCCTCCCGCACGAGCTCGACGTCACCGACGGTGAGTCGGTGGAGCGGTTCTTCTCCGACGTCGAGTCGGAGTTCGGGACGGTCACCGCAGTGATCAACAACGCCGCGACGGCGCGCTACGGGCCGCTCGACGATTTCTCGCCGGCGGAGATCGCGGCCGAGATCGCCACGAAGCTCACAGGCTCCCTCTTCATGGCGCGTCGCGGCATCCAGGCCATGCGACGCGAGGGCCGCGGCGGCGACATCCTCTTCATCACCTCGCTCGCCGCCGCCACGCCGTGGCCACTCCACCTCCCCTATGCGGCGGCCAGCGCCGGGGTGGAGCACGCGGTGCGGACGCTGCGGCTCGAGCTCGAAGGAACTGGGATCCGAGTGCTGAATCTCCGCTGCGGCGAGACCGCCGCCACCGACTTCGCCACCCGCGAGATGCAAACCGGTCGTGCGCTCGACGCGAACCAGCACTGGTTCCGGATGAACCTGCTCCGCCACACTGGCCTGATGCTCCCCGATGACGTCGCCGACGCCGTCGTAGCCGCGGTCACGCTGCCGCGTGGGCACCAGTACTCGGTGATGGAGGTGATGCCGACCGCTCCGATCGGGCCGCTGCCCGCGACGTTCGAGGACTGGAGCGTCGGCGTCGTCGAGAATCTCACGCGGCAGTAGTTCGCACTATCCGTCCATCCGGAAGCGCGCCCGCACGTCCGCGGGCATCGTCGCCAGCGCGCGCGTCCACTCCGCGTCGGTTCCCTCCTCCCCGGGGATCGCGATCGACACGCCCGTGCGGCTGGCGATCAGCCACCGTCCGTCGCCGGCCCGGCGGAGGCGGTCGCGGTAACGCGCGAGGAGCGTGATCTTCGCCCGGCCGTCCGCGTCACGCCGGAGCGTGATCATGTCGGTCTCCGCGGTCGCCGCGTCACCCGCCACGTCGATGATCGGGTTCGTCGTGAGGTGCATCGCCCCGGGCTGCTTCAGGAGCTCGCCCGGTTCGGTCCACTTGGGCCCCCCGCCTGCGCCCCGGAACATGTCGCGGAGCGCCGGGCGCCCCGCGAACACGGTGCCGGCGAGCTGCATCACCCCGTCGTCCTCGAACAGGTCGGCGAACGCCGCTCCGTCCTGGTCGTCGATGGCCCGGACCGAGCGCTCGATGACCTCGCGGATCTCGAGCTTGTCGATCCAGCGCCCGAGCGCGGCGTCCTCCGACACGACGGCCGCGCTACGCCGTCTCGATGGCCGCCGCAGAACGGAGGCCCAGCTTGTCGACGGACACTTCGCGCATCTCGACCTTGCGGATCTTGCCGGTGACCGTCATCGGGAACTCGTCGACGAACAGCACGTAGCGCGGGACCTTGAAGTGGGCGAGCTGCCCGCGGCAGAACTCGCGGATGTCGTCGTCGGCGGCGGCCTCGCCGTCCTTGAGCCGCACCCAGGCGCACAGCTCCTCGCCGTACTTCTCGTCCGGCACGCCGACCACTTGGACGTCGGCGACCTTCGGGTGCGTGTAGAGGAACTCCTCGATCTCACGGGGGTACACGTTCTCGCCCCCGCGGATGACCATGTCCTTGATGCGCCCGACAATGTTCAGGTAACCGGCATCGTCCATCGTGGCGAGGTCTCCGGTGTGCATCCACCCGGCGGTGTCGATCGCCTCGGCCGTCTTCTCCGGCTCGTCCCAGTAGCCCAGCATCACCGAGTAGCCCCGCGTGCACAGCTCGCCCGGCGCGCCCCTCGGGACGGTCAGGCCGGTGATCGGGTCGACGACCTTCACCTCGACGTGCGGGTGCGCCGTGCCGACCGTCGACACGCGCCGCTCGAGCTCGTCGTCGACGCGGGTCTGCGTCGACACCGGCGACGTCTCGGTCATGCCGTAGCAGATCGTGACCTGGGCGCACCCCATGTCGTCGACGACGCGCTTCATCACCTCGACGGGGCAGGGCGATCCCGCCATGATCCCAGTACGTAGCGACGAGAGGTCGTACGACGCGAAGTCCGCGAGCGCGAGCTCGGCGATGAACATCGTCGGGACGCCGTACAGTGCCGTGCAGCGCTCGTCCTCCACGGCCGTCAGCGTCGCGGCAGGGTCGAACGTCGGCGCAGGGATGACCATGCACGCGCCGTGGGTGACGGCGCCGAGGTTGCCCATCACCATGCCGAAGCAGTGGTAGAAGGGCACGGGAATGCACACCCGGTCGGCTTCGGTGTACCGGCACACCTCGCCGACGAAGAACGCGTTGTTCAGGATGTTGTGGTGCGACAGGGTCGCGCCCTTCGGGAAGCCCGTGGTACCGGACGTGTACTGGATGTTGATGGGATCGTCCACCGACAGCTGCGCAGCACGTTCCCGAAGCCGGTCGGGCGACGCGGCGCGACCGCGCTCGAGGAGCTCGTCCCACGCTGCCGTGCCGAGGTACACGACCCGTTCGAGTGCCGGCAGGTCACCGCGGACCGCGTCGACCATCTCCACGTAGGAGCTGCCCTTCACCTCGGAGGCCGCCACGAGCAAGCGGCATCCCGACTGCTGGAGCGCGTAGCCGAGCTCGTGCGTCCGGTAGGCCGGGTTGATGTTGACGAGGATCGCTCCGATCCTCGCCGTCGCGAACTGCACGAGCGTCCACTCCGCGCAGTTCGTGGCCCAGAGCCCGACGCGATCGCCCGTCGCGACGCCGAGGTCGAGGAGCCCGAGGGCCACTGCGTCGACGTCGCGGTCGAACTCGACGTACGTCCACCGCCGACCCGTGGCGCACTCGACGATCGCCTCGCGCTCGGCGAAGCGGCGCGCGATCTCCTCGAGGTTCGCGCCGATCGTCTCCCCGGTGAGCGGCGTCGGCGACGCGCCGTGCACATAGCTGGTCGCGGGTGTCGTCACGGCGCTGCGCTCCCCCTCGTCCGGTCGACTCGCTGGTGCAACGCCACAGTCTGCCCGACCTTCACGTGCAGTCGAACCGCGCCGTTCCGGGTCTCGTCAGACGCACGCGCGGGCGTGGAGCCACGTCGCGATGCGTTCGAGACTCTGCTGCGCACCCGGCGTGAACGGTTCGTTGACATGGCCGTGTGAGGTCCCGGGCTCGAGCTCGACGGTCACGTCGACGCCGGCGGCGCGGAGCGCGTCGGCGTAGGCCTCACCGGAGGCACGGAGTGGATCCGCCTCCGCGTTCAGGATGAACACGGGCGGCTGCCCGCGCAGGTCGCCGTTCGCCGGGAACGCGTACGGGTCCTGGAGCGCTTCCTCGCCCCCGGCGTACTGCAGGCAGAGTTGGCGCAGGATCGAGGCTCCCGTGGTGGCAGTGTTCTCGCCGCCGCTCGTCGCCGCCAGTGCTGCCCGCAGCGAGTCCGACGGCGCGGGGAGCTCCGCGTGCAGGGCCGGGTACACGAGCACGAGCGACATGGGCATCTCACCGGCCCCGTCGCGCAGGCGCTTGGTCACGCCGGCGACGAGGTTGCCCCCTGCACTCGCGCCACCGAGGTGGAGGTCGCCCGGTGCCGCGCCGAACTCCGCCGGGTGCGCGGTGGCCCAGCTCCACGCCGCGAGCACGTCGTCGGACGGAACCGGGTAGTGCACGCCGTGCAGCGCCTTCCGGTACTCGACCGACAGCACGGCGAAGCCGCGCGCGGCAAGGGCCATGGAAACCCAGTTCGCCTCGGCCATGTCGAGGTCGCCCCCGATGAAGCCACCGCCGTGCACCCACACGAATCCCGTGCGGCCGCTGGTCTCCCCTGCCCGACTCACGCGTGCCCCGTTCGCACGGGCCCGGTACACGCGGGCCGGTACCTCGCCGTGCGGTCCGTCGATCGGCACGTCGCGCCGCTCGACGACGGCCAGCTCCGGGAAGTGCGCCACGAGCTCCGCCACGTCCGGTGACGGCGGCATCATCGACGCGAGCGCGGCGGGCCCCATCGTCTCGAGCTGCTCGACGTACTGCCGGAACTGCGATGTCGCGGAGGGTACGCCGTCGCTCATCGCGATGTCGTCCTCACCGGGTCAACTCCTCGTGCCGCCCGTCGGTGACGTGCGCGTACGCTACTCAGTTCCGAAATCGAATTCGAGCGAGGTCGGGAGGCGACCGATGACCCAGATCCTGCAAGGCGTGCGCATCCTCGAGGTCGCGGAGCACACGTTCGTGCCCGCGGCGTCGGCGCTGCTCTCCGACTGGGGCGCGGAAGTCATCAAGATCGAGCACATCGAGCGTGGCGACGCGATGCGCGGGCTCGAGTCGACGGGCATGGCCGCCATCGCCGGCGACGTGCACGCGTTGCTCGAGCACTCGAACCGGGGTAAGCGCAGCCTCGCGCTCGACCTGACCTCGCCCGACGGGCTCGACATCCTCTACCGGCTGGCCGCCACGTCCGACGTCTTCCTCACCAACAAGCTCCCGAGCGTCCGGGCCAAGCTGCAGATCGGTCTCGAGCGGATCCGGGCCGCGAACCCGAGGATCGTCTACGCCGCGGGCACCGGCCAGGGCGAGCGGGGACCCGACGCCGACAAGGGCTCGTACGACTCGCTCGCGTTCTGGGCGCGCGCCGGGATCGCGCTGAGCGCCATGCGTCCCGAGTACGACCTCGTGCCCATGCCGCCCTCGCCGGGGTTCGGTGACTCGCTCGGCGCGATGACCATCGCCGGCGGGATCATGGGCGCGTTGTTCTACCGGGAACGCACGGGCGAGGCGACCACGGTCGACATCTCGCTGCTCGGAACCGGCATGTGGGCGATGGGCCAGGCCATCGCCCTGTCGGTGCTGATGAACCAGCCGTGGGCGATGCCGCCGAACGAGGAGCTGTCGCGGAACCCGTTGGTCGGGCTCTACCCGACGAAGGACGGCCGGTACGTCATGCTCACCTGCCTGCAGGCAGGCAAGTACTGGCCGCCGTTGTGCGAGATCGTCGGACGCCCGGACCTGGTCACCGACGCTCGATTCGCCGACCACGCCTCCCTGCTCGCGAACAGCCGCGCGGCCGTCGCGATCCTCACCGACGTCTTCGCGCAGGCGACCGTCGCCGAGTGGCGCGCGAGGCTCGAGGACTTCGTCGGCCAGTGGACCGTCGTGCAACACACCCTCGAGGCCGCCGATGACCCTCAGACGATCGCCAACGGTTACCTGCAGGAGTGCAGCACCGCGAGCGGCACACCGTTCAAGCTGGTCGCCGCACCGGTGCAGTACGGCGGGCAACCGGCGAAGCCCGAGCGCGCGCCCGAGTTCAACGAACACGGCGACGCGATCCTCGCCGAGCTCGGGCTCGACTGGGACGGCATCGTCGACCTCAAGGTCCGCGGCGTCGTCGCGTGATCCCGACTCCCGGGAGAAGGCCTCCCGTCACCGACGTCTACGACGAAGGGAGTGGCGATGAAGGTGCTGCTGACGGCCGGGTTCGACGGCAACGGTGAAGCCTTCGAGCGGGAGCTGCTCGAGGAGGTCACACGCCTCGTCGACTCCGGCGGCGCGCAACGGGCGGCGATCGACGTCCGAGTCGGTGGCGACGAGCGCGCGCTGCTGCAGGACGTGGACACTGCGCGCGACGCGTCGGCGCTCGTGTCTCTCTGGGAGCCGGTGTCGAGCGACACCGCGCTGAAGTTGGCGTTGCCGCCCGACAGCAGACTCGTCGGCGCGTACCGGGTCGACGAGGTCGTGCAGCGCGACTACGACCGGACCTGGCCCACCGGCGTTCGTTCGCCGGGCGTCAAGCTCGTGTGCTTCGTGCGCCGCCGGCCCGACCTGTCGCCCGAGGCCTACAGCCGGCACTGGCGCGAACGGCACGGCCCGCTCGCGCTCGCCCACCAGCCGGGGTTCTGGCACTACGTCCAGAACCACGTGGTCGAGCGGCTCACCGACGAGACGCCCGACTACGACGGGATCGGCGAGCTGCACTTCCGGAGCGCGCCCGAGGTCCAGACGGGGATGTTCGACACCGAGGAGGGCCAACGCCTCATCTGGGAGGATACGGAGCGCTTCATGAACCACGACGGCTCCGTGGTGCTCGTCACGAACGAGCGGCTGGTCGGGTCTGACCCTGTGCTCCGGTCACCGTTCGAGTGATAGAGAAGTCCGGTCAGCGACGACTCGACGAGG
>DASPTH010000238.1:0-8242 GCA_035623515.1 Acidimicrobiia bacterium
TCGTCGAGCACCAGGATCGGCGGGTTCACCAGGAGTGTGCGGGCGATAGCCAGCCGCTGGCGTTGCCCACCGGAGAGGGTGAAGCCGCGCTCGCCCACCACCGTGTCGTAGCCCTCGGGCAGGCGGCCGATGAACCCGGCCGCGCCGGCGGCCTCGGCGGCGGCGACGATCTCGTCGGTCGAGGCGTCGGGTCGCCCGTACGCGATGTTGTCCCGGATCGACACCGAGAAGAGGAACGGGTCGTCGAGCACCATGCCGATCTGGTGCCGCAGGCTCAGCAGCGTGACGTCGCGTACGTCCTTGTCGTCGACACGCACCGCGCCGTCGGTGACGTCGTAGAAACGCGCGAGTAGCCGCGCCACCGTGGACTTCCCGGTGCCGGTACGGCCCACGAGGGCCACCGTCTCGCCGGGTCGCAGGCGGAGCTCGAAGTGTTCGAGCACTGGCGTGCCGTTCCCGTACACGAACGAGACATCGTCGAAGTGCACGTCGCCGCTGCACTCGACGAGGTCGACGGCGCCGGGACGGTCGACGACGTCGGGCTGCTCGTCGAGCACCTCGTAGATGCGGTTCGCCGACGCCGCGGCTCGCTGGCCCATCATCATCACGAAGCCGAGCTGCCGGAACGGCGGCACCATCAGCAGCACGTACGCGAGGACGGCCGTGATGTCACCGACGGTGGCCTGCCCGTTGATCGCCAGGTAGCCGCCGTAGAGCAGCACGAGCGCCTGCCCGAGGCGAGGCAGGTTCTCCATCAAGGGCGCGAAGCGCGAACGGATGTTCGCCTGCTGCACATTGGACCACTCCGCGCGCTTCGCAGTGCTGGTGAGGAGGTTGAGTTGGTTCTCCTCGGCCGCGAACGACTTCACGACGCGAACACCCTGGATGTTCTCGTCGACGACGGTCGCGACATCGGCCAGCCGCGCCTGGATCAGCCATGACACCGGGAACATCTGCTTGCGCATCTTGATACCGGCAATGAAGACGAAAGGCATCGTCGCGAGCGCGACGAACGCGAGCGAGACGTTGATGGTGGCGATCTCGACGAAGGCCAGCACGACCACGCCGCACTGAACGAGGATGAACGGTGCCTGCGAGAGGTACATCTGCACCGCGCGGATGTCGGAGTTCGCGCGGCTGATGAGCTGACCCGACTGCACGCGGTCGTAGAAGGAGAACGACATGCGGCTCAAGTGCTCGTAGATGATGTTCCGAAGGTCGTACTCGATGCGGTAGGCGGTGTTCAGCAAGAACTTGCGTGAGAAGTAGATCGACGTACCGCGCAACAACCCGAGGATCACGAGGATCCAGACGAAGTGGCTGAGCGGCGTGCCGCCCTTCTTCAGGCCCTTGTCGATCGCCTCGCCGACCACGCCCGGGATCGCCACCTGGAAGATCAAGCCGATGAACGAGATCACGAGCGACGCGATGAAGATCTTCTTGTGCGCCAGCACAATCGGCAGCGCGCGCTTCAACCACGACTTGCTGCGATCGGGGTCGATGTTGCGACGCGGCGGGGGGTAGCGAGGGGTGACGCCGATGGGAACGAAGGGCGAGGTGACGTCCGCCCCGAACGCCGACTGGTCGACCTTCGGCTCCCGCCGCCGATGACCGTTGCTGCCGTTCGTGGACGCGCCGTTCGGGTGGACGGCGGTCACGTGCCCGCTGCCTTGCGCTTCTCCTCGCGGAAGGTGTCGAGGGCGTGGTTCCACTGCTGCAGCGCCTCGATGGCGGCAGCGGCGCTGCTCGGGTCCTCGAGGTACGCGGCCACCTCGCCCAGCCGGGCGTCGACCGCGACCTCGGCGGCGCGCAGGAGGTCGACCCCGCTCGGGGTGAGCAGCAGGGTGAGGCGGCGGCGGTCCGCCGGGTCGGTCTGGCGCTCGACGAGGGCACGGGCGACGAGGCCGTCGACGACCGCGGTGACGCTCGGCGGGCTCACGGCGAGCCGGTGCGCGAGCGCCGACGAGGCGCTCGATCCGTCACCGAGCAGCGACAGCACGCGGTACTGGGGCAGGGAGAGGTCGAGCGGGTCGAGCGCCTGCTCGACGTGCCGGGCGAGGCGGGCAAGGGCCCGCGCCGCCCCCGGCGGGACGCGGATGGCGAGGGTCGCGGAGGAGCCGCGCGCTCCCTTCCGAGGACTCATAGTTCGACGCCCACATGGTTAGGGTATCGAAAGACTCCGGGCGCTGCAACCGTTCCCGGCAGTATGGCCCGACGCGAGCGTGGCGGAACTGGCAGACGCGCCGGGTTTAGGTCCCGGTACCGAAAGGTGTGGGAGTTCGAGTCTCCCCGCTCGCACCTGAATACTCGGTCGCTCGCTGCGAGCCGGGACACCCGGCTCGCGGACGCTCGCTCCTGACTCTTCGGTCGCTCGCTCGTCGCCGCGCCGGCCTACCTCTGCTTGCGCTTGCGGCGGCCGAAGCGGCCGCGCTTCTTCGACCCGAAGTCGCGCATGATGTCGGGAGCGGCCGCGTTCACGATGTCCTCGGCCTCGTCGAGGAGGGCGGCGACCTCGTCGCCCGCAGGCTCGGTCTCGGGCACGTCGTAGCCCTTCTCGAGCGAGCCCACCTGCCAGCCGGCGTCCATCATCCGCCGCGAGTAGCCCGGGCAGTCGTCGGGGCAGCGCCAGGGCGCCTCGGGCGCGAGGTCGATCCGGCACTTCCGCACGACCTCGCCGTTCGCGTACGTCCTGCTCTCGTAGTTCTTGCAGTCGACCCGCATCGGCATGCCCATCATTTTGGCCGACCGGGACGTGTCGCCGCGGGTCAACCCAACCAGTCGGGAGCCTGCTCGAGCAGGTAGCGGCTGACCTCGAGGCAGCGGTCGAGCACCTCGCAGGACACCGCGTCCCCGTCGCGGATGTTGAGGAGCGAGACCGACTGGTGGGCCACGATCCGCAGGGAACGCTCGGGCGCGTCGGTGGCCTCGGGGATCGAGTCGATCGCCGAGACCTCGAGCGGCAGATCGGGCCCGCCGCGTGCGGCGAGCTCCGTGGCGAGGAGGAGCAGGTCGGGGCCTTGCGGGAGCGGCGGGAGCGCCCACGTGAAGTTGAGCGGGAAGTGGAAGTCGTCGGGCGGGTCCTCGAGGTCGGCGCGCTCGATCACCGCGTCCTCGAACCCGAGCAGCACCCGCGGGTCGATCTCGAGCGACAGGTAGAGGTCGACGGGGCCCTCGCAGCCCTCCTCGGGATGCAGGTCGACCTCCCAGTTCTGGCGCAGCGAGTAGCTCTCGACGAAGTGACGTTCGTCGTGCACGTGGAAGCCGTGCTCGACCGCGTGGTCCTTGAGATCCGCCACGAATCCGGCGATGTCGATGACAGCCATCTCTATTGTGCCGTTTCACCACTTTCATCCAGCGCGTCGACGACGCGAAGGCCGTCTGCCAGCGTACGGAACGCCCGGCCGCGGTGCGAGAGGTCGTGCTTCTCCGCCGGGCTCATCTCGGCGAAGGTGCGGCCGTCGCCCTCGTCGGGCACGAACACCGGGTCGTACCCGAAACCTTCCGCGCCACGGGCAACTTCCGCGATCGTGCCGTCGACCGTCCCGAACGCGGCGACCTCGCGCCCGTCGGGGAAGCGGGCGATGGCAACGGTGGCAAAGCGCGCCGCGCGCCGCCCGGCCGGGACGCCGCGCAGGTGCTCCAGCAGCTTCGCCACGTTGTCGGCGTAGGTCGCGTCCTCGCCGGCGAACCGGGCGGACCGCACGCCGGGGGCACCCCCGAGGGCATCGACCTCGAGCCCGGTATCGTCGGCCACGGCGGGCAAACCCGTGGCGTCACACAGGGCGACCGCCTTCAACCGAGCGTTGTCCTCCAGCGTGACGCCCGTCTCCTCGACGTCGACGACGTCGCGCGGGCGGGGCACGAGGTCGACCTCGAGCCCCGAAGCCCCGAGAACCTCGGCGATCTCGCGCGCCTTGTCGGGATTCGCGGTGGCGAGCACGAGCCGCAGGCGGGCACGGCTCACGTGCGGCGCGGCTCCGGCGGCACGGCGAGCATCTCGCGCTGCAGGTCGAAGATCTCGACGATCCCCTTCTCGGCGATCCCGAGCAGGTCGTCGAGCTCCGACCTCGAGAACGCGGTGCCCTCGGCCGTGCCCTGCACCTCCACGAACCGCCCCTCGCCCGTCATCACCACGTTCATGTCGACCTCCGCCCGCACGTCCTCGGAGTAGTCGAGGTCGAGGTACGCGAGCGCGTCGACGATGCCCACCGAGATCGCGCCGCACGTGTCGGTGATGGGGTGCGCCGCCATGCGGCCCGCCGCGACCAGGCGAGTGCACGCGTCGTGCAACGCGAGGTACCCGCCGCAGATCGACGCGGTGCGCGTGCCGCCGTCGGCCTGGAGCACGTCGCAGTCGACCGTGATCTGGACCTCGCCCATGATCGTGAGGTCGGTCACGGCGCGCAGCGACCGGCCGACGAGGCGCTGGATCTCCTGCGTGCGACCCGAGAGCCGACCGCGCGCCGCTTCTCGTTCGTTGCGCTCCGACGTCGAGCCGGGCAGCATCGAGTACTCCGCGGTGACCCAGCCCCGGCCCTGGCCGCGCAGCCACGGCGGGATGCGCTCCTCGACCGACGCCGTGCACAGCACGACCGTGCTGCCGAAGCGCACGAGCATCGACCCGGCAGCGAACTCGGTGAAGTCGCGGGTGAACGTGACCGTCCGCAACTCGTCGGGCTCCCGCCCGTCGCGGCGGATGCCCAATCAGACCACCGTGACGAGGCCGGGTGTCGCGAGCGTGACGGGCGCTCCGTACGCTTCGGCGCCCTCCTTCGCCGTCTCGTCCGGGTCGTTGAGCGGCCAGAGGTGGGTGAGGATCAACCGCTGCGCCTGCGCCTCGCGCGCGGCCGCCCCGGCCTGCCGCGCCGACAGGTGGATCGGCGCGGGACGGTTCGCGTGCAGGTACGTGGCCTCCGACAACACGAGGTCGGCGCCCGGCTCGAACGCGCCGACCGTCCAGGCCGGTCCGGTGTCGGCCGTGTAGATCATGCGCTTGCCGTCGGCCCGTGCCTCGATCGCGTACGTGGGCGGCGGATGATCGGTGCGCGAGAAGTTGAGTGCGACGTCGCCGATCTTCGCGCAGTCGCCGTCACCCACGGCGTTCCACTCGAAGGTGTTGCCGAAGTCGTGCACGAGCGACAGCAGGAAGTCTTCGAGGCCCTCGGGCGCGAACACCGGCAGGTTCTCGATCTCGAGGCCGTAGCGCAGGAGCACGTGCAAGCCGTAGATGTCGACACAGTGGTCGGGATGGCCGTGGGTGAGGACGACTGCGGTGAGCTCCTCCATCTCGAGGTGTTGCTGGAGGTGCCCGAAGGTGCCGTTGCCGCAGTCGACCCAGATCGAGGTGTCGCCCGACTGGAGGAGATAGCCGCTGCAGGCAGCGCCTCCCGGGCCGCCGAACGAGCCCGAGCAGCCGAGCACCGTCAATTCCACCGAAACGCTCCCTCAGTCCTGATCGACTACGTCCACTGCCAAGCTTCGACGGTCTCCACCTCGGGTCCGAGGAACCGAGCGCCGAGCGTCCGGAATGTATCGACTGGTCCGCTCGTCAGGAACAGGTGCTTTGGCGCGGAGGTGCCCTCGGGGGCCTGCATGCCGCGCGCGACCAGGAGGTCCCGGACGGCGAACGCGGTCTCGTCGGCGCTCGAAACGAGCATCACTTCCCTACCCATGACGCCGCTGATCGTACGGGCGAGGAGGGGGTAATGGGTGCAACCGAGCACCAGCGTGTCGACCCCCGCCTGGCGCAGGGGCGCCAGCAGGCGCTCGGCCAGGACCCGCGCCTCGTCGGAGTCGACGTCGCCCGCCTCCACGAACTCCACGAATCCCGGGCATCCCTGCATGCGGAGGTCGACGTCGGGCGCGATCCGGGCCGCCAGCCGCTGGTAGGCACCCGACCGGACTGTGCCCGATGTCGCAATTACGCCGAGCCGCCGGTTCCGGGTGACCTTGGTGCCGGCCCGTAGCCCCGGTTCGATGACGCCGACGACGGGGATGTCGAGGCGCTGGTCGAGCGGGTCGAGTGCGGCGGCGGCGGCGTTGTTGCATGCGATGACGAGGGCCTTCACGTTCCGGGCGAGGAGGAGGTCGGTGATCTCGAGGGAGTACTTGAGCACCTCGTCGAGGGGCTTCGCGCCGTACGGGAAGTGACCGGTGTCACCGAAATAGACCATCCGTTCGTTCGGGAGCACGTCGATCAGCGCCCGCAGCACGGTGAGCCCGCCGAGACCCGAGTCGAACACACCGATGGGAGCCGTGCTCACGCCGAACCGGTCCCCGCCGCACGCCGCAGGCGATCGGCCACCGCGGCGCCGATCCCGATCTCCGGCGGCGGCACCGCGAGCAGGATGTCGACACGCTCGGCGTCCGCCTTCCGCAGCAGCGCGTACAGGGAACGTGCGTAGTCGTCCCCGTCGGAGGGCGCCCCGACCACGACGACGTCGGCCGGCAGCCCGTCGGGCAACTTCGGCGCGACGACGCCGACGCGAAGCGCGCAGTCGAGCGCGGCTCGGGCGCGGGGAACGAGGTCGTGCGCGTCGACGACTTCCACCTGCACGCGGGGTGCGTAGTGCGACGGGAGCGTTCCGGGGGCGCGTATCGCGCCGTCGTCACGCACGCTGATCCGACGGCCGAGCACGTCCTCGATCCGCTCGCGGGGGACGCCGCCGAGACGCAGGATCGTCGGCTCGCCGTTCGAGCAGTCGACGATCGTCGACTCCACGCCGACGCGGCACCGCCCTCCGTCGAGCACGAGATCGACGTCGGCACCGAGGTCGGCGCGGACGTCGCTCGCGCTGGTGGGGCTCACGCGCCCGAACCGGTTCGCCGACGGCGCGGCGATCCCGCCGCCGAATTCGCGCAGCAGCGCGAGCGCGACGGGCTGGTCGGGCACGCGCACGGCCACCGTGTCGAGGCCTCCCGTCACCTCGTCGGGTACTCCCGCGGCGCGCGCGACCACGACCGTGAGCGGGCCGGGCCAGCACGCCTCGCCGAGCGCGCGCGCGACCGTCGGCACGCGCGCGGCCCAGTCGTCGAGCTGGTCGGCGGACGCGAGGTGCACGATCACCGGATGGCTCGCGGGACGCCCCTTGACCGCGTACAAGCGGCGCAACGCCGCAGGCGACCGGGCGTCGGCGCCGAGGCCGTAGACGGTCTCGGTGGGGAAGGCCACGAGCCCGCCGGCCCACAGCACGTCCGCGGCGCGAACGATGTCGGCGTCCGTCGTCACGTCGTCACCAGTAGTTGATCCTCGTCGCGCGGTCCACGACGTCGTCGAGGTCGTCGGTCCAGGCACCCGACGACAGGTACTTCCACCCGCCGTCGGGCAGCAGCGTGACGATCGTGCCCTCCTCCATCTGCGCCGCGACCTTCGCCGCGCCCGCCACCGCGGCGCCCGACGACACGCCCGCGAAGACCTGGCACTCGTCGAGCAGCCGGCGCAACCACTGGATCGACTCGCGCGGGCGCACGATGAACTTCCGGTCGAGGACGGCGGGATCGAAGATCGGCGGCACGAAACCGTCCTCGAGGTTGCGGAGCCCCTGCACGAGCTCGCCGGCCGGCGGCTCGACGGCGACCACCTGCACGCCCGGCTTCTGCTCCTTCAGGTAGCGGCCCACGCCCATGAGCGTGCCGCTCGTGCCGAGACCGGCGACGAACACGTCGACCTCGGGGCAGTCGGTCCAGATCTCCGGACCGGTGCCCTCGTAGTGCGCCAGAGGATTCGCGGGGTTGCCGTACTGGAAGAGGCGGACCAGCTCGGGCCGGTCGTGCTCCATCTGCTCCGACAACCGGATCGCGCCGTTGCTGCCCTCCTCAGCCGGCGACAGCACCACCTCGGCGCCGAAGATCTCGAGCAGCTGGCGCCGCTCCACCGAGACGTTCTCGGGCATGATCACGCGCAGCCTGTAGCCGCGCAGCTTGGCGACGAGCGCGAGCCCGATGCCGGTGTTGCCCGACGACGGCTCGAGGATCGTCGCGCCCTTCTTCAGCACGCCGTCGCGTTCCGCGAGTTCGACCATCTTCAGCGCGATGCGATCCTTCGACGAACCACCGGGGTTCTGGCCTTCGAGCTTGGCCCAGATGCGGACGTCGGGATTCGGCGAGAGCTGGTGCAGCGCGACGAGCGGCGTGTCGCCGATCAGGTCGAGGATCGAGTCGTACCGGGCCACTCGATTCGCCCTAGCTGGGCGCCGGCCCGGCTCCTCCGGCGACCGCGGGGATGATCGACAGGACGTCGCCG
>DASPTH010000251.1:0-6665 GCA_035623515.1 Acidimicrobiia bacterium
GTCGACGCGACCGTCGCGCGGTTCGGGCAGCTCGACATCGTCGTCAACAACGCGGCCAACGCGCTGACCCTGCCGCTCGGCCAGTTCACGCCCGAGGCGTGGGACAAGTCGTTCGCGGTAAACCTGCGAGGTCCGGTGTTCCTGATCCAGGCCGCGCTGCCGTACCTGAAGGCGAGCCCGTGCGCCGCGGTGGTGAACGTGCTGTCGGCCGGTGCATTCCTCGCGTCGACGAACGTCTCGATGTACTCGGCGGCGAAGGCCGGCATGCACGCGTTCACCCGTGCGATGGCGCGTGAGTGGGCGCCGTTCGGCATCCGCGTGAACGCGCTCGCGCCAGGAACTGTCGACACCGACATGGTGCGCAACAACCCGCCCGAGGCGCAGGAGAGCATGGCCAAGGCGGCGCCGATGGCGCGGGCGGCCGCCGCCGACGAGATGGTCGGGCCCGCGCTGCTCCTCGTCTCCGACGCCGGGAGCTTCATCACCGGTGAGGTGCTCGCCGCCGACGGCGGGCTCGTCATGCGCTGAAATCGAGAACACCAGGACACAAGGAGAGGTGCCGTGCCGGTTCCACTCGACGAATTCCCCGTTCACCAGGTGCCGATGTCCATGCGATACATGGAGTCGAGCGACCGCAACTCCTACGACCGTTCGTACTGGAACGCGCAGGACCGAACGGGCGACGTGTTCCTCGTCACGGGCCTCGGGGTGTACCCCAACCTCGGGGTCATCGACGCGTACGCGACGATTGCCACGCCTGGGAGGCAGGTGGCCGTCCGCATGTCGGACGCGCTGGGCGACGACCGACGCGTCCAGGAGGTCGGGCCGTACAAGATCGACGTGATCGAACCGTTGCAGAAGCTGCGGCTGACGTGTGACGCGAAGGAGCAGGGCATCACGTTCGACCTCACGTGGAACGGATCGTTCCCGGCGCACGAGGAACCCCGCCACCAGACGCGCGCCGGCGGCCGCATCCTCCTCGATGCGGCGCGCTTCGCGCAGTGCGGCACGTGGGAAGGCTGGTTGAAGGTCGACGACGAGGAGTGGGACGTGTCGCCGGACCGCTGGGTGGGTAGCCGCGACCGCTCGTGGGGCATCCGCCCGGTGGGCGAGCAACCACCGCCCGGCCGGCCCGACCAGACGCCAGGTGGCCGCAGCTTCTGGTGGCTGTACACGCCGACGCGCTTCGACGACTTCTTCCTCTTCCTGATCGCGCAGGAGGACGGTGACGGCAACCGGGGCATCAACGAAGCCGTACGCGTTTGGCCCGACGGGCGCGTCGAGCAGCTCGGGTGGCCCGAGGTGGAGATCACGTACCGGTCGGGGTCGCGCCACCCCGAGCGGGCGGTCATCCATCTGCGGGACGAGAACCACAAGCCGTTCGACGTGGAGTTCGAGACCCTCGGGTTCGTGGCCCTCGGTCTCGGGTCGGGTTACGGCGGCGAGGACTGGAGCCACGGGCGGTGGATGGGCGAGGGATGGATCGACCGCGTGACGTACGACCTCGACGACCCGGCCATCCTCGGCCGTCTCGGCTTCGGCATGCTCGACCACGTGGGGAAGGCAACGTGCAACGGCGCCGAGGGCTACGGGCTGTTCGAACACACCAACGTCGGGCGGCACGCGCCGAGCGGCTTCGCCGACTTCGGCTCGGTCGCACCCTGACGCCCCCATGCTCTCCGGCGAGAAGATCCTGCTGACCGGGCCCGCCGGCCAGATCGCGTTCCCGCTCGCCGAGCACCTCGCTCGCCACAACGAGGTGTGGGGGATCGCGCGCTTCGGCGACCCGTCGACGCGTGAGAAGGTCGACGCGCTGGGCGTGACGACCGTCGTGTGCGACGTGGGCGACGGCGAGTTCTCCGCGCTGCCCGACGACTTCACCTACGTACTGCACCTCGCCGCCTTCATGGGGCCGGGGCTCGACTTCGACCATGCCATCCGCGTGAACGCGGAGGGCACCGGGCTGCTGCTCGAGCACTGCCGGAAGGCCAAGGCGGCGCTGGTGATGTCGACGCACTCCGTGTACCGGCCGCAGGACGACCCGCTGCACGTGTTCCTCGAGACCGATCCGGTCGGCGAGGTCAACGCCGCGCACTCGCCGACCTACTCGATGTCGAAGATCGCGCAAGAGGCCGTCGCCCGGTACTGCGCGCGGTCACTCGAGTTGCCGGTGGTGATCGCGCGGATGAACGCGTCATATGGGCCGAACGGCGGGCTGCCCACGATGCACCTCGACGCGCTGCTCGCGGGCAACGAGATCACCACCCGGTGGGACCCGTGTCCGTACAGCCTGATCCACCAGGACGACATCAACGCGCAGACAGAAGGGCTGCTGGCGGCGGCGACGGTGCCCGCGACCATCGTGAACTGGGCAGGCGACGAGGGCGTGAGCGTGCAGGAGTGGGCGCGTTACATGGGCGAGCTCATCGGGAGGGAGCCCGTCGTCAACGTGGTCGAGACACCCGGCACCCTCCGGGGATCGATCGCCAGCGAGGTGAAGCGCACCTCCTTCACCGGCCCTTGCGCCGTCTCCTGGAAGGACGGCCTTCGCCGCGTCTGGGAATCGCGCCAGTAGGGCTTTGTTTTGGCGTCTTTGAGTGGTGCTATAGCCCCACTCAAAGACGCCAAAACGAAAAGGGTCACGGGCGGCGGAGCTCGAAGAGCAGGTGTTGGGAGAGGTCGCCGACCAGGTCGACGATGATGTGGCGGCCGGCGAAGCTCCAGTGGACGGTGCGGCGGAACTCGTCGTGGTACCGGCCGGCGATGATCGGCTGGAGCGGCAGCGCCGCGGTTTGCTGGAACACCGTGAAGTAAGAGCGGCAGGTCGCGTGCTCGCGTGCGTCGTCGACGTCGACGACGAGGTTGGTCGTCACGTGCTTCGTGTGCGGGGTGCCGTTGTCGTCGTAGCGGCGCGTGCTGTTCACGTACATCTCCGTGACTTCCCGCGCGCCACGCGAGCGGGCGGAGTTTCCCTCCGTGGTGATCACCGCGTCGGCGAACAACTCGCCGAGGCCGTCGAAGTCGCCCGCATCGATCAGCTCCGCGTAGCGGTAGACGAGATTGGCGATGGCCACGTGATCGGGCACCGGCATCAGATCACCCCGCTTCCTTGCCGAGCAACAGGATGTCGTTGAAGAGCGCGCCCGCCCCGCCGCCCGTGCACATCGCGACCTCGGCGCCCTCGACCTGGTTGGTGACGCACTCGCCGCGCACCTGCTGCACCCCGCGGATGGCGCGCTGCAACAATTGGACCAGCGCCCCGCCGTGGCTGAACGCCATGAGCCCTCCATCGGTGGTGATCGGGAAGCGCCCGCCGGGCTCGATCACCCCGCTCGTCACGAAGTCGCCGCCTTCACCTTCGGCGCAGAAGCCGAACGCCTCGAACTGGCGGATGATCTCGAACGAGAACGGGTCGTAGAACTCGCACGTGTCGACGTCGTCGGGACCGAGGCCGGCCATCGCGAACGCCGCCTCCGACGCCCGGCGGCCGACCGTGCCCGCCACGAGGTCGGCGCGCTTCTTGCCGCCGATGTCCCAGACCGGGGGGTTCTGGTACGCGGGCCCGAAGTGGTCGGTACTCCCACCGAGCACGTAGACGGGCGGCTTGGCCAGGTCGCGCGCCCGCTCGGCCGTCGTCATCACGATCCCGCACCCGCCCTCCGATGTCATCGAGCAGTCGAGCAAGTGGAACGGGTCGGCCACCATGCGGCTGTCGAGGATGTCCTGCGGAGTGAACGGCCCGCGGCCGCAGTACACGGCCTCGGGATTGACGTGCCCGTTGTTGCGGATCGTCGCCGCGACCGTGGCCAGCGCCTCGGGCTTCGTGCCGTACCGGTGCATGTGCCGTCGCGCCATCAGCGCGAACTCCGCGGCGGTGAACATCCCGAAGGGGACGACGAATTCGTTTGCCGGGCGCGTCCACGGCGCGGTCGACGCCCGCTCCGTGTACACACCGGCCGAACCCGCGGCCAGGAGCACCGTGGTGGCCTGGCCGGCGGCGATGGCGCCGGCGGCGTCGAGGATCCCCGGGAGACCGAAGCCCGCCGCCGACCGCCAGACCGGTCCGATGCGGCCCATGTAGAGGAAATCTTGTCCGCCCGGCCCCATCACGCCGTCGACGTCGCGGAGCGTGAGCCCTGCGTCCGCCAGCGCACCCATGCCTGCCGCGAACGTGAGCGACCGCGAGTCGTACCCCGACAGCACGCGCGCCTGCTCCGTGTTGTACGCGCCGACGATGGCGACGTCGTGATACGGGTGCGAGACCATGAGCGGGGCGTTCACCCTCGCCGCGGCGCGCGGTACGCGTCCATGTAGGTCTGCACCTCGGGGTCACGTCCCGCGATCGTCTGGTTCCGGTTCTCGAGCGCGATGGCGGCCGCCATGTTGGGCGCGTCGAGGTTCGCCCACATGACCTCCTTGGTCATGCGCAAGCCGGTCGCGGTGTACGACGCGATCTGCGACGCCAACGCGAAGGCTTCGTCGAGCAGCGCGTCGTCGGGAACCACACGCGTCACGAGTCCGAGGTGCTCGGCCTCGGTCGCGTCGATGGTCCGCCCGGTGACGATCAGGTCGAAGGCGCGCGCCGCGCCCAGCAGTCGCGGCAGCGTGTAGCTGACGCCGATGTCGGTTCCCGTCAATCCGGTACGGATGAATGCGGAGCAGAACGTGGCCGACTCGGCGGCGATCCGCAGGTCGGCCGCGGCCGCGATGCCGAGCCCACCGCCGTACGCGGGACCGTTGACCGCGGCGACGATGACCTGCGGCGTCGCTCGCATGTGCAGGGTGAGATTCGCCATGAACTCCTGGCCGCCGATGCCCGCGTGCGCGTGCGGGTGCTCGCCGGGCCCGGGCGGCGTGCCGAAGTCCTTGAGGTCGAGGCCCGCGCAGAAGCCGCGCCCGGCGCCGGTGAGGACGGCAACGCGGCAGTCGGCGTCGGCGCCGACGATGTCGAGGGCGTCGTGCAACTCACCGGTGAGCGCGAAGTTCAGCGCGTTCAACCGCTCCGGCCGGTTGAGCGTGATCTGCTTGACGTGCGGCGCGACGTCGTCGACGGCTACCAGCCGCTGCTCGCTCACGGCGCGAGGAGGTCACGGATGACCTTCAGCTGCTCGGCGTCGCGCCCGCCGACGAGCAGGGTCGTGACCGGGCTCGCCCGCCACGCGTCGAGCCGTTGGCGGATGCGCGCGGGCGGCCCGACGAGTGAGATCTCGTCGGCGAACTCCTCGGGTACCGCCGCGATCGCCTCGTCGCGTCTGCCGGCGAAGAAGAGGTCCTGCACGCGGTAGGCCTCTTCCTCGTAGCCCATCCGCGCCATCAACTTCGTGTGGTAGTTCTGCCCTTTGGCGCCCATGCCCCCGATGTAGAAGCCGAGCCCGCTCCGCACCCCCGCGAGCGCGCCGCCCACGTCGTCGGTGACGGCCACGGTCACGAGCGAGGCGATCTCGAAGCCGTCCTTCGCTCGGGCGAGTTGGTCGGCGTACACCTCCGGTCGGTAGGGCGAGTAGTACAGCGGCAGCCACCCGTCGGCGATCTCGGCCGTCTGCGTGACGTTCCTCGGGCCCTCGGCACCGAGGTAGATCGGGATGTCGGCGCGCAACGGGTGGGTCATGATCTTCAACGGCTTGCCGAGCCCGACGCTCCCGGGGCCGCGGTAGGGCAGGGGGTAGAAGTCGCCGTCGAACTCGAGCGGGCCCTCGCGCCGGAGCGCGCGCCGGATGATCTCCACGTACTCGCGTGTACGCGCGAGAGGCTTGTTCGAGGGCTGGCCGTACCAACCCTCGACGACCTGCGGGCCCGACACGCCGAGCCCGAGGATGAGGCGGCCCTGCGAGAGGTGGTCGAGCGTGACCGCGGCCATCGCAGTGGCCGTGGGGGTGCGCGCGGCGAGCTGCACGACACCGGTGCCGATCTTGATCGTCTCGGTGTGGGCGGCCACCCACGCGCCGAACGTGAACGCGTCGTTGCCCCACGATTCGGCGACCCATACCGAGTCGTACCCGAGGCGCTCCGCGTCCTGCGCGAGCTCGACGAAGCCCGGCCGCGGCGCCGCGCCCCAGTAGCCGAACACCACCCCGAGCTTCACTCCGCACACGCTCCGATCTTGCGGCCGTCGGGAGGGGACCATACCTTCTGGGCGGCGTCATGAACCTCTCGATGACCCTGCCCACGATGCTGCCGCACACGCGCGCCGACTTCTTGTCGTGGTGCCGCGGCGTCGACGCTTCGCCCGTGTGGACGAGCCTGGCAGTACCCGAGCGCATCACGTACACCAGTCACGACCTCACCGTGCAGCTCGCGGGCGCGGCCGCGGTCACCGAGCGCGTCAGGCTGTGGAGCACGATCGTGATCCTCCCCGCGCACGACGCCGTTGCCGTGGCGAAGCAGATGGCGTCGATCGACGTGATGAGCGCCGGCCGGCTCACGGTGGGCGTGGGCATCGGTGGCCGCGAGCACGACTATCGCGCGGTCGACGCGCCCTTCGCGCGTCGCTTCCCACGGATGGACGAGCAGGTGGCGACCATGCGCCGGATCTGGAGCGGTGAGCCGCCGTTCGAGGGCGCCGACCCGGTCGGTCCCCCGCCCGTGCAGCCGGGCGGTCCGCCGTTGATCGCCGGGGTGTTCGGCCCGAAGGGCATCGCGCGGGCGGCGCGCTGGGCGGCCGGGAT
>DASPTH010000253.1:0-17739 GCA_035623515.1 Acidimicrobiia bacterium
CGCGGCGGCGAGGATCGCGTCGTGGTCGTCGTCGATGTTGCCCGTGCCGTACACGGCCCACGTGCTCGGGAGGAACTGCATCGGCCCCTGCGCACCCGCACTGCTGTTGCCGTGGATGCGACCGAATTTCGTCTCCACGAAGTGGATGGCGGCGAAGTACGCCCACGGGATACCGGTCGCGGCTGCGGCCTCGTCGTAGAAAGTCCGGAGCTCGGCGACGGGCAACGGCTGGAGGATCGTCCAGTCCGGGAGCGCCGGCAGTGGCGGGCCGAGGTCGGGCGCGGTGAGCGCGTTGCCGGCGTCGATGTTGGCGCGAGCGATCTCCCGGACGTCGTCGGGCAGGGCCGCGAGCACCGCCTCCTGCCAGTCGGGATGCGCGACGAGCGTGCCGTACACCTTCTGCTGCTCCCAGCCGAGGCGGTCGAGCAGCGCAGGGTCACGCTCGGCCGCGCGCAGGCCGCGCTCGACACGCGTGATCGCCGCGACCGCCGCCGGGACGTCCGCAGGTGCTGGGACCTGTTCCGGACTCGTGATCGCAGGCGCGGTCGTGGTGGTGGCCGCCGGCGCGCGCGTCGTCGCGGTCGTCTGCGCGGGTGAGCGCCTCCGCGCCGTGTCCGTCCCGCCTCCCGAGCATGCCGCCAGGAGGAGCAGGACCACGGCGACCGCTCCCGCGCGCCACGTCACGCGGGGCTGGGTACCTCGGGGAAGAAGCACGCCACAGGATGGCCCACTGCTCCGGGGTCGACGAGCGCGGGCTCGTCTCCCGCGCACCGGTCCTGGGCCCGCCAACAGCGGGTACGGAACCGGCAGCCCGACGGCGGGTCGTCGGCGCGCGGCATCTCGCCCCTGAGCACGATCCGCCGGCGCGCTTTCTCGACCTCCGGGTCGGGCACCGGCGCCGCCGACAACAACGCCTGCGTGTAAGGGTGCGCGGGCGCCGCGAACAGCTCCGCGGTGTCGGCGCTCTCGACGATCCTGCCGAGGTGCATCACCGCGACGCGGTGCGCGATGTGGCGCACGACGGCCAGGTCGTGCGCAATGAAGAGGTACGAAAGCGCGAGGCGCGACTGCAGCTCCGCGAGCAGGTTGAGGATCTGCGCCTGGATCGACACGTCGAGGGCGCTCACCGGCTCGTCGAGGACGACGAGGTCGGGCTCGAGCGCGAGAGCGCGCGCGATGCCGACGCGTTGTCGCTGCCCGCCCGACAGCTCGTGCGGGAACCGCGCCATGTGCTCGGTGCCCAGACCGACCATGCCGAAGAGCTCGGGCACGCGTGTCTTCACGTGGCTCCGTCGCTTGGCGATGACCAACGGCTCGGCGACGATCGCCGACGCCGTCATGCGGGGGTCGAGCGACGCGTACGGATCCTGGAACACCATCTGCACGCGCCGGCCGGTGAAGCGGATCGTGCCGCTCGTGGGCGACAGCAAACCGAGCACGAGCCGCGCGACGGTCGACTTGCCGCTGCCCGACTCTCCCACGATCGCCAGCGTCTCCCCCGCGTCGACTGCGAAACTCACGCCGTCGACTGCGTGCACCACGCCCTTCCCCTCGGCCCGAAAGTGCTTCACCAACCCGTCGACAGCGAGGATGGGCGTCATATCTCGCGGGCGCGGACGCATGCCGCGCAGTGGCCGTCCGCGAGCTCGACGAGCGGGGGCACGGCATCGAGGCACTGCGCCTCCGCGAACGCGCACCGCGGGTGGAACGGGCAACCGACGAGCACCTGCGACAGGTCGGGCGGCGCGCCGGGGATCGGCGTGAGCGAGCCACGCCCGTTCGCGGTCGGCACCGACGCAAGGAGGCCGCGCGTGTACGGATGCCGAGGTGACGCGAAGACCTGCTGCACACCGCCCTCCTCCACGATCCGGCCCGCGTACATCACCACCACCCGGTCGGCATGACCCGCGACCACACCGAGATCGTGGGTGACGAGGAGCACGGAGAGACCCAGGTCGGCGCGGCTGGAGTCGAGCAGCTCGAGGATCTGCGCCTGCGTCGTGACGTCGAGCGCGGTCGTCGGCTCGTCGGCGATCAACACGCGCGGCGAGTTGGCGAGCGCCATCGCCAGGAGCACGCGCTGACGCATCCCGCCGGACAGCTGGTGAGGGTAGTCACGGACGCGCTGCGCGGCCGCCGCGATCCCGACGCGTTCGAGCAGTTCCACGGCGCGGCGACGCGCCGCGGCTCGGGACACGCTCGGATCGTGGACGGTGATCGCCTCGGCCACCTGCGCGCCGACGCGAATGGCGGGGTTGAGCGCGCTCATCGGGTCCTGGAAGACCATCGCGATGTCGCGCCCCCGGATCCGCCGGTACTCGTTGTCGGGCAGCGGCGGCAGCGAACGGCCGTCGAGCCGCACGTCGCCACCGGTGATGTTCCCCGGAGGTTCGAGCAGTCCCATCACCGCGAGGGCCGTGACCGTCTTGCCCGATCCCGACTCGCCGACGACGGCGACGCGCTCGCCGGGCGCGAGCGACAGCGACACGCCGTCGACCGCACGTACGGTGCCAGCGTCGGTCTTGAACTCCACTCGGAGCGAGTCGACCTCGAGGAGCGGCGCCGAGCTCACGCGCGTACCGGTTGGCGCGGGTCGAGCGCATCGCGCAGACCGTCACCGAGGAAGTTGACGGCGAGCACGGTGAGGAAGATCACGAGGCCGGGGAACACAGTGAGCCACCACTGGTCCTCGAGGTTGTCGATCGAGTTCGCGAGGAGGTTGCCCCAGCTCGGCGTCGGTGGCTGGATGCCGAAGCCGAGGAACGACAGCGTCGTCTCCACCAGGATCGCTTCGGCGACGACGAGGGTGGCGTTCACCGCGATCAATCCGAAGCAGTTCGGCAGCACGTGACGCACGATGATGCGAGTGTTCGAAGCGCCGATCGTGCGCGACGCGTCGACGAACTCTCGCTCCCGCAACGACAGTGTGGCTCCGCGCACGACGCGCGCGATCGATCCCCAGAGCAGGAGCGAGAGGAGCAGCGTGATGCCGAACGGGCTCCCGAGATCGAGGGTGCCCAAGGGGCCCAGGTCGATCGTGCCGATCGACACCACGACCGCAAGGATGGGCAGCGCGGGCAGCGCGATCCAGAAGTCCGTGAAGCGCATGAGCAGCTCGTCGAGCCATCCGCGGTAGAAGCCGGCGAGCGCGCCGATCACGACGCCGAGCACGGTGGAGAGGATCGCCACGCCGAACGCGACTCGCAGCGACACCTGCCCGCCGTGCAGCACGCGCGACAGCTCGTCGCGGCTCAGCTCGTCGGTGCCGAACCAGTGCGACCACGACGGGCCCGACGGCGGCTCGGTCAGGTGCTGTTCCGTGGGACTCGGCGCGAAGTGCGCACCCACGTAGCAGGCGAGCACCATGAACACGAGGAACGCGAGCGCCGTCATCGCGACCCGGTGCCGCCGGAACCGGCGGAGGGCGGTCTGCCACTGGCCGGCCGCGATGGTGGGAACGACTTCCGGCGCGAGCAGGCCTGCGTCCATCGACTCGGCGCGTGCCCGCCCGGATTCGTCGCCGACGCGCATGCTCATGCGCGCTGCCTCCTGGTGCTCATGCGGGCCGCCCGCTCAGCCGGATGCGCGGGTCGAGCACGCCGTAGAGCACGTCGGCAAGGAGGTTGAACAGCACCACGAAGACCGTGGCGACCGCCATCCACGCCAGGAGCACCGGGTAGTCGGAGTACTCGAGGGCCTGGAAGAACAGCAGGCCGAGGCCGGGCCAGTTGAAGATGCGCTCGACGACGACCACTCCGCCGAGCAGCACGCCGGCGTCGACCGCGACCACGGTCACGAACGGGATGAGCGCGTTGCGCAGTGCGTGCCGGCGGATGACCTGGCGGCGCGGCACGCCCTTCGCGCGCGCAGTGCGCACGTAGTCGGTGCGCAGGGCGTCGAGCATGCTGTCGCGCTGGTAGCGGCTCCACGCGGCGACGCTCGTGAGCATGAGCGTGGCCACGGGCAGCACCATGTGCTGGAGGAGGTTCAGCAGGTTGCCCTCTTCCCCGATGCTGTACTTGCCCTGCACGTAGAACAGCTGGATACCGAACTGCTCGCGGAGCCAGATCACGAGCACCAGTTGCAGCAGCAGCGCGAAGAAGAAGTCGGGCATCGAGAAGCCGAAGTACGCGAAGCCGGTGGCCGCGTAGTCGAACGCGCTGTGCTGCCGGACCGCGCTGACCACGCCGATCAGGAGTGCCAGCACCGCCGAGAGCACCACGGCGGTCCCCACGAGCAGGAACGAGTTCCACGCGGCCTCGCCGACCATCGCCGACACCGATCGCTCGGTGCGGAACGAGGTGCCCCAGTCGCCGCGTACGAAGTCGGCCAGCCAGAGCACATACTGCTCGGGCTTCGACTTGTCGAGGTGGTACTCGTGCTCGAGGTTTCGGATCGTCTCCTGCGACACCGAGGGTCGGTGCCGGAAGTCGCGCAACGGATCGCCTCGGGCGCTCACGAGCAGGAACACCGTGAGCGTCGCCAGCAACACGACCGGGACCGCGACCAGCAGCCGCCGCAGCACGAACCTGCTCACCGCGCCTGTTTCTAGCGCCCCTCCACCGCGAAAACGCGGAGCGTCCGCCCGCCCCCACCGAACTTGCGTCATTCACCGACGTAGAGCGTCGGTTCCTGACGCAAGTTCGGGGGAGGGCCTCCCGGTCAGCTCCGGACGGCCCAGTCCTCGATGTTCCAGGTGAAGCCGTCGACGGTGGGGTTGTCGCGCACGCCGGTGATGGTGTTGCGGTAGCCGAGCTGGGTCGGCTTCTGGAACAGCGGGATCGTGGTGACGTCGTTCTGCGCGAGCTGGACGTCGGCCTGGTTGTAGAGGGCGGCGCGCTTGGCGGCGTCGGGCTCCCGGTCGGTCGCGTTCAGGATCTCGTCGAGTGCGGGGTCGCGCAGCTTCGTGTAGTTGAGACCGGAGTAGTCGCACTCCTGGGCCCGGGCGAGCCGCGGCGAGCACTTCTGCGGGATGGCACCCGAGAGCCAGATCACGTTGTTGCTGTACGGGTCGGGCGAGCCCACCCACGCGAACAGGATCGTCTGGTAGTCGAAGCCGACGATCTTGGTGTCGAGCATGTCGGGTGCGTTCTTGATCGTGAGCTTCACGCCGATCTTCTTGAACTGCGCCTGCATGATCTGCTCGGAGAGCTCGCGGGCCTGGTTGCCCGTCGTGGTCCCGACCGTGAACGCCAGCTTCACGCCGTTCTTCTGGCGCACGCCGTCGGGCCCGCGCGTCCAGCCGGCGGCGTCGAGCATCTGGTTGGCGGCGTTGACGTCACCGCTCGCCGGGTAGATGTTCCAGTTGGGCTGGTAGGCGGCCTGGTTCGTCATCCACATCGTGTTGTCGAGCACCGACGCGTTGGCGTTGGCGTCCTTCACGACGCGGTCGACGATCTGCTGGCGCGGCATCGCAGTGGCGATGGCCTTGCGGACGGCGAGGTCGTCGAGACCGGGGACGGTGGTGAGCATGTCGAAGTGCTCCCACTGCGGGCCCAGCGACGACGCGTACTTGGCGCCGTCGGCCGACTCGATGCGCTTGCGCAGCCCGATCTGGTTCTGCGGGTAGATCATGTCGACCTCGCCGGCGCGGAACGCGTTCACCTCGCTGTCACCCGTGGGCACGAACACGACCTTGGAGACGGTGGCCTTCTTGCCCCAGTAGTTCTTGTTGGGGACGAGTGTCACCTGGTGGCCGGGCGAGAACGACTGGACCATCATCGGCCCGCTCGCGATCGGCTTCTTCGTCTTCGGATCGCAGATGCAGTTGTTCCAGACCTTGTTGAAGTCGGTGCCCTCGAGGATGTGCTTCGGGAGCACGACCGTGCTCGTGCTCGCCCAGAGGTCGCGGTAGGGAGCGAAGATCTCCTCGAACACCATCTGGAACTCGGTGGGGCTGATCACGTTGAACTCGCGGATCTTGTCGTAACCGTTGCGAGTGACGACGTTGTTCTTCTTGTCCATGATCGTTTCGTACGTGAACTTGAAGTCGTCGGCGGTGATCGGCACGCCGTCGGACCACTTCGCATCCGGGCGGATGGTGCAGTCGACGGTGAAGGGGCTGATCGACGGGACGGTGCAGTCCTTGTCGAAGATCCACGGCTGGTACGAGAAGTCCGGGAGCAGCTTGTAGCCGCGGGCGAGGGCGGGTCCGACGATCATCCCCGTCCACTGACCGTTGCCTTCGGGCGTGATCATGTTGAGGACGGGCGGGAACTCGTCGGTGGTGGTGCCGACGGTGATGACGGATTCCGACTTGCCCGCGGCGCCCGCGGCGCTCGCGGTGAGGCTGGCGAGCCCGGCGACCGCGACCGCGGCGAGGACGAGCGCGACGAACGTCTGACGGCGACGAGCCATGGTGTCGGTCTTCATCGGGGGCCCCCAGCAACGCCTTCCGATTCTGTACGCCGCTCACCGGCGCGACAGGGATTTCCGGCCCCGTCGTACCTATAGGTACGGCCTGATGGTGCGGCCGCTTGAGCGATTTGTTCGGGCGGTCAGAGGCGGAGAGCGAGCAGGACCGTGGTGAACATGAAGATGATGGTGGCGATGACCGTGAGACGGTCGAGGTTCCGCTCCACCACGGTCGAGCCGGCCATCGAGCCGCCCAGCTGACCCCCGCCGAACATGTCCGAGAGGCCGCCGCCCCGCCCGGAGTGCAGGAGGATCAGGAAGATCAGCACCAGCGCGACGATGACGTCGATGACGATGAGGACCGCATTGAGCATCGTGCGCAGTTTCTCCGGTTTTCGGCCAACTCGTGAAGTGTCTCAGTGTACCCGCCGCGGTCAGCGGCGGTACTGCACGATGCGCGCGAAGTCGTCGGGGTCGAGCGATGCGCCACCCACGAGGGCCCCGTCGATCTCGGGCTGGGCCATCAGGTCGGCCGCGTTGCCGGGCTTGACGCTCCCCCCGTACTGGATGCGGACTGCCTGCGCGGCGGTCTCGCCGTAGAGCTCGCGCAGCGCGGTGCGCACGACGAGGATCGTCTCGTTGGCGTCGTCGGGAGTCGCGTTGCGCCCCGTGCCGATCGCCCAGATCGGCTCGTAGGCCACGACGCACCCCGCGGCCTCGGCCGCCTTCACCCCGGCGAAGGCGGCGCGGGCCTGCGCGGTGACGCGCTCGGTCGTGACGCCCGCCTCGCGCTCGTCGAGGGTTTCGCCCACGCACACGATGGGCGTCATCTCGTTGCGGAGGACGGCGCGCAGCTTGCGGTTCACGACCTCGTCGGTCTCGCCGAAAAGTTGCCGGCGCTCGGAGTGGCCCACGATCACGTAGCGCACGTTGAGCTTGGCCAGCATCACCGGGCTCACCTCGCCGGTGAAGGCACCCTCGTTCTCCCAGTGGCAGTTCTGCGCGCCGAGCTGGATCGGCAGCCGGTCGCTGTCGATGAGCGTCTGCAGCGTGCGGAGATCGGTGAACGGCGGGCACACGACGACCTCGCACGCCTCGTAGTCGGGCTTGTCGAGGCGGTACGAGAGCTTCTGCACCACCTGGATGGCGACGAGGTGGTCGTGGTGCATCTTCCAGTTGCCGGCGATGATCGGCTTGCGGACGCCGGCCGTACCTGAGGTCACGCCGACTCCTTGCGCCGGAGCGCGGCGAGCCCCGGTAGGTCGCCGCGCTCGATGTACTCCAATGCCGCACCGCCGCCCGTGCTCAAGTGGTCGATCCGGCGCTCGAGCCCGAAGTGGCGGATGGCGGACGCGCTGTCGCCGCCGCCGACGACGGTGAAGCCGGGCGACGCCGCGACCGCCTCCGCCACCGCGCGCGTGCCGGCGGCGAACGGCGCGACCTCGAACATGCCCATCGGCCCGTTCCACAGGACCGTCCCGGCTCCCGCGACCGAGTCCGCGTAGCGCGCGGCGGTCTCGGGGCCGATGTCCATCCCTTTCCAGCCGTCCGGGATCGCACCGGCGGGCACGATGCGCGTGTCGGCGCCGGTAGTCGCCTCACGGGCGATCACGACGTCGACGGGTAGGTGCACGCGCCCGGTCGCGAGCACGCGGCGGCACTCGTCGACCAGGTCGGGCTGCACGAGCGAGTCGCCGACGTGTTTGCCTTCTGCGAGCAGGAAGGTGAAGGCCATCGCGCCGCCGACGAGCACGGTGTCGCACCGCTGGAGCAGCGCGTCGATGACGGGGAGCTTGTCGCTGACCTTCACGCCACCGAGGAGCCACACGAACGGTCGCTCGGGGTTGTCGAGCAGGCTCGACAGCACCTCGACCTCGCGCACCAGCAGCCGGCCGCCGGCATGCGGCAGCACGCGCGGCGGCCCCACGATCGATGCGTGCTCGCGGTGCGACGCCCCGAACGCCTCGTTCACGTAGAGGTCGGCCAGCTCCGAGAGGTTGGTGCAGAACGCAGGGTCGCAGGTCGTCTCGCCCGGCTCGAACCGGAGGTTCTCGAGCATCACGACCTCGCCGGGAGGCGTCGACGCCACCGTTGGTTCGACGCGTGCGCCGACCACACCCGGCGCGAGCGCCACGTCGGTCCCCAGCAGCATCGAGAGATGCGCGGCGACCGGCGCCATGCTGTACCGCGGGTCGGGCTTCCCCTCGGGCCGACCGAGGTGCCCGCAGACGACCACGACGGCCTGCCGGTCGCGGAGCCACTGGATCGTGGGCACCGCGGTGACGATGCGCGTGTCGTCGTCGATGCGCCCGTCGGCGCTGATCGGCACGTTGAAGTCGACGCGCACCAGCGCCCGCTCACCCCGTTGCAGGGGCAGGTCCTCGAGGCGCGGGACGTCGGCGGTCACGGCGGAGCGTTGGGCGCGACTGCTACTGGCCGACGAACGCCACGAGGTCGATGAGCCGGTTCGAGTAGCCCCACTCGTTGTCGTACCAGCCGAGCGCCTTCACCATGCGGCCGTTCGCCATGGTGTCGACCGAGGAGAAGATGCACGACGCCGGGTTCCCCACGATGTCGGCCGACACGAGGTCTTCGTCGGAGTACTCGAGCACCCCGCGGTACGACGGGTCGACCGCGGCCTTGGCGAACGCGTCGTTCACCTCGTCCACCGACGCCGACGTGGCGAGGTTTGCGGTGAGGTCGGTGATGGAGCCGGTCGGCGTGGGCACCCGCAGGGAGGCGCCGTCGAGCTTCCCCTTGAGCTCGGGGAGCACGAGGCCGATTGCGCGCGCGGCACCGGTGGTGTTGGGGATGATCGAGAGACCCGCGGCGCGCATGCGCCGCAGGTCGGGCTTGCCGCTGCGGGAGAACTTGGCGAGGTCGACGAGCGACTGGTCGCTCGTGTATGCGTGCACCGTGGTCATGAGCCCCTGCTCGATGCCGAAGGCGTCGTGCAGCACCTTGGCGAGCGGGGCCAGGCAGTTCGTGGTGCACGAGGCGTTCGAGATCACGGTCTGAGTGGCGGCGTCGAAGACGGAGTCGTTGACACCCATGCAGATCGTGGCGTCCGCGTCACTGCTCGGAGCCGAGATCACGACACGCTCGACGGAGCCGCCCAGATGCTTGGCCGCGTTCTCCCGCCCGGTGAAGAGACCGGTCGACTCGATGACGACCTCGACGTCGTCGTCCTGCCATGGCACCTCGGCGGGGTCCATGACCCCCAAGCGCCGGACCTCGCGCCCGCTGATCCGGAAGCCGTCGTCGGTGGCCTCGACCGTGTCGGCGAGCGTTCCGCCCACCGAGTCGTGCTTCAGGAGGAACGCCATCGTGGCGTTGTCACCCATGGGGTCGTTCACCGCCACCAGTTCCACACCGGCGTCGGGGCGCGCCAGGAGCGCACGGGTGAACGAGCGCCCGATGCGCCCGAAGCCGTTGATCCCCACTCGAACCGCCATCTGGGTCCCTCCCTCACTTGGTCCCGTCGACTACAGCAGAGCCTGCAACGCCGATGCCAACCGTCCCGGGTCGTGCGTGAGTCCACGATCGGTGGCGACGGGCGCGGCGACGGGCTCGACGCCCCATGCCCGGATCTGGGCCACGTCGGCCGAGAGCTCGCCGCCCTCGTTCAGGAGGAACACGTCGACGCGGACCCCGTGCGCGCGCAGCGCGCGCAAGTGGTCGGTGGCGTCGAGCCCCGCGGTCTCCGGTACCTGGGGCCGCAGGTTGACGACCTGGACAACCGTCGCCGGCGTGCGGGCGATCGCGGCGCGCAGTCCGTCGACGCACAGCACGGGCAGGAGGCTCGTGTAGAGCGACCCCGGCGCCAGCACCACCTGATCGGCGCGCTCGATCGCGGCGACCGCCTCGGTGGGCGCGACGACGTCGGCGGGGACGAGCTCGACGCGGCGGATGTTCGCGCTGTTCTGCACCGCCACCTGGCCCTCGACCTCGTGGTCGCCGACTTCCGCCTTCAGCACGACCGGCTCCGTCGTGGCCGGGAGCACCCGGCCGACGGTGCGGAGCAGGCGCCCCGCGGCGTCGAGGGCGGCGGTGAAGTCGCCGGTGGTGTCGGTGAGCCCGACCAACAAGAGGTTGCCGAGGGCGTGGCCGTCGAGCTCCCCGGCGGCGAAGCGGTGCTCGAACGCATGGGCCCAGAGCTCGTCGTCGGCGAGCGCGACGAGGCAGCGGCGCAGGTCGCCCGGCGGCAGCACGCCGAGGTCGCGCCGCAGCCGTCCCGACGAGCCGCCGTCGTCGGCCACGCTCACGACGGCGGTGACGTCCGACGTGTACCGGCGGATGCCGCGGAGCGCCGCGGCGAGGCCGTGACCCCCGCCGAGCGCGACGACGGCCGGCCCGCCCGGCGCGGCGTCACTCACGGTCGAGATCCCGGTAGTGCACCGTGGGCGTGAAGCCGAGCCGCTCGAGGATGGCGGTGACCTCTCCGGCGATCACGACGCTGCGGTGGCGGCCGCCCGTACAGCCGATGCCGATCGAGAGGTACGTCTTGCCCTCGCGCACGTACGCGGGGAGCAGGAGCGCGAGGAGCTGCTCGAGCTGGCCCAGGAAGGCCGTGGCCTCGGGCCGACCGAGTACGTACTTCCGCACCTTCGGGTCGGTGCCGGGCAAGAGGCGCAGCTCCTCGACCCAGTGGGGGTTGGGGAGGAACCGGCAGTCGAACACGAGATCGACGTCGAGCGGGAGCCCGTACTTGTACCCGAACGACACGACGCTGGTGCGGAGCGCGCTCGCGCTGCCGGGCTCGGCGAAGAGCTCGCGGAGTCGGTCGCGCAACTCGTGCACGTTCAGGTCGGAGGTGTCGACGATGACGTCGGCCTCGCCCTTCAGCTCCTCGAGCAACTGGCGTTCCGCGGTGATGCCGTCGAGGAAGCGGTCCTCGGCGGCGAGCGGGTGCGTGCGCCGAGTCGCGGCGAAACGGCGGACGAGCACGTCGTCGGACGCGTCGAGGAAGAGGACGCGCGTGCGGGCGCCGCGCCGGCCCAGCTCGGCCAGCGCGGCGGTGAGATCGTCGACGAACTCGCCGGCGCGGGTGTCGACGACGAGCGCGAGCCGCTCGCCGTCGTCGTGGCCGTACGCCTGCTCCGACGCGTTCGCGATCAACGCGGGCGGGAGGTTGTCGATCACGTAGAAGCCGAGGTCTTCGAGGACGTCGGCTGCCGCGGAGCGCCCAGCCCCCGACATGCCGGTGATGACGGTCACGTCCTGTCTCATGGTCGCGCTCGCTCGACGGCGGGACACCCGCCGCCGCCCTCCGGGCCGCTCGCCAGCTCCGATCTCATGATCGCGCTCGCTCGGTCACCCAGTGGATGTGCTCGTACACACCGCGGGCGACGGCCTCGGGCAGCCACGGCACCGCCAGCAGCTCCTCCTCGCTGAGCTCGCGCAGCTTCTTGAGCGAGCCGAACTCCTTCAGCAGCCGCGTCCGGCGCACGGGCCCCAGACCGGGCACGTCGTCGAGCACCGACTTCGTCATCTTCTTGTCGCGGAGTTGGCGGTGGTACGTGATCGCGAAGCGGTGCGCCTCGTCACGCACCTGCTGGAGCAGGTACAGCGCCTCGGAATCGCGGGCGATCCGTACCGGCTCGGGGTCGCCGGGCAGGTACACCTCCTCGAAGCGTTTGGCGAGCGCCGCGACGCAGACGTCCTCGAGGCCGAGGTCCTCGAGCACGCGCGTCGCCACCGCGAGCTGACCCTTGCCGCCGTCCACGAGCAGCAGGTTGGGCGGGTACGCAAAGCGTTTGCCCGCCCGCGCGCCTTCATCGCGCTCGGAAAGGTAGCGACGGAAGCGCCGGGTGAGCGCCTCCTCCATCGCCGCGAAGTCGTCCTGACCGGGTTGGTGACGGATCTTGAAGCGCCGGTAGTCAGAGCGCTTGGCCAGGCCGTCCTCCATCACCACCATCGACGCGACGATCTCGGTGCCCTGGAGGTTCGACACGTCGAAGCACTCGATGCGCAACGGGGCCTCGGGCAGGCTGAGCGCGTCCTGCAGCGCGAGCAACGCCCGCGCCCGCGCGTTGTGGTCGGACGCGCGACGGAGCTTGTGCTGCACGAACGCTTCCTCGGCGTTCTGGTTCACCGTCGCCATGAGCTCGCGTTTCGCGCCCCGCTGCGGCACGCGCAGCCGGACGCGTGCCCGCCGTGCCGCGCTCAGGAACTCTTCGTAGAGCGCGACGTCGTCGGGCTCCTCGGGCACGAGCACCTCGCGCGGGACGTCACCGGGCTCGGCGCCTCCGTAGAGCTGTTCGAGCAGCCGCCCGACGAGCTCGCCGCGCGTGAGGTCTTCCACTTTGTCGACCACGAGCCCCTTCCGGCCGACGACGCGGCCCTTGCGCACGAGGAACACCTGCACCGACGCCTCGAGCGCGTCGTCGGCCAGCGCGATGGCGTCGTAGTCCTCCTCCTTCGCGTCGACCATCGTCTGACGCTCGATCGCCTTGCGCACCGACACGATCTGGTCGCGGAGGCGCGCCGCCCGCTCGAACTCGAGCTCGTCGCTCGCCTCGTGCATCCGCTTCTCGAGGCGATCGAGGATCGGTGACGTGTCGCCGTCGAGGAACTGGATGAGCTCGTTCACGAGGTGCTCGTACTCCTCGGCCGTGACCCAGCCCACGCACGGCGCCGCGCACTTCTCGATGTGCGCGTACAGGCACGGCCGCCCGAGGCGGTGGTACCGGTCGAACTTGCCCTTCGTGCACGTACGGATGGGGAACGTGCGCAGCAGGAGGTCGAGCGTCTCGCGGATGGCGTAGGCGTGCGCGTACGGGCCGAAGTAGCGCACCCCCTTGCGCTTGGCGCCCCGCAGCACCATGGCGCGGGGCCACTCCTCGTCGAGGGTGATGGCCAGGTAGGGGTACGACTTGTCGTCGTTGTACCGGATGTTGAAACGCGGGCGGTGCTTCTGGATGAGGTTGAACTCGAGGAAGAGCGCCTCCACCTCGTTGCGGACTGCGATCCACTCGACCGAGTCGGCCGCCGCGACCATCTGGCGCGTCCGCTCCAGGAGCCCGGTACCGAAGTACGACATCACCCGGCTCCGCAGGCTCTTCGCCTTTCCCACGTAGAGCACCCGGCCGCGTGCGTCCTTGAACTGGTACGACCCCGGCGCGTCGGGGATCGTCGACGGTTCCGGCCGCTGCACCCCTCCATTGAAACCGTTTTGGCGTCTTCAAGTGGGGCTCTGGGCCCACTCAAAGACGCCAAAACGGATAGGGTGGGCGGTGCCGGCCTGGAATTCCGGCGACATATCTGCTCCGGGGCCGACAACCCCGCGGTGGGCGACCAGGCTGTCCCCGCCGGCCACACCGGAGCCCATACCCCTCGGGGGATCCAACATGGTGCGACTTCAGGCCCCACTGCCGGACCGCTACACCCTCGCGACCCCGGACGAGCTCGACACCCGGATCGCAACCGCCAAGGCCGCGCTCGGGGACCGGCTCCTGATCCTCGGGCACCACTACCAGCGCGACGAGGTCATCAAGTGGGCGGACGCCCGCGGTGACTCGTTCAAGCTGGCCCGATTCGCCGCGGACAACCACCAGGCGACCGACATCGTGTTCTGCGGCGTGCACTTCATGGCCGAGTCGGCCGACGTCCTCACCGGGCAACACCAGCGCGTCGTCCTCCCCGACCTCAACGCCGGCTGCTCCATGGCCGACATGGCCGACATCGACCAGGTCGAGGAGTGCTGGGACGACCTGGCCGCGGTCACCGACGTGGACCGCGTGGTGCCCGTCACCTACATGAACTCGTCGGCGGCATTGAAGGCGTTCGTGGGCGAGCACGGGGGCGCGGTGTGCACCTCGTCGAACGCGCGCGCCGTGCTCGAGTGGGCCCTCGCCAAGGGCGCCGCCGGGGAGATCACCCGGCGGACAGCCGGGGAGATCACCCGGCGGACAGCCGGGGAGATCAAGGTCCTGTTCTTCCCCGACCAGCACCTCGGGCGGAACACTGCGTACAACATGGGGTACACGGAGGATGCGATGCGGGTGTGGAACCCGCGCTTCGAGCTCGGCGGTCTCGAGGAGCGCGACGTGAAGGAGACGTCGTTCCTCCTCTGGAAGGGCCACTGCTCGGTCCACCAGCGGTTCCGTCCCGAGCACGTCGCCGGCTTCCGCGCACAGCACCCCGACGGCGAGGTGATCGTCCACCCCGAGTGCGCGCACGACGTCGTCGAGCTCGCCGACCGTGTCGGGTCGACCGAGAGGATTCTCGCGTGGGTCGAGGACGCGCCCTCCGGCTCCGTCCTCGGCGTCGGCACCGAGATCCACATGGTGCAGCGCATGGCGCGCGAGCACCCCGACCTCACCGTCGTGTCGCTCGACCCGCTGATCTGCCCCTGCTCCACGATGTTCCGCATCGACGGGCCGCACCTCGCGTGGGTGCTCGATGCCCTCGTCGACGGCGTCGTCGTGAACCAGATCAGCGTCGACGAGCGCACCGCCGAGTGGGCACGCGTCGCACTGCAACGGATGCTCGACATCACCTGAGCCTCAGGGTCACTCGGTCGTTCACGGGCGGCGGTGAGCAGCTTCCACCGCGATCCCCGACGTCCAGGCCGCCATCACGCACACCGATGCCGCGACCGCGTGCGCGCGCACCCGGATGTCCGCATCGCCCGGATCGACGACGTGGTCGAGCGCGCCGATCGCCGCGACTGCCCCGGACGCGAGCGCCACCGCGCGCCAGGGGTGGCGCACCTGACCCGCCGCCGCGACCAGACCGGCCGCAGCCGCCCCGAGCGCGAGCGCCTGACGCGGCTGCGGGCGGCTCCTCCGGTCCCGCCAGTAGTGAACCTTGGCCGCGCCGAACGCGCGGTACTGCCGCCACAGGTCTCCATAGGTGGTGCGCGCCTCGTACCCCACCTCGAGGCCCTCTTCGATCCACACGCGACGGCCCGCGCGGCGGTACCGCGCGCACAGGTCGAAGTCCTCGTTGGCGGCAAGGTTGCCGTCGTAGCCGCCCAGCGCGAGCAACTCGTCGCGCCGGAACGCCCCGAGGTAGACGGTGTCCGCCGAGCCACCGGCGCCGACCCGTCGGTAGCGCGCACCCCCCAGCACCCACGGGTTCCGGAGCGCGCGGGCGATGCCACGCGCCCGCGCCGTCGTCACTCGCGCAGTCGGTCGCTGGACGCCGCCGACGACCCCGATCATCGGATCGGCCTCGAGGCGGCGCACGCACCGCGCGACGTAGTCGGTGGGGACCACACTGCGGGCGTCCACCCGCACGACGACCGGCGTCGACGTCGCCGCGACCGCTCGGTTCAGGCCGGGGCTCCGCGCCCCGCACGGGTTCTCCACGAGCACGACCGACGTGACCGCGCCGGCGGGGCGCACGCGAGCAAGGGTGCGGTGCTCCTCCGGTGGTGCGGCGATCACGACCTCGAGCGGCTCGCAGGCTTGCTGGACGGCGAGCGACGCGAGCGCGCGCACCACCCGGTCGACCGGTTCGCCGCGCACCGCCATCACGATGCTCGCCTTCATCGCAGGACCTCCACCGCGCCGTTCACGAACGCTTCGTGGTCGGCCCAGGCACGCGCCTCGCCGGCGACCGCGAGTTGCTTCCGGTGGTCGTCGTCACCGAGGTCGTCGAGCGCCTCACGCCACGCCGCCATGTCTGCGCTCGGGTTCACGAGCACTCCGTCGATGCCGTCGGTGACCTGCTCGGGGATGCCGCCCACCGCCGTCGCCAGGGGCACCGAGCCGAGCGCGTGCGCGAGCACGACAACCGCGCTCTGCGACGCGACTCGGTACGGCGCGAGGGTCACATCGGTCGCGCTGACCGCGCCGACGAGGTCGCCCGGCGGGACGAAGTCGCCGATCGTGACGACATCGGCCCGCAGACGGCTCCTCTCCGCGCCGGTCCCCAGCAGCACGAACCGCCAGCGCGGCGGAGTCTCGGCCGCGAGGCGCGTGACCAGGTCCGTCCCCTTGTACGCCCGGTTGAGGATGCCGAAGTGCGCGCACCAGAGTGCGCCGTCGTCCTGGTCGGCGAGCGCCGGGGGTACGACGCGCGCGTGCCAGAGCATGCCGATCGGCACGGGCAACGGGAGGACGACGACGTCGTTCCGGCCGGTGGCGCGAGCCACGTGCTCGGCGACGAAGTGCGAGTGCGTCACCAGCAGGTCGGCGGCCCTGAGGTTCTTGCGCAAGCCGCGGTGCGTACCCGCCGCCCACGTGTGCAGTCGATGGTCGTGCACGACGACCACGACCCCCGAACCAACCTCGCGTGCCGCGCGGAAGACGGGCTGCTCGAGCACCGGGACCACGTAGTTCTGGACGACGACCCAGTTCGGCACCGTCTCGCGGATCCGGTACGCGGCGGCGTCGGCGACGGCACGGTGTGCAGCAACCCGGCCCCGCGCCGGACGGGCGCGGTGCACACCGACCAGCCCGTCACCGAGCTCCCGCCCCGGACGGGTGACGACGTCGACGTCGTAGCTCCTCGCGCCGAGCTCGAGCGCCCACGCCTCGGTCGACTGCGCGATGCCGCCACGGCCGAGCCAGTCGACCATCAGCAGCCGTGTGCTCACCGGATCTCCCGCCAACTCGTGAGCGCGGCCCCGAGGCCGGCCAGCCGCGGTCGCAGAGTGCGGTGCGCGCAGAGCGCTGCGGTCGCCACGAGGCGCGCGTTCCACAGAATCACCACCCCGTACGCGGCGAGCGCGGCGCGCCGGCCCTGGGTGCGCCGCACGCACCGCACCGCGTTGCGCGCCAGCAGGCGGGACTTGTCGACGCGCACGTCACCGCGGCCGCCGTCGTGCACGACGGTGGCGTCCGGCACGAACACGACCGCGGCGCCGCGCGCGCGGAGCCGCCAGAACCACTCGAGCTCTTCCCAGTACAGGAAGTAGTCGTCGGGCATCGGCGTGGCGCGGAGCACTTCGGTACGCGCCGCGACGGTCACGGCGCTTCCGGCCGCGACGTCCTCCGCCACCTCGGGCCGACGCCATTTCTCGACGGGCAGGTGCTCCAGACCGGGGATCGGCCGGTCGGGCAACAACGCCCATTCCACGAGCAGGCGGCTCGGCGTCGGCAACGCCAGCACGGTGCCGCCGTCGAGCCCGTCGGCGCCGAGCACTCTCGGGAGCGCGACGTCCGCCCCGCCCCCGAGCACCGCTCCCGCCAGCGTCGCCACCGTGTCGCGGCCGACGACGGCGTCGTCGTTCGTGAAGACGACCACCTCGCCACATGCCGCTTGCGCGGCCGCATTCACTGCCGCGCCGTAGCCGCGGTTCGGCGTCGGGACGACGCGCACCACGCCCGGCCCCCGCGACGCCGTCGCACGAACCTCGGGGTCGTCGCCGACATTCACGACGAGCAGGTCGACCTCCGAGTCACGCAGTGCCCGGAGCAGGCGCGACAGGGCCGC
>DASPTH010000271.1:0-30394 GCA_035623515.1 Acidimicrobiia bacterium
CGTCGATCTCCACCGGGATGCCCGCCAGCGACGTGACCGTGTCGAGCACGAGCAGCGTGTCGGTGTCCTGCAGCGCGCGGAGCGGCGCGACGTCGTTCTCGACGCCCGTGGACGTTTCCGCGTGCACGAGTGCGAGCACGCGCGCGTGCGGATGCTCACGCTGGGCGTCGAGGAGGCGCTGCGGATCGAGGGGCAGCCCCCATCGCTCCTCGACCCGGACGACGGTCGCGCCGCAGCGGCGCGCCACTTCGCACATGCGGTCGCCGAACACGCCGTTGGCGCCGATGATGGCGGTGTCGGCGGGTTCGAGGAGGTTCACGAAGCAGGCTTCCATGCCCGCCGACCCGGTGCCGGAGATCGGGAGCGTCAACGCGTTCGACGTTCGGAACACGGTGCGCAGGCGCGCCATCGTCTCGTCGAGCAGCGCGAGGAACTCGGGATCCATGTGACCGAGCAGCGGGCGCGCCAACGCGGCGGTGGCTTCGGGATACGGGTTGGACGGGCCGGGACCGAGCAGCAGGCGGTCGGTGACGGGCACCGGCCGAGCCTAGTGACTAGTACGCGCGCCCTTGCACGACGAGCGGGAACCAGTGCAGCAGCAAACGGCTCACTTCGCTCTCGACGCCGTCGGCCGCGACGAGCCCTCGCGCGACCTCGGCCGCGGCGCGTGCGACGTGGGTGACGTCTTCGTCGGGCAGTTGGATGCCCTGGTCCGCGGCGGTCCGCTGCACGGTCTGCGCCGCGGTCCACGCGGCGCGCGCGGCTTCCCGAGTCCGGTGTGTGTGCCGCAGGGCGCGATCGATGGCGATGGTGGCGCGCCAGGCGTCGACTTCGTCACCCGCAGTGTCGCTCTCGAGCGAGCGCGCGATCGCGTGCACGTCATCGGGCGTGAGCCGGCGCAGTGCTTCGGTGAACTCCGCTGCGGCCATGACGAGTATTCTCGGCACAAACCATGAACGAGTTGGGGGATTTCGCGGTTCCCGGACGTGAATTCCCGGTGGCGCGTGTGGTGCGCGTCACGTTCGCGGCGCCGGTGCTCCCGCTGACCGCCTCTCGGCGCGCGGTCGCCGTCAGCTGAGGCTGCGCACGAGACCGTCGAGGATGTCGGCCTCCGACACGAGCACCTCGTCGTAGCCGAGCACCCGGAGGATCGTCACCAGCACGATCGCGCCCCCGACGATCACGTCGACGCGTCCCGCCTCGAGGCCGGGGTTGTGGGCGCGCTGGCCTGCGGTTTCGGTCGCGAGCGTGCGGAACACGTCTTCGGCCGCCGCACGCGTGAGGCGGAAGTGGTGGATGCGGTCGGGGTCGTACTCCGCCAGCCCCTGCTCGATGGCGGCAACGGTGGTGATCGTCCCGGCCAGCCCCACCAGCGTGGCCGCCTCCGCCGCGCCGGGAACGTGCCGCGGCACGTCGCTCACCAGGTCGCGCACGGTCGCCACCGCGTTGGCCAACTCCTCGGGGGCGGGCGGATCCGAGTGGAGGAACTGTTCGGTGACCCGCACGCAGCCGACGTCGAGCGACGTGAGGGCAACGGGCTCGTCGGCGCCGAGCACGAACTCGGTGGAACCGCCACCGATGTCGACCACGAGGTGAGGCGCGGGCGCGTCGAGGTCGGCGGTGGCGCCGAGGAACGACAGGCGCGCTTCGTCGTCGCCCGAGAGCAGTTCCGGTGCCACGCCGAGCACCTCGTGTGCCGCGGTGAAGAACTCGTCGCGGTTCGACGCGTCGCGCGCGGCGCTGGTGGCCGTCGCGCGGACGCGCTCGACCCCGTGCTCGTCGAGGGCGACGCGGTACTCGCGGAGCACGTCGACCGTCCGGCCGACGGCGTCGGGTGCCAGCGCGCGCGAGCGGTCGACGCCTTGCCCCAGCCGCGTGATCCGCATCCGGCGGTCGAGCGTGCGCAGCTTCGAGTCGCGACCGCTGCCGTCGACGTCGGCGACGAGGAGGCGGATGGAATTGGTGCCGATGTCGACCGCGGCGAGGCGGGTCACGTTGCCGCCAGCATCGTCGCCACCCACGCACCCACGGGATCGTCGCCGCCCGCGAGGTGGTGCGCGTAGTGGGCGTGGAGGCACTTCACGCCCGTCCGGGTGCCGCCGACACCTCCGTGCGGGCGCGGCCCGTTGTGCGCGGCCGAGAGCGCGGCGTCGCGCTCGGCGGCGTACGCGTCGTGAGCGGCACGGAGGGCGTCGGGATCGACGCTCGCCTCCGCGGTGCGCACGCCTCCGGCGGACTCGAGCCGCGCCACTGCTGCCGAGAGCTCACGGTCGACGAGCCAGTAGCGCGTGGGCATCGGCGTGCCGTCGCGCGTCAGCGGTGCGTTGCGGACGACGATCGGCGCCCCGTCGCCGGCGCGCACGACGACCTCGAAATCGGCCGCCGGTTCCCGCCCGAGGAGCTCGGTGAGCGCGACGACGTCGTCGTGCGAGGCGGCCATCGGCCGCAGTCTACGGCGAGCGGTACGAGGAACCCGCGGGCGGCGCGGTGTTCGCAGACGTGCCGGTGTTCGCAGACGTGCCGGTGTTCGCAGACGTCTTGGTGTCGGGAGGGGCCGTGGTCGTCGTCGGCGTGGCCGGTGCCGGGATGATCACGAAGGGCCGCTCCCCCGGCTCGACGAGCCCGTACGCACGCGCGCGCTTCTTGATCTCGTCGTCGCCCTGGAGGAGCTTCGCCTCGTCTGCGAGCTTCGCGTTCGCGTCGCGCAGGAACGCGAGCTGGTCGCGCGCCTTCGCGGTGTCGGTGCGCTGGTCGATGAAGGTCCGCGTCGGGTAGACGAACGCGAAGAGCAGGCCGACGAACACCACGCTCGCCGCCGCACCCCAGACGATGGCGCGGCGGCGTGCGGGGTCCGACGGACGCTTCCGCTTCGGCTTCGCCGTTCGCCGCGCCGGGCGGCGGGCCTTCGGGTCAGGCATCGGCTCGCCTGGGCGCGAGCGCGGCAAGACCGTCGTAGGCGGCGACGGGGCCGAGCTCCTCCTCGATGCGCAGCATCTGGTTGTACTTGGCGGTGCGCTCACCGCGCGCCGGCGCGCCCGACTTGATCTGCCCGCAGTTCGTCGCGACGGCGAGGTCGCCGATCGTGGTGTCTTCGGTCTCCCCGCTGCGGTGCGACATCATCTGCGTGTAGCCGTGCGCGCTCGCCAGCTGCATCGCGTCGAGGGTCTCCGTGAGCGTCCCGATCTGGTTGACCTTGACGAGCACCGAGTTGCCCGCGCCCCGTGCGATCCCCTCGCGGATGCGCTCGACGTTCGTACAGAAGATGTCGTCTCCCACGAGCTGCACGCGGGTGCCGAGACGCTGCGTGAGCGCGAGCCAGCCGTCCCAGTCGTCCTCGGCCATGCCGTCCTCGATCGACACGATCGGGTAGCGGTCGCACAGCGTGACGAGCCGGTCGGCCCACTCCTCCGACGAGTAGTCGGCGCCTTCACCGGCGAGCACGTAACGGCCGTCGCGGTGGAACTCGCTCGACGCGGCGTCGATGGCGAGCGCGATCTCGTCGCCGGGCGTGTAGCCGGCCGCCTCGATGGCGCCGAGCAGCAGCACCAACGCCTCCTCGTTCGACGGCAGGTCGGGCGCGAAACCGCCCTCGTCGCCCAACGCGGTGGAGAGCCCCCGCTCGTGCAACCGCGCCCGCAGCGCGTGGTAGGTCTCCACGCCCCACCGCACCGCCTCGGCGAAGCTCGGCGCGCCGACCGGCGCCAGCATGAACTCCTGGACGTCGACGTTGCTGTCGGCGTGCGCACCGCCGTTCAGCACGTTGAAGAACGGGACGGGGAGCAGGTGGGCGTTCGCACCGCCGACGTAGCGGTAGAGCGGCAGCTCGGCCTCCTCGGCGGCGGCTTTCGCGACCGCGAGCGACACCCCGAGGACGGCGTTGGCGCCCAGGTTCGCCTTCGCGTCGGTGCCGTCGAGGGTGACGAGCTCGTCGTCGAGCAGCCGCTGCTCGGCGGCCTCGAGGCCGACGACGAGATCGGCGATCGGGCCGTTGACGTTGGCGACGGCCGTCCGCACGCCCTTGCCGCCGTACCGGTCGTCGCCGTCGCGGAGCTCGACCGCTTCGTGGGCGCCGGTGCTCGCGCCGCTCGGCACGATCGCGCGACCGCTCGCGCCACTCAGCAGCTCGACCTCCACCTCGACGGTCGGGTTGCCGCGTGAGTCGAGCACCTCCCGACCCACGACTTCGACGATCGTGCTCACCGCCGCACCGCTCCAAGTCCTCGTCGTCGGTCCGCGCCCCTTCGTGCGCGTCGGTTTCGTCCTCGGACGGCGCCCGCATCCGTCGGTAGTGTTGCTGATGTGACTGGTGATCCTAACCCGGGCGCCAGCGCCGACCTGCCCACCTTCAATCCCCTCGAGCCGGGGTTCGCCACGAACCCCTACCCGCAGTACCGCGCGTTGCTCGAGCGGAACCCCGTCCAGCAGAGCCCGTTCGGGCCGTGGATGCTGTTCCGCTACGACGACTGCGTTCGGTTCCTGCGCGACCCGAAGCTGAGCGTCGAGGACCGCGCCGTCGCGGGCACGAACCCGCGCGCCGAGCTGCGCGAGCAGATCCTCGGCGACCGCGCCCGCCGCGGAACGCGCAGCATCCTCAACCTCGACCCTCCCGACCACACCCGCATCCGCGGCATCCTGCAGAAGGTGTTCACCCCCCGCGCCGTGGAGCAGTTGACACCGCTCGTCCAGAAGATGGTCGACGACGCACTCGCCGACGTCGTCGCGCGCGGCGAGCACCTGGAGGTCGTCGCCGACCTCGCGTTCCCGCTGCCGTTCCGGGTGATCTCGGAGATGCTGGGCATGCCCGACGCCGACCGCGACCAGCTGCGCGACTGGGCGCACACGCTCACCCTCGGCCTCGAACCCGTGCTCGCCCAGCTCCACCTCGACGACATCGTCCGGGCGTCCGACCACATGAACGAGCACGTGCTCGCCGCCATCGAGTGGAAGCGCGGCCATCCGGCCGACGACCTCCTCACCGCGCTGATCGAGGCCGAGGACCACGGCGAGCGGCTCACCGCCGACGAGCTCGTCGACCAGGTGGTGCTGCTGTTCGTGGCCGGCCACGAGACGACGGTCAACCTCATCGGCAACGGCACGCTCGCGCTGCTCCGCAACGGGGCACAGCTCGAGCGGTGGCAGGCCGACCCCGGCATCGCCGCGAACGCGGTCGACGAGCTGCTCCGCTACGACCCGCCGGTGCAGTTCTCCCGCCGGGTCACGACCGGCGCGGTCACGGTCGGCGACCACACGATCGATCCCGGCAGCTTCGTCTTCGTGGTGCTCGGCGCCGCCAACCGCGATCCCGCGCACTGGGGCCCCGACGCCGACGTGCTCGACCTCACACGCCCGGGTGCCGCCCAGCACCTCGCGTTCGGCAGCGGCATCCACCACTGCCTGGGCGCGGCGCTGGCCCGCCTCGAGGGGCGGATCGCGCTCGGGTCGCTCGTCGCCGCCTTCCCCCACATGGAGCTCGCGGTCGACGAGCCCCGGTGGAACGGCCGGCTCACGCTGCGCGGCCTCGACGAGCTCCCCGTCGCCCTGGGCCGCTGACGCCGCGGGGAATAGTTGCACGCGCAAGCAGGTTGACGTGTCCATGCCTGCTGTCACCGTCGAGAACCCGCTCGTCCTCCCTCGCATCGCCCGCCCGCAGCCGCCGGCGGTCGCCCGCCCGGTCGACCGGGTTGTGGCCGCCCATCACGCGGTGGAGGGCGCCGGCTTCGAGGTGTGGCGCCCCTTCCCCGGCGGCGTCGACCTCCACGTCGCCGACCCCTTCCTCCTGCTCGACCAGCTCGGCCCGGTGGAGTACGCGCCGGGCGCCGCCAAGGGCGCGCCCTGGCACCCGCACCGGGGCTTCGAGACCGTCACCTACGTGCTCGACGGTGAGATCACCCACCACGACTCCAACGGCGGGGGCGGCACCATCGGCGAGGGCGACACGCAGTGGATGACGGCCGGTGCCGGCATCCTCCACGACGAGCTGCCGAGCGAGCGCGCGTTGCGCACCGGCGGCCCGTCCCACGGTGTGCAGCTCTGGGTCAACCTCCCCGCGGAGCTGAAGTTCACACCCGCGCGGTACCAGGCGATCACGGCTGACCACCTCGTGCTGCTCGCGTCGCACGACGGCGGCGCGCTCGTCCGGCTGATCGCCGGCGGCCTCGACGGGCACCCCGGCCCCGGCGACACGCACACGCCCATCACCTACGCGCACGCGACGGTGTCACCCGGCGCGGAGCTGTCGCTGCCCTGGAACCCGTCGTTCAACGCGCTCGCGTACGTGCTCACCGGTCAGGGCCACGCGGGCCCCGAAGGCCGCCCGGTCCGCGATCACGACCTCGTCGTGTTCGGTCCCGGCGACGCGCTCACGCTGCGCGCCGCCGACCGCCAGGAGGGCCGGGCCGCCGCGCTCGACGTGTTGCTGCTCGGCGGGTTCCCGATCCGCGAGCCGATCGCGCACTACGGGCCGTTCGTGATGAACACGAGGAGCGAGATCCTCGAGGCGATCGACGACTTCAACGCCGGTCGCATGGGCACGATCCCGGCGATCGGCTCCTAGGAACGTGCGTCGCCGTGTTGCGCGTCGAAGACCCGGTGCGCGGATGAGAAGGTGACCTCGGGGTCGCCCTCGATCCCGATCTGCCCCTTGACGACCGGCATGAGCCGCTGCTCGGCGAAGGCGTTGAACGCCTCTTCCGATTCCCACACGTCGACGACGTGGAAGCCGTCATCTCCCATCCACGCCACGTGGAAGATCGCGCCGTCGGGGACGTCGGTCTCCCAGGCGACCGCCTCGCGTGCCTGGTCGTACTGGTCGAGGCTCGCCTCTTTCCAGAGCATCTCCATCACTACGGCCATCGGTCGTCTCCTCCCTGCCCTCCCGCCGAGCGCACAGCATGCACCGAAGTCGCGGCCCGCTTCCACTGCGCGCCGGTCGTAGCTGTCACAGGGGCGTGCCATGCTGCGACCGCTTCCCGGACTTCCCCCCTCGTCGTGTCGTTTCGAAGGAGGTCCGGTGCCCAGCGTCCGTCAGCTCGCCGAGCAGTTGTGCCGTGCGTTGCGCGACTTCGAGCCCGGTGCCCACTCCGGCGAGGACTGCGCCGAGATCGCCGAGTCTCTCGCCACGACGGCGAAGGCCTGCGAGACCGCGAGCGCGCGGGCCGCGGCCCGCGCCGCCGAGTGGGGGGAGCACGCGAAGCGCGGGAGCGCGTCGGCGGCGGAGTGGATGGCCCGTTCGGCCGGCTCGTCCACCGGCCAGGCACGGGCGGCGCTCGACACCCTCCGGCGGCTCGCGACCCGGCCTGCCGTCGACGAGGCGTTGCGGGCGGGCGAGGTCTCGCTCGCGCAAGCCGCCGAGATCGTCTCGGCCCCGGCGGAGTCCGAAGCCGAGCTGTTGCGGCTCGCCCGCACCTCCGGGCTGGCGCGGATCAGGAACCAGGCCCGCAAGCGTCGCCTTGCGGCAATGGATCCCGACGAGCTGCACGCGCAGCAGCGGGCCGCCCGCGAGTTCTTCCACTGGCGCGACCGACTCGGGATGGTCCGGTTCCGAGGCGCGCTGCCGCCCGACGTCGGCGTCCCGTTCGTCAACCGGCTCGACCGCGAGACCGATCGCGTGTGGCGCGCGACCCGCGGCACCGAGCGAACCCGGGCGCAGTGCGCAGCCGACGCGTTCGTGCACCTCGTCCGCACCAAGGGTGACCGCTCGCGATCGCCCGACCTCGTGATCGTCACCGACCTCCGCGCCTTCCGGCGTGGGCACGCGCACGAAGGGGAGCTGTGCCACATCATCGGGGGCGGGCCGATCCCGGTCGGGCTGGTCCGAGAGCTCGCCAAGGACTCGTTCCTCAAGGCCGTGCTCCACGACGGTGTGAACATCCACACGGTCACCCACTTCGGGCGGTACCGGCGAGCCGAGCTCGAGACCGCGTTGATGCTCGGCGATCCACCCGATCTCGACGGCGTCACCTGCCGCGAGCTGGGGTGCGACCGCCGCTACGGACTGCAGTGGGACCACGTCGATCCCCTCGCCAACGGCGGGGTCACCAGCAGGCGCAACCTCGCGGCCGAGTGCACACCACACCACGACGAGAAGACCGAGCGGGACCGCCGCGCCGGGCGCCTCGGGCCCCGACGCCGAAAGCGAGGACCGCCGTGAGCGACCAAAGTGCTACAAGTAGCATCATGCGTTCCGTCGGGATCCGCGAGCTCCGGCAGCGGGCGAGCGAATTGCTGCGCTTCGTCGCGGCGGGCGAGACGGTGGAGGTCACCGACCGCGGGCGGCCGGTAGCGCTGCTCACTCCGATCCCCGACGTCGCACCCCTGGATCGGCTCCGCGCCGCGGGCGACGTGACGCCGGCCGACGGCTCGCTCGCCGACGCGCCGGAGCCGCTCCAGCCGGCAACGGGCGCGCCACTTCCCTCCGACGTGCTCGCGCGGCTCCGGCACGATGAGCGCTGACCGCGTCACGTACCTCGATTCGTCGGCCATCGTCAAGCTCGTCGTCGGCGAGCCGGAGTCCCGGGCGCTGCGTCAGTTCCTGCGCCGTCGCGCACCGCACGTGTCGAGCGCGCTCGCGCGCGTCGAGGTCACACGTGCGGTGTTGCCACTCGGAGGCGCGGCGATCGAACAAGCGCGAACCGTGCTCGGCCGGATCGACCTCGTGCGCATCACCGATCGGGTGCTGCGATCGGCCGGTGAGCTGTCGCCGCCCGAGGTGCGGTCGCTCGACGCCATCCATCTCGCCACGATCGGCGAGCTCGGGCGGCAGGTTGCCCGCGTCGTCACGTACGACGACCGGCTCGCGGCGGCCGTCACCGCGATCGGGTGGAGCGTGGCGTCTCCCGCGTGAGGTCGGCCGTGCCGGCTTCGAGCCACAACGCGGCGACGCCCGCCGGTTCGAGCACGGCGAGATCGAGGCCACGGGCGTCGGCCAGCGTCTCCATCGTCTCGAACTGCCGGCGGTAGCGCGCCGACCATTCACGAAGCGTCGACTCCGCGTCCACACCGCTCGCGCGGGCGAGCGCGACCACGGCCGCGAGCAGCGGCCCCAGGTCGGCCCGGGGATCCGCGCGGAGCAGCCGCACCGCGCGCTCGATCCGGGCCAGTGCCTCGTCGGCGGCGCCGGGATCGAGCCCGACCGACGCCGCCTTGCTGAACAACTTGTGGGTGTAGAGGAGCGACGGGAGGCTCTCGGGGATGCCCTCGACGATCGACGCGTTGCCCTTCTCGCGCTTCTTGATCTGCTCCCAGTTGCGCACGACGTCGTCGGGCTCGTCCGCGATCACCTCACCGAACACGTGCGGATGACGGCGGACGAGCTTGTCGTGGATGCCGCGCGCGATGTCGGCCATCGAGAACTCGCCCGTCTCCTCGGCGATGGCGGCGTGGAACACGACCTGGTACAGGAGGTCGCCGAGCTCGTCTTGCAGCGCGACGGGATCGTCGACGGCTTCGACGACCTCATACGACTCCTCGAGCAGGTAACGGGTCAGGGAGCGGTGCGTCTGCTCGGCGTCCCACGGGCAGCCGCCGGGGTCGCGGAGCCGACGGGCGAGCTGGAGCAGGCGCGCGATCTCGGTCGCCGCGTCGCGGGCGTCGCGCGGGGCGTCGACGAACAACGCGGTGAGGTGATCGGGTACGACCGCGCGATCGAGGTCGGCGAGCGGGACCACCTCCACGTGCTCGTCGGGCAGACCGAGGCGCTGCAGGACGGTGACGGGCGTGTCGGGATGGAGGTGCTCGAGCAACTCGAGCTTCACGTCGCCGAGGACGAGGGCATGGTCGCACTGCGCGACGAGCAGCGGGCCGGCCGGCACGACGTCGCCGATCGCGCGCGCGTCGACGACTCGGGCGTCGCGTTCCATCGGATCGACGGCGAGCCGCAGCCACGCGAGGTCGGCGAACGAGAGCCCGGGTACGACCGTCACGCGCGGTGCTCGCTCGCGCAGGAGCACGACGGTGCGCTCGGCGACGGCCGGATTGCCGGGCACTGCGTACGCGACGTCGCCGTCCGCCGATGCCGAGAGGAGCACGTCGACCATCGCGCGATACGCGGTGTCGAGGTCTGGTGACGACTCGTACAGGTGGTCGAACGACTCGAACGTCATGCCCTCTGCGCGCAGCTCGGCGACCGCGGGGTGCAGCTCGGTGCGGGCGAACCGCTGTGGCGCCGACTCGAGCGCCTGCCGCGCGCCGGGGAGTAAGTGGTCGACGCCGGCCGGCCCCAGCCCGACGACCACGACCCGGCCGGCCACGGGTATGCCTACCCGCCCTGGGTGCTCGACGGGCAACCGCTGGGCGCGCACACGAGCAGGCGGTGCTCGTTCCACTGGCCGTACCGCGGGTCGACGCTGACCTTCGCCCCGCGTGCCGCCTGGGCGACCGCCTTGGTCGCCGCCGACTGCCCGAGCTTCTGCTGCAGCTTCTGGAGCCCGAGGTTGTAGTCGAGGATCGTGCGCTTCACGCTGCTCGAAAGCCCCTTGAGCTGGCTGCCGGCCTGCCGCTCGAGCCGCCGGCGATCGGCATCGGTGACGCGCAGGTCGTGACGCCCGAGCTCTTCGAGCACGAGCCGCGTCTGGATGAGACGTGTCACCCACGCCGCTCCGAAGTCGCTCGTCACCGAACCCTGCGTGCGCTTCGAGGTCTGGTCGATCTGGCCGCTGTTGGCGATGGAGTCGAGGTCGGCGTTCAAGTCTCGCTGGGTTACCTCGTGACCGTTGACGCTGAACGCGGGCGGCGACAGGTGGTTGCTCATCGCGGTCTGGGCGACGATCAGCACGCCCACGAACACGCCGGCGGCCACGACCAGCACGATGACCGGAAGCCGTCTCATGGCGCTGCGGAGGCTAGCGCGGGCGCTGGCGGACGCTCGGTCGGCACGAGCTCCTCGAGCAGCGCGACGAGCGTGGGCGCGACCTCGGCGCCGGTCACGGTGAGCGGGATCACCATCTCGGCGCCGTCACCGTCCTTGGCGACGGCCTTGGGGACGAGGCGGCGCAGCCGGACCCTCTGCGACTCGCGCAGCGAGAGACCGACGAGACGCGCGACGCTGCGCTGCACGGTGATCGAGCGGATGCCGAGCCGCGCGCACTCTGCGCGCAACCGCGCCACGTCGAGCAATGCGACGGCCGGAGCCGGCGGGGGACCGTAGCGGTCCTCCCATTCGGCGCGGATGTCGTCGACGTCCGTGGGGTCGGTCACTGCCGCGAGCCGCCGGTACGCCTCCATGCGGACGTCGTCGCGCGCGACGTAGTCACGCGGGAGGTTGGCGTCGACGGGGAGGTCGACGGTGATCTCGAGCGGCTCCGCGACCGGCTCGCCCTTGAGCTGGCCCACGGCCTCGGTGACCATCTGGCAGTAGAGATCGAACCCGACCGCGGCGATGTGGCCCGACTGCGCGGCACCGAGCAGGTTGCCGGCGCCCCGGATCTCGAGATCACGCATGGCGATCTTGAAGCCCGACCCGAGGTCGGTGAACTCGCCGATCGTCTTCAAGCGCTCGTACGCCTCCTCGCTCAGCACCCGGTCGGGCGGATGGAGCAGGTAGGCGTACGCACGCTGGCCGCGCCGCCCGACGCGCCCTCGCAGCTGGTAGAGCTGCGCGAGCCCGAGCAGGTCGGAACGGTCGACGACGAGCGTGTTCACCGTCGGCATGTCGAGGCCGCTCTCGACGATCGTGGTGCTCACGAGCACGTCGTACTCGCGTTCCCAGAAGTCCTGGACGACACGCTCGAGCCGGCCCTCGTCCATCTGGCCATGCGCGACCGCGACCCGCGCCTCGGGGACGAGCGCCCGCACGTTCTCGGCGACGAGCTCGATGTCGCGCACCCGGTTGTGCACGTAGAAGACCTGCCCCTCCCGGAGCAGCTCGCGCCGGATGGCCTCGGCGGCGGCGTGGTCGTCGTACTCGCCGACGTAGGTGAGGATCGGTTGGCGATCCTCCGGCGGCGTGTTGACGAGCGACAGGTCGCGGATCCCGGTGAGCGACAGCTCGAGCGTGCGCGGGATCGGCGTCGCGGTGAGGGTGAGCACGTCGACGTTGGTCCGGAGCTTCTTGATCCGCTCCTTGTGCTGCACGCCGAAGCGCTGCTCCTCGTCGACGACGAGCAGCCCGAGGTTCGGGAGCTTCACGTCGTCGGAGAGGAGGCGGTGGGTGCCGATCACGACGTCGACGCTGCCGGCTTCGAGGTCACGCACGACGTCGGCCTGCTCCCGAGCGGAGAGGAAGCGCGACAGCACCTCGACCCGGACCGGGTAGTTGGCGAATCGCTCGCGGAAGGTCTGGCCGTGCTGGCTCGCGAGCAGCGTGGTGGGCACGAGCACCATCGCCTGCTTGCCGTCCTGGACGGCCTTGAACGCGGCCCGCACCGCGACCTCGGTCTTGCCGTAGCCGACGTCGCCGCAGACGAGACGGTCCATCGGGACGGGTCGCTCCATGTCGGCCTTCACGTCGTCGATGGCGCGGAGCTGGTCGGGCGTCTCCTCGTAGGGAAACGCCTCCTCCACCTCACGCTGCCAGGGCGTGTCGGGCGGGAACGCGTGCCCGGAGGCAGCCAGCCGTTGGCGGTACAGCACGACGAGCTCCTCGGCGATCTCCTGCACCGCGCTCCGCACCTTGGCGCGCTGGCGCTCGAAGTCGGCGCCACCCATCCGGTTGAGCGAGGGCGACTCGCCGCCGGTGTACTTGCGCACGAAGCCCACCTGGTCGGTGGGCACGTACACCCGGCCGTCGCGGAACTCGAGCCACAGGTAGTCGCGCTCGACGCCGCCCATCGTGAGCGGTTTCATCTCGAGGTAGCGGCCCACCCCGTGCACGTAGTGCACGACGTAGTCGCCGGGCTGGAGGTCGTCGTAGTAGTCGGCGCCGCGCCGTGCGCCGCGGGCACGCCGGTGGACCCGGCGCCGCCCCGTGAGGTCGGCTTCGGCGACGAGCGCGAGCCTCGCGCCCGGGAGCACCACGCCCCGCTCGAGCGGCGCGACCACGATCGCGGCGTCGACCAGCACCTCGCGCAGGCGTTGCGCCGAGCCCGTGCCTTCTGCCGCGAGCACGACGCGGTACCCCTCCGACCGCAGCGCGTCCATCCGCCGCGCCAGCGCGTCGGCGTCGCCCACGACAGGGTCGAACGCGGCGGCCGCCAGGTGCGGGGTGTCGGGCCCTTCCGGTGTCGTCAGCACGGAGACCGCACCCGCGCTCGTGTGCGCGAGGAGCCGCTCGAAGTCGAGCGACAGGCGCGGGAACCCGCGGTCGTCGACCGCGTCCCACGTGACCGCGAGGGTGGCGGCGAGCGAGGCCTCTTCGTCGAGCAGGTCCTGCGCGCGATCGCGCATCCGCTTGGGCTCGACGAGCAGCGTGAGCGCGCCCGCGGGCAACAGGTCGGGCAGCAGGTGCTCCTGCTCGGTGAGCCACGGGAGCCACGACTCCATGCCGTCGAACACCTGGCCCTCGGCGAGCCGCTCCCATTGCGCGCGGCCCCAGGGGTGGGTCCGCCGGAGCTGCTCGGCGCGCTCGCGCACCGCGTCGGTGGGGAGCAGCTCCCGGGTGGGGAAGATCGCCACTTCGTCGACGTCGTGCGTGGACCGCTGGTCCGCCACTGCGAACGCCGAGAGCCGGTCGACCTCGTCGCCCCACAGGTCCACACGCACCGGGTGGTCGTCGGTCGACGGGTAGACGTCGACGATCGAGCCCCGCACTGCGACCTCGCCACGCGCCTCCACCTGGTACTCGCGCCGGTAGCCGCCGGCCACGAGGCGGGCGACGAGTTCGTCGCGGTCGACGTGCGCGCCGGGGCGCACCACGACCGGCTCGATCTCCTCGACGTGGGGGCCGAGCCGCTGCACCAGCGCCCGTACGGGCGCCACGACGACGGCCGGCGCGTGGCCGTCGGTGCGGAGCCGCCACAGCACGCGGAGGCGGCGGCCCATCGTCTCGAGCGACGGGGACACCCGCTCGAAGGGCAACGTCTCCCACGCCGGGAACAGCTCGACCTGATCGGCCCCCACGAACTGGGCGAGGTCGCGGGCAAGTCGCTCCGCCTCGGCGCCCGTGGGCACCGCCAGCAGGAGCGGCCGGCGCGTGGTCACCCCCGCCAGCGCCGCGACGAACAGCGCCCGTGCCGCCTCGGGCACCGCGACCGCGTGCTGCCGGGCGACGACGGCGCGCACCGCCGGCTCCTCGGCGAGGAGCTCCGGGAGCGACGCGAGCGCCGGAGGGGGTGGAGGCGGCGAAGGGGGTGGAAGTGCGGAGGGCATGCGCGACGAAGACCCGGATACCGCGCGGCACCCGGGGTGATCTCACATGCTACGCGACGATCAATTGAAGCGGTTCATCGCCGCGTCGACGCCGTCGGACACGATGCACTCGACCGCGTCGGCGGCTTCCTCGAGCGTGACGTCGATCTCGGCGCGCTCACGCTTCGAGAAGCGCTTCAACACGTGTTCGACGCCGCGCTCCTTCGACACCGGCTTGTCGACGCCGATGCGGACGCGCTGGTAGTCGTTCGAGTGCAGGTGGGCCGAGATCGAGCGCAGCCCGTTGTGCCCCGCGAGGCCTCCGCCGGACTTGACGCGCAGCGCGGCGACCGGGAGGTCGAGCTCGTCGTGCACGACGACCATCTGCTCGGGCGTCACGCCGTAGCGCCGGGCCAGCGCCGCCACCGCGAGTCCCGAGTCGTTCATGTACGTGAGCGGCACCGCCAGCGCCACGCGCTTCCCCGCGATCGTCACCTCGCCCGCCCGCGCCCGCTCCTTGGCCTTGCGGAGTGTCGCGCCGTGGCGGCGGGCGAGGATCTCGACGGTGTCGGCGCCGACGTTGTGGCGCGTGTGCGTGTACTCGTCGCCCGGGTTGCCGAGACCGACGACGAGCAGATCGGTGGGCGTGCCCCGGCGCACCGCCCGACTCGTGCGCGAGCGGCGGAGGACCACCGGGGGCTACTCGCCGCGGTCCCCGGACGCCTCGGCGCTCGGCCCCTCGGGGGCTGCTCCCTCGGCGGGGGCCTCGCCCTCCTCGCCTTCGGCGACCTCGCCTTCGGGCACCTCCTCGGCGATGACACGCGGAGCCGCGACCTGCGCGACGACGGTCTCGGGGTCGAGGTGGGTGGTGACGCCGTCGGGCAGCGCGACGTCGGACGCGTGGCGCTGGTCGCCGATGCCGAGCTCCGACACTTCGAGCTCGAGCGCGACGGGGATGTTGCCGGGCATCGCCTCGACGGTCACGGTGAACACGAGCTGCTCGAGCAGGCCGCCGTCGCGCACGCCGTTGGGCTCGCCGAGGAGGTGGAGCGGCACGTCGGCGCTCACCGCGACGTCGCGGCGGATCCGGATGAAGTCGACGTGCACGAGGTCGCCGCGCGTGGGGTGGCGCTGGATCTGGCGCGCCAGCGTGAGCATGGTGTCGCCGTCGACCTGGAGGTTGATCAGGGTGTTGGCACCCGCCTCGCCGGCCAGGATGTGCGCGAGCTCCCGCGACGGCACGCTCACGGTGATCGGGTCGTTGCCGAGGCCGTACACCACGGCGGGGACGCCACCGGCCCGCCGCAGCCGGCCGGCCGGGCGCGAGCCGCGCTCGGAGCGCGGCGTAGCAGCGAGGACGATGTCGGGCATGGCTCCGGGCCTTTCGGGAACGAGATCGAAGCGGCCTGGCAGTTTACAGGTTGTCGCCCCGGAAGATCTCGCTCACGCTGCGGTCCGCGAACACGGCCGCCAGCACGTCGGCGATCACCGGCGCGATCGAGAGCACCTCGAGGGTGTCGAAGCGCTTGTCGTCGGGCACCGGCAGGGTGTTCGTGACCACGACCCGCTGGATCGGCGCGTTCTTGAGCCGGTCGATGGCGGGACCCGAGAGCACCGGGTGCGTGGCCGACACCCAGATCTCGCCGGCACCCCGTGAGGAGAGCGCTTCGGCCGCGGCGGTGATCGTGCCTGCGGTGCCGATGATGTCGTCGATCAGCACGCAGACGCGGCCCTGCACCCGCCCGACGATCTCCGCGGCTTCGGCGACGTCGTGCGTGCCGCGCGGCCGCCGCTTGTCGATGAACGCGAGGTCGGACTCGACGCCACCCTCGCTCAGGTAGCGCGCGTACCGCTGCGCGAGCTTGATGCGGCCGGGGTCGGGCGAGACGACGACGACCTCACCGTCGAGGTTGTCGATGAGGTAGTCGCCGAGCACCGGCAGCGCGGTGAGGTGGTCGACGGGAAAGTCGAAGAAACCCTGGATCTGACCCGCGTGCAGGTCGACGGTGACGACGCGGTCGGCGCCGGCGACGGTGAACAGGTCGGCGACGAGGCGCGCCGTCAGCGGCTCGCGCCCTTCCGCTTTGTGATCCTGGCGCGAGTAGCCGAAGTACGGGCACACCGCGATGATGCGCCGGGCCGACGCGCGCTTCGCCGCGTCGATCATGATGAGCTGTTCCATGATGCGGTCGTTGATCGGGCCGCAGTGTGCCTGCACGATGAAGACGTCGGTGCCGCGCACGTTCTCGCCGTAACGCGCGTACAGCTCGCCGTCGGAGAACGTGGAGAGCCGCACGTCGCCGAGCGTGACGCCGAGGCAGTCGGCGATCTCGCTCGCGAGCTCCTCGGTACCGCGCCCCGAGAAGAGCAGCAACCGCTTCTTCGACACGAACTCCATCTACGCCCCCTCACCGCCTTGGCCCGTGCCGTCATTGTCGCGCTCGGCCGCCCAGTCTTCTTCGATCCTGGCCGGTACGCCCTTGGCCATGGCCCCGCTCGGTACGTCGCGGTTCACCACCGCGCCCGCACCGGTCCACGCGCCGTCGCCCACGTCGACGGGCGCCACGAACACCGTGTTCGACCCGGTGTGCACGTCCTTGCCGATCTTCGTGCGGTGCTTGCGGTAGCCGTCGAAGTTGGCGGTGATGTTGCCGGCGCCGATGTTCGTGCGCTCCCCCACCTCCGCGTCACCCACGTACGAGAGGTGGGGAACCTTCGCGCCCGCGCCGATCTCGCTGTTCTTGATCTCGACGAACGTCCCGAGATGGGCGTCGTCGGCGACCCGCGTGCCGGGCCGGAGCGACACGTAGGGCCCGCACGTCACGCGCTCGCCGATCTCGCACTCGAACGCGGTCGTCTGGCGGACCACGGAGTCGCGCCCGACGACGGTGTCGACGAGCTGCACGTCGGGACCGATCACCGCGCCGCGGTGGACGACGCTGTGCCCCTGCAGCATCGTGTTCGGTAGCAGCCGCACCTCGGGCTCGAGCTCGACCGACGTGTCGATGTAGGTGCGCTCGGGGTCGACCATCGTGACGCCCGCGCGCATCCAGCGGTCGTTGATCCGCGCCCGCAGCTCGGCCTCGGCCACGGCGAGCTGGGCGCGGTCGTTGACCTGCACCACCTCCATCGGGTCGTCGACCTCGATGGCGTCGACGACGTGGCCGGCTTGCCGCAGCACGGCGATCACGTCGGTGAGGTAGTACTCGCCCTGCGCGTTCTCGGGCACGAGCCGGCGCAGCGCCGGCGCGAGCAGGCCCCGCCGGAAGCAGTAGATCGACGGGTTGACCTCGTCGATCGCCAGCTCGTCGGGCGTGGCGTCGGGCTCCTCCACGATGCGTTCGACGTGACCGTTGGGGTCGCGCACCACGCGGCCGTAGCTCGAGGGATCGGCGAAGCGTGCCGTGAGCATGGTGGCGGCGGCGTCGCCGAGCCGGTGCTCGGTCGCGAGCATCGCCAGGGTCTCGGCGCGCAGGAGCGGCGCGTCGCCGAACACGACGATCACGTCGTCCTCGCCGTCGAGGTCGAAGGCGTTGGCGGTGAGCCCGACGGCAACCGCGTCGCCGGTACCGCGCTGCACGGACTGCTCGATGAACTCGACGGGGACGTCGGTGACGAGCTGTTCCTGGACCGTCTTGGCCACGTCTTCGGCGCCGTGCCCGACGACCACGACGATGCGATCGAGGGGGAGCGCGGCGAGCTGGTCGAGCGCGTGCAGCACGAGGGGGCGGCCGCACAGCGGATGGAGCATCTTCGGCGTGCCCGAACGCATGCGCTTGCCCTCGCCGGCCGCGGGCACGATGGCGGAGAGTGGGCGGCGGTGCTGACCGGGCATCTGCGCCTCCTCCTGTCGGTGGTCCTGCCGCGGTCGGGGTGGCTCGGGGGCGAGGTCTCGAACCTCGACTTGGGACTCCAAAGGACCCCGTGCTGCCGTTACACCACCCCCGATCGCGTTGCCCGTGACCCTAGTGCCCTCGCTCGGCCGGTTACGCCCATTGAGCGGTGCTCGGCTAGCGTGCTCGCCGCCATGGGCTCGCTGATCAAGAAGCGCCGCAAGCGGATGCGGAAGAAGAAGCACAAGAAGCTTCTGAAGCGCACGCGCTGGCAGCGCCGTCAGCAGGGCCGCTGACCCCACCCTCTCGTTCTGGCCTCTCGTTTTGGCGTCTTTGAGTGGGGCCATAGCCCCACTCAAAGACGCCAAAACGAAACGTCACGCCAGCCGGACACCACGCGAGACGGTCGTCGTGCCGACGACGGGGACGCGCAGGCGGCGGGTCACTTCGGCCACCAGCTCCGGCACCGCGCGCGCGTCGGCGACGGGCACGACGTAGGCGGACCCGCTGCCCGCCAGCAGCGCGGGGCTGCCGGCCGCGCCTTCGAGCGCGGTCCGGAACTCCACGAGCCGCGGCTCGAGCGACTCCGCCGCCGGCTCGAGGTCGTTGGCGAGCTCGGGCAGCAGCGCGGCGATCCGCCGCGGCGCGCGGATGGCGCGCGTCGCGCGCGGCCCGCCGAGCTCGTCCCACCGGCGGTACACGGCCTGCGTCGACAGCCGGAACGGCGGGATCGCGACCACGAACGCGAGCCGTTGCGGGAGCGCGAGGTCGTCGATGACGTCGCCGCGGCCCCGCATCCACGCCGCGCCGCCCCGCACGCAGAACGACACGTCGGACCCGATCGCCGCCGCCAGCTCGGACACACCGTCGTCGTCGACGTCGACGTCGAGCAGGCGGCGCACCGCGAGCAACGCCGCGGCCGCGTCGGCCGACCCACCGCCGAGCCCGGCACCCGCGGGGATCTGCTTGCGCAGCACCAGCCGCACGCCGTGCCCGGAGCGCCCGGCCCGCACGAGCAGCCGCTCGGCAGCCACGAACGCGAGGTTGCGGTGGTCGGCGGGCACGTCGGCCGCGGCGTCGTCGCCCACCACCTCCACCTGCACGCCGCCCGGCGCCGGCACCGCGTACGCCTCGATGACGTCGTAGGGCTGGCCGAGCGAGACCACGAGCGAGTCGAGGTCGTGGAAGCCGTCCTCGCGCCGCCCGAGCACCCGCAGCGAGAGCGTGAGCTTGGGGTACGCGGTCGCCCGGACGCGCGTGAGCCTCATGCGGCGGCCGCCGCGCTCCGCGCCACCGCCGCCCAGTCGTCGAGGCCGAGCGACTCGGCGCGCGCGGTCGGGGGCACGTGCGCCGCCGCGAGGACGTCGGTCGCGTGCGTGCCGAGCACGGGCTGCAGCGACCGCCGCAGCATCTTGCGCCGTTGCGCGAAGCCGCTGCGCACGAGCTCGAAGAGCGCCGCTTCGGAGGGCACCGACACGGGTGGCGCGGTGCGGCGCCGCAGCCCGACGAGCGCCGACTCGACCTTCGGGCGCGGCACGAACACCGAGGGGGGCACGGTGCCGAGCAGCGACACCTCGGCGTGGTACGCGACCTTCACCGACACCGCGCCGTACTCGCGGTGACCGGGCGCAGCCGCGAGCCGCTCGCCCACCTCGCGCTGCACCATCACGACGATCCGCGACACGGCGGGCGCCGATTCGAGCAACCGGATCACGACGGGCACCGCAACGTTGTAGGGGAGATTCGAGACGCACGACCACGTGGAGGCACCGGCGAGCACGCCGGGCCAGTCGACCGTCATCGCGTCGGCCACGCGCACGTCGACCGTTCCGGGGACGACACCGGCGCCGGCGAGCACCGACTCGAGCAGGCTCGCCAGGCGGGGATCGACCTCGACGGCCAGCACGCGGGCGCCGCGTTCGGCGAGCGCGAGCGTGAGGGACCCGAGCCCCGGGCCCACTTCGAGCACGCGGTCGCCGCGCTCCACCTCGGCGAGGGCGGCGACGCGGCGGGCGGTGTTGGGGTCGGCGAGGAAATGCTGGCCGAGGCTCTTCTTCGGGTGGATCCCGTGCTCGTCGAGCAGCCCGCGCACCGTCGCGGGCGTCAGCATCTCCATGACCAGGGTGACGCTACTGCGCGCGGGCGATCCCTCCGACTACCAGCCCATGTACCGGCCGCAGCCCCATGCCGTCCAGCCGTACTGCGCCTCGATGCGCTGGCCGATGATGATCTGCTGCTCGCGCGTCGCGAGCCCGGCGTTCGGGGCGAACTGGCGGCCGCCGAACGCGATCCAGGTTCCCCGGTAGATGCCGATCCCGCCGTCGTACGCGGGCGTGGCCGGGTCGACGGTGTTCCACCGGCCACCCGACTCGCAGTTGGCGAGCGCGTCCCAGTGCCAGTCCGCCTGCGTGCCGTCGCCGATGAGGTGTGACACCGCCGGGATCGTCGGCACCTCCGACAGCACGCTGTCGCCGACGATGACGCCGTTCTCGATCCGCTCGCGGTACGTGATCGTCATCAGCCCGTTCTGGCCGGGCCGGAGCTCGCTCGTCTGGCCGATGGGCGTGTTGGGGTCGGGCACGTGCTCGTCGGTGAACGGGATCGGTTCGGTCCGTTGCTTCGTCTCGCCGCCGACGCGGTACACGGTCACCTGGTCGCCGTCGTTCAGGACCGAGTCGACGGACGGGCTCGTGTAGTCGTCACCCGCGAGCACGACGCGGTACGCGGTCAGCAGCTCCCCCACCGTGCGGGACGGCGAGTCGAACGCCACCTCCTGCCCGTCGACGAGGAGCGTGCCGTTGTGGCGCGTGCGGAGCACGACGTCGGAGCCCGCGTGGAGCCGGCCGGGGATGTTCCGCACGGTCACGAACTTCCCGACGTGGAGCTCGTGCATGAGCCCCGTCGCAGTGCGCGCGGTGGTGCGCACCTCCTTGGGCGAGCCGTCGAAGTCGACGTTCACGGTGAAGGCGTGCGCCGGCGGGGCGGTCGCCGCGCGGTCCTCCACCACCCGCACGCCCACCACCGCGGTCGCGACCACGACCAGCACGGCGAGCAGCGCCCGGAGGCCGGGCGCCCACCCGGTGCGGACCTGCCGCTCCGGGCCGCGAGGCACCGAGGCGTCCCCCGCGACGAGCTCCGGGAGTTCGACGAGGTGGTCGGGGTTCGGGACCGGGAGCCAGGCACCGGGGTCGTGCGGCCGGGCGCGGGCCGGAGACGGGACGGACGCCGCCTCCGCTGCCGCCGTGACCGCGCGCGTGACGGCATCGGCATCGGCCATGGCGTCGCGCTGCGCGTCGGGCGGGGGCGCGAGCAGCTCGTCGACCGTCGGGAGCGCGTCGACGTCGTCGGGGAGCGGCAGCCACGCGTCGGGATCGTGCGGCTCCGCGCGCCCGGGCGACGGTGTGACGTGCGCATCGAGCGTGATGTCCTCGATGGACGGGAGCGCGGCGGGATCGGGGACGGGTAGCCACGAGTTCGGGTCGTACGGCACCGCGCGCGCGGGTGACGGGCGGACGCTGTGCGCGATGCGCGGCGACCGGTGGTGCCGGGCGACGTGACGATGGCGCGTCGCACCGGCGCGACCCGCGCGGTGACCCGTGGCGTGCTCGGCGATGGGAACCGTCTCCCGTCGGTTCGTGAGGACGGCCGAAGGTAGCGAACTCCGTGACCGGACACAACGCCAGGCGAATCGGTGCAGGTCAGGCCGGGTGCCCGCGGCCACCGAAGGGGCCGAAGACGGTCGCGGCCGCCGACCGGGTCGCGTCGGCCAGCTCGGCGGCCGGGCGGCCGGTCGCGACCGCGAGCGCGGCGCCGACGTCGACCACCCACGCGGGTTCGTTCTCGCGCCCGCGATGCGGCACCGGCGCGAGGTAGGGCGCGTCGGTTTCGACGAGCATGCGGTCGAGCGGGACGATCGCGGCCGCGGCGCGCACGTCGGTGGCGTTCTTGAACGACACGATGCCGCTGAACGACACGTACGCGCCGAGCCCCAACGCACGCCGTGCCTCTGGAGCACCGCCGGTGAAGCAGTGGAAAACCGTGCGCTCGGGTGTGCGCGCGTCGTCGAGCACGCGGAACGTGTCGTCCCACGCGTCGCGCGTGTGGATCACGAGCGCGCGGTCGAGCCGGTGCGCGAGCGCGATCTGCGCGCGGAACGCGGCCTCCTGCTCCTCGGGCGACGAGTGGCGGTAGTGGAGGTCGAACCCCGTCTCGCCGACCGCGACCACGCCCTCGCCGCCGGCGAGAGCCTCGAGCCGCTCCCACTCCGCCGCGAGCCGGGAGGCGTCGTGGGGGTGGAGTCCGACGGTCGCCCGCACGTCGTGGTGCGACCCGGCGAGGGCGAGCGCCGCCTCCGACGACTCGGCGTCGGTGCCCACGCACACCACCCCGGCCACCCCGGCGGCTCGCGCCCGCTCGAGCGCCGCCTCGGCACCCCCCGAGAGCGACGGGAGGTGGCAGTGGCTGTCGACCCAGGCCGTCACGTCTCGATGCGGGGGAAGAGCGGCTCGCCCTTCTCGAGGGGGGCGCCGGCGGGCAGCCCGCCCCACTCCGCCGCGCCCGGCAACCGCGCCTCGGCGGGGTCGCCCGGCAGGCCCAGGCGGTGCCAGAGCTCGGCGGCGGCGCGCGGGATCACGGGTGACGCGAGCAGCGCCACGATCCGGAGCGCCTCGAGGCAGTCACCCAGCACGGCTGCGGCCGCGGCGGCGCCGGCGTCGCCCTGCTTCTCGAGCGTCCACGGCTGGCGCTCCTCGAGGTGGGCGTTGACGTCGCGGATCAGGTCCCACACCGCGCCGAACCCGCCCGCGAAGTCGAGCTTCTCCATCTCGGCGGTGAGGCCGGTGAACGCGCGCTCGGCGGCGGCGGCGAGCGGGCCGTCGTCGCGCGCCTCGGGCACCACGCCGCCGCAGTAGCGCACCGCCATGTTCAGCACGCGGTTGGCGAGGTTCCCGAAGTTGTTCGCGAGATCGGCGTTGTAGCGCGTGACCATCGCCTCGTAGCTGATGTCGCCGTCGGGGCCGAAGCGCTGGTCGCGGAGGAAGTGGTAGCGGAACCCGTCGACACCGAAGTCGGCCACGAGGTCGGCCGGCGCGATCTGGTTCATGCGGGTCTTCGACATCTTCTCGCCGCCCACGAGCAGCCAACCGTGCGCGAACACGCACTGCGGCGGCTCGAGCCCCGCGGCCATGAGCATGGCGGGCCAGTACACCGCGTGGAAGCGCAGGATGTCCTTGCCGACGAGGTGGTAGTCGACGGGCCAGTAGCGGTCGAAGCGCTCCGGATCGCTGCCGTAGCCGATCGCGCTGCAGTAGTTGAAGAGCGCGTCGAACCACACGTAGCAGGTCTGCGACGGGTCCCACGGCAGCGGGATCCCCCACGTGACCGACTTGCGGCTCATCGAGAAGTCGGTGAGCCCCTGCCGGATGAACCCGAGGACCTCGTTGCGGCGGGTCGTGGGCTGCACCGCCTCGGGGTGGGACTCGTAGTGCTCGAGCAAGCGCTGCTCGAAGCGCGACAGGGCGAAGAAGTAGTTCTCCTCGGTGACGAGCTCGACGGGCGTGCCGTGCACCGGGCACCGGCCGTCGACCAGCTCGTCCTCGGTGTAGTACGCCTCGCACGCCACGCAGTAGAGGCCCTCGTAGGTGCCGAGCTCGATGGAGCCGGCGTCGTACACCGCCTGCAGGAAGCGCTGGACCGCCTGCTCGTGACGCGGCTCGGTGGTGCGGATGAAGTCGGTGTTCGTGAGGTCGAGCAGGGGCGTGAGCGCCCGGAACTGCGCGCTCGTGCGGTCGACGAGCTCGATGGGCGTGACGCCCTGGGCCTCCGCCGCGCGCTGGATCTTGGTGCCGTGCTCGTCGGTGCCGGTGAGGAAGACGACGTCGTCACCCCACATGCGCCGCCACCGGGCCAGCGCGTCGGCCGCGACCGACGTGTACGCGTGACCGATGTGGGGCGCGTCGTTCGGGTAGTAGATGGGCGTCGTCACGTAGAAGGGCCGCGGCATGGCCGCCTAAGAGTACGCGACCCATCGAGCAGCGATTCATTGCTCCCGAGACGCCGATGGTCGGTCAGCCGTTCGATGAATGGCCCGTGCGCGCGCTACCGACCGCGTCCCTTGGTTGCCGCGTCGTACACGCGGCGGCGCGGCACACCGAGGTCTCTCGCGACGCGCGCGGCCGCGTCCCGGGTCGACAGCCCTTCCGCGAGCGCGGCCTGCACGTGCGCGTCGATCTCGGCGTCGCTGGCCGCGGGCGGCGCCGGCGCGGGCCCGAGCACGAGCACGTGCTCGCCGCGGGGCTCGAAACTCGCGAAGTGGGCGGCGGCATCGGAGAGCGGGCCGCGCCACACCTCCTCGAACACCTTCGTGAGCTCGCGCGCCACCGCGACCTCGCGCAGCGGCCCGCACACCCCGAGCAGCTCCTGCAGCGTGCCGGCCACGCGACCGGGTGCCTCGTACAGCAGCGCGGTGCGGGGCTCGGCCGCCAGCGCCGCGAGGCGGACGCGCCGGGCAGGCCCCCGTCGCGGCAGGAAGCCCTCGAAAACGAACCGGTCGGTCCGGAACCCCGAGACGACGAGCGCGGTGAGCGCGGCGTTCGGGCCGGGCACGACCTCGACGGCGAGCTGCGCGTCGAGGCACGCGCGCACGAGCCGCGCGCCCGGGTCCGAGATGCCGGGCATTCCCGCGTCGGTGACGTAGGCGACCCGCCGACCGGCGGCAACCGCGTCGACGACCATCTGCGCGCTGGCGCGTTCGTTGTGCGCGTGGACCGCGCGCAGCCGCCCCCCGGCCGGCACGCCCGCGTGGGTGAGCAGCGCGCGGGTGCGCCGCGTGTCCTCGGCCGCGATCAGGTCGGCCGTACGCAACGCGTCGACGGCGCGGGGCGACAGGTCGCCCAGGTTCCCGATCGGCGTCGCCACCAGCACGAGCGCGCCGGGTGCCGCGGGCTGCGTCATCCGCGCAGCTCGACGCGGTCGCCCGGACGGAGCTGCCACCGTTCGAAGGCCCCCGCCGCGGCCTCGATCCCGAACGCCGCCTTGGGGACCACACGGGACACCCGCCGGGGCCGCAGCGTCCACGTGCGGAGCACGGTGCCGTGCACGTCGCAGAAGCCCACGTCGATCGGGAACCGCATGCCGAACGTGTGGACCTGGCGGCACGGCCGGAGCAAGAGCGCGCCCTCGACCGTGTCGCGGCCGAGCAGGCCGCGCCGCCGCCCGCGGGCGTCGCGCGCGACCTCCACGGTCGCGAGCACGTCGCCGTCGCGGACGAGCCACATGGGCGTCAGACGTTGAAGCGGATCTCGAGTACGTCGCCGTCCTGCACGACGTAGTCCTTGCCCTCGACGCGCAGCCGACCGAGCTCGCGCGCCTTGGACCACGAGCCGATGTCGAGCAGCTCGCGCCACTCGATCACCTCGGCGCGGATGAAGCCGCGCTGCAGGTCGGAGTGGATCACGCCCGCGCACTCCGGCGCCTTGGCCCCGGCCCGAAACGTCCACGCGCGCGTCTCCTTCTCACCCGTCGTGAGGAAGGTACGGCGGCCGAGCAGGTGGTACGCGGCGCGCGCGACGCGCGGCACGACCCCGATGCCGAGGCCGAGGCCCTCGAGCAGCTCGGCGCGCGCCTCGGCGTCGAGCGCGGCCGCCTCGGCTTCGAGCTGCACGCACACCGCGAGCCGGTCGTCGCCCGGCACCTCGTCGAGCTGGTCCTCCCCGACGTTCACGACGACGAGCACCGGCTTGTCGGTGAGGAGGAACGCCGCCGCGAGGTGCGCGCGCGCTTCGGCGTCGAGCGCCGACCGGTAGATCGGCACGCCGTCGCCGAGCGCGGCCACCGCCCGCTCGAGCGCCGCCACCTCGGCGGCGAGCGCGGGGTCGCCCTTGGCGGCGCGCCGCTGCCGCGCGAGCCGTCCCTCCGCCGACGCGAGGTCGGCCAGCACCAGTTCGAGCTCGAGCGTCTCCAGCGCGGCGTCGGGGTCGGTCTCGCCGGGCACGGAGTCGTCCTCGAAGGCCCGCAGCACGAACAGGATGGCGTCGCAGTCGCGCAGCGATCCCAGGAACGCGTTCCCGAGGCCTTCGCCGCCGCTCGCGCCCTTCACGAGCGCGGCGATGTCGACGATCTCGAAGCTCGCGTACACGAGCTTCTTCGACTGCGACATGGCGCCGAGCAGGTCGACGCGCTCGTCGGGGACGTGCGCGATGCCGACGGTGGTCTCGGTGGTCGAGAACGGGTGCGTGGCGACGACCGTCGACGCGCCGGTGAGCGCGTTGAAGAGGCTCGACTTGCCGCTGTTGGGCAGACCGACGAGCCCGAGCCGTTCCACCGCTCCGAGACTACGCGTCGTGCCCGTCGACGGCGCGCCGAACGCCGCGGTCAGCGGTAGTAGCCGACGACGTCGGCGACGAGATCGGTCGAGCCGACGAGGTTGTAGAGGCTGACCGCGCCGTTCGCGCCGACCTGCACGATCACGAGGTTCGGGATCGTCTCACCGGCGACGAAATTGAGGTTCGACGCCAGCGGTCTCGCCACGCCCGACGGCCACACGGTGACGTAGCCGTCGACCGTCGGCCCGACCGCGGTGACGTTCAGCACGACGGCTTGCGCGTCGGCCGGCACGCCGCCGGCGCCGGCGACGACGAGGTCGCGCGACTGGTTGGCGGTCCACGCGCCCGACAGTCCGGTGCCGTCGCGCGAGTCGAGGATGCGCGCCGGGACGAGCGGCGTGTAGAGCGCCGCCCCCGCCGACGACCCGCCGGAGAAGTACCCGACGACGTCGGCGACGAGTTGGGTGGACCCGAGGAAGTTGAAGAAGCTCACCGCGCCGTTCGCGCCCACCTGCACGATCACGAGGTTCGGGATCGTCTGGTTCGGGACGAAGTTGAGGTTCGACGCCAGCGGTCTCGCCACGCCCGACGGCCACACGGTGACGTATCCCGACGAGGTCGGTGCCACCGCGGTGACGTTCATCACCACCGCGGTCGCGCCGGCGGGCACGCCGCCCACTCCCACCACCGTGAGGTCGCGGGACTGGCCCTGCGCCCAGGCCCCGGCGAGGCCCCCGGTGCCGTCACGCGAGTCGAGGATCCGCGCCGGCACGATCGAGTGGTAGCGCGCGCCGCTCGGGCCCGCGGCGGAACCGTCGCCGTAGTAGCCCACGACGTCGGCGACGAGGTCGGTCGTGCCCTGGAAGTTGTAGAAGCTCACGTCGCCGCCGGTCCCCACCTTCACCGTCACGAGGTTGGGGATGGTCTCGCCCGCGACGAAGTTCAGGTTCGACGCCAGCGGTCTCGTCACGCCCGTCGGCCACACCGTCACGTAGCCGTCGGCGGTCGGGTTCGTGACGGTGACGTTGAGGACGACGCCCGACACGCCGCTCGCGGGCACGCCGCCGCGGCCGAGCACCGGCACGTCGATGCTCGAGTCGGCACCGACCGGGGCGGTCGGCGCACCGGTCCCTGCTCTGGTGTCGAGGATGCGCGCGGGGACGAGCGGGAAGTACGCGCCGTTCGACGTGAGCGGCAGCGCCGACTGCTCGGCCGAGCGGGTCTCGCCGTTGCCGTTGACCGCCGCCACTTCGTAGTAATAGGTGGTGCCGTTCGCCAGGCCGCTGTCGTCGAAGGACGTCGCCCCGGACCCGAGCGTCGTGATCGGCGACGCCCCCTCCCCGCCCGGGCTCGTGCCCCGGTACACGCGGAACGCCGTGAGCGGCGACCCGCCGTCGGTCGGAATCGTCCACGAGAGGTGGGCGCCGCCGACCGAAGGCGTGGCCGTGAGCGTCGGCGGGCACGGCACGGCCGGGGTCGAGGGGCCGATGAACGACGTGTCGAGCAGCCGGTTCGGCGAGCCGGCCCCGACGTTCGACAGCACGCCGTTCGTGGCGTTGCCGACGATCGCGTTCGCGACGTCGGTGGTGGACGCGCAACGGTTGGCGTCGAGGTAGGCCGCGACCGCGCCGGTCACGTGGGGCGCCGACATCGACGTCCCGCTCACGACCTCGGTGTCGGTGTCGCTGCCGTTCCAGTCGGAGACGATGTTGACCCCGGGCGCGAAGAGATCGACGCAGGGGCCGTAGTCGGACCAGGCCGCGCGCGCGTCGGTGATGTCGGTGGCGCCCACCGTCAGCGCGTCGGGGACGTCGGCGGGGACCGTGTTGCACGAGTCGACCCCGGTCGGGAGCTCGTTGCCGGCGGCGATCACGTAGTTCACCCCCGACGCGATCGAGTTCTCGACCGCGCTGTCGAGCGGCGGGTAGGAGCCGTCCGCCCCGATGCTCATGTTGGCGACCGCCGGCTTCACCGCGTTGGCCGTCACCCAGTTCACGCCGGCGATGATGTTGTCGAACGTGCCGGTGCCGTCGCACGCGAGCACGCGCACGCTGACGAGCGTGACGCCCTTGGCGACGCCGTAGTTCTGGCCCCCGATGACGCCGGCGACGTGCGTGCCGTGCCCGGCGATCGAGGTGCTCGGGCACTCCGACGGGTTCGTGTCGGCGTCGTTCTGCACGAAGTCCCATCCGTTCTGCGCGCGCCCGCCGAAGTCCGAGTGCGTGATGCGGACACCGGTGTCGATCACGTAGGCGTGCACGGACGTGCCGGTCGCGTTGTACGTGTAGGAGTTGTCGAGCGGCAGGTTCGCCTGGTCGATCCGGTCGAGACCCCACGACGGCGGGTTGCTCTGCGTGGTGACCACGTGCACCTCGCCGTTCTGCGCGACCGATTCGACGAGCGGGTCGGCGGCGAGCTGCTGGGCCTCGTCGTCGGTCATGCTCACGGAGAACCCAGACAGCACGTGGTCGTACACGTGCCGCACCGACCCGCCGTACTGGTGCGCGAGCGCGCTCGCCTCCTGGCCGGTGTCGGCCGGCTGCTTGTCGCGCAGGGTGACGATGTACTGACCCCCGATCGGTTGGGCGGGCCGTTCGATCGGGCCGCGCGGCGCCGACGGCGTGCTCGGTGCGGTCTGCGCGTGCGCGTCCGGTGCGGCGGTCGCCGCGAAGCCCGCGAGCAGGGCGAGCGCGGCCGTGACGACGGCGGCCCTCCGGTGTTGCCTGGTCATCGGGGACTCACCGTTTGCGCCCTTGCCTCCTGCTCCCTCCCGCCGGCTCCCTCCACCGGTGACTGCCCGTCCGGTCACGGCCCGCCGAGTGACCAGGTCACCACCCTCGGCGCGGGCCTCCGGGAGCGTAGCGCCGAGGCTCGTCCGCTAGCCTGCACCGACCCTCGTGACGGAGTCCGGAACCGATGAGCAAGAAGACCAGCAAGCGGAAGCTGCGTTCGCGGCGCAACCGCGCCAACCACGGCAAGCGCCCCAATTCGGGCCGGCGCTGACTCGTCGCCCGTCAGGGGCGGCGCAGCGCGAACGGCGACTCACCCGTGAGCTCCTCGAGGATCACCGTCTGGATGCCGCGCCCGATGCGGCCCTGTTCGTCGTGGAGCACGGTCTCGGCGACCGCGATGCCGGTCGGCTCGGCGAACACCTGGCCGTCGAGCCCGATCCACTCCCCCACCGGCAGCCGGTGGAGCGTGACGTTCACGTCGGCGTTGATGAACGACAGCCGGGTGCGGTCGATCCCCGAGCCCACGCCGTTGCCGAAGTCGGCGACCGCCGCCACCCGCTGGAGCGGCGTCGACTCCTCGCCCGCCACCACCGGCACCATGAGCCGGAACCACACGGCGGCCGGGCCCGGCAGGAACAGCTCGCCCCGCACCGGGCTCATCTCCACCGCGTTCCAGTAGCCGAGCACGCCCGTCTCGAGGCGCGGGAACCGGGAGCGGGCCTCGGACGGCGCCGGCAGCGGCTCGACGTCGGGCGAGCCGAGCGTGACGTCGAGCTCGTCGTCGAGCGTGCGCAGGCGCAACGCGCTGGCGCGGGCCATCTCGACGTCGCCGTCGAGCAGCGCGGCCTCGACGATCTGGACCTTCTTCCCGGGGCGCACGACCCGCGACACGACGCGCAGCGGAGTGAGCGGCACCGGTCGCATCAGGTCGACGGTGAGGCGCACCGTGAACGCGGGCGGGCCCGCGTCCATCCGCTCGAGCGTGCGCGCGAGCAGGGCCGACGGCGCGCCGCCGTGCTGGGCGTGGGGTGACCACGGGCCCCGCGCGAGCTCGGTCGGCACCGCGACGTCGCCGTCGAGGTGGAAGAGGGCAACGGGCAGGCTTCCGGGCTCGGGCACGGGAGTGGAAAGTAGCGTGGCCCCGGAGGAACCGCCCGCGCCGGGGCGACGGGAGCGAGAAGTGATGGACCTGGCCGAGTTGATCCAGCCCGCCGACACCAAGATCCTGCTCGTGGTGATGGACGGTCTGGGCGGCTACGCGGACGGCGAACACGGCACGGAGCTCGAG
>DASPTH010000291.1:0-8896 GCA_035623515.1 Acidimicrobiia bacterium
CCGCCGTACCCGCCGAGCACGAGTCGTGAGCCCACGTTGTTGATCACGTCGTAGGCGGGACCGGCCGGCTTGACGCGATGCCACGACGGCACGGGACCGACCACGACGTCGATGGGGTCGGCGCCGGCGGCGAGCCGCACGGTCTTCGCGGCCTCCGCGGAGAGCTCGACCTCCACGGTGCCGGGGAGCGGGCCTCCGTGCGCGACCGGCACCCGAACGTCGCCGTGCTCGGCCGTCCACACCAGGCGCTCGTCGCCGGAGCCGCGGGTCTCGGTGGAGTAGCAGCCGTCGGCGAACTGCGCGTGCTCCCAGACGTCGACGCCGTCGACACTGAGGCCGGTGATCTTCACACCCAGGTCGCGAGCGTCGGCCGCAGGACGGAACGTCGGTGTGTCGATCGACAACGAGACGAATGCGGGTGCGAACACGATCTTGGAGTTGGCGGCGCCCAGGCCGGGGTCGGCTTCCAACACGTCGACGAGCGCGCGCAGCCAGCCGGTTTCCGGGATGGCGTCGTTGTTCAGGAGCGCGACGTAGTCGACGTCGCGCAGGTCGCGGAGTCCGAGGTTGCAACCGCCGGCAAAGCCGGCGTTGTGCGTGTGTTCGATCAGGTGCACCCACGGCATCTCACGCCGGATGCGCGGCGCGATGCCGTCGATCGACGCGTTGTCGACGAGCACGATCTCGAGCGAGTCGGCAGGCCAGTCGACGTCGCGCAGCGCTCGGAGACAGCGCAACGTCATCTCGCCACCGTCGTAGTTGAGGACGACGACTCGTACGCGCGGGACGCGCGCCATCACCCGGCGGCAGGGTGCCGCGCCGACCGCTTGTCGACCGTGATGCGCACCGGGAACTCCACGGATCCGAAGTTGCGCTGCGAATCCCGCACTTCGAAGCGGTGCCGCTGCTCCTGCCAGTCGTAGATGAACGCGCCGTCGCTCGACGTGACACACAACGTGATCGCGTACTCGCCGTCGAGGAGCGGGACCTGCGCGTATTCGAACGTGACCTCACCGGGGCCGTCGACGTGGCCCAACGCCACGGACTCCGACGCGGTACTCGACCCATGGACGAGGGTGCCCTCGGCGTCGTAGATCATGACGGTGAACACAGGATCGTCGACCGGCGCGTCGACCTCGAAACCGACCTTCACCGCGAGCGACTCGCCCGGCTCGAGGTAGGCGCGCCCGGGCATCCCCGGATGCTCGAAGCGAACCGAGGTGACGCGGACGCGGTCGTCGACCGGCGGCGGCTCGCCGGGACGGGCGCGCGGTGGCGTCCGGCGGAGGTGCTCACGGAACACCTGGATCGCCTCCCGAGGGTCGCCCGACGCGACCAGCGAGCCGTGATCGAGCACGACGGCTGCGTGGCAGATCTTGCGCACGAGGTCGGGGGAGTGGGTGACGACGACGATCGTGCGTCCCTCGCGCTGGAAGTCGGCAACGCGGTCGAGGCACTTGCGCTGGAACGCCTCGTCGCCGACGGCCAGCACCTCGTCGACGAGCAGGATGTCGGGCTCCACGTTCACCGCGATCGCAAAGCCGAGGCGCACGTACATCCCCGACGAATAGAAGCGGACCTGCGTATCGATGAACTGCTCGAGCTCGGCGAACTCGACGATCTCGTCGAAGCGCCGCGCGAGCTCCTTGCGCGACATGCCGAGGATCGCACCGTTCAAGAAGATGTTCTCTCGCCCGGTGAGCTCCCCCTGGAAGCCGGCGCCCAGCTCCAGGAGGGCGGCGACCCGCCCACGCGTACCGATCTCGCCGGTCGTCGGGCGGAGGATGCCCGCGATGCACTTCAGGAGCGTCGACTTGCCCGATCCGTTGTGACCGAGGAGGCCGAGCGTGGTGCCGTCGGGCACCTCGACGGTGATGTCGCGCAGCGCCCAGAAGTCCTCGCTGGGCACCCGGCCGAAGTGGATCACCCGCTCCTTCAATGTCGGGTAGCGCTCGTGGGTGAGGCGGAACCGCTTCGAGACGCTGCGGACCGAGATCGCCGCCGGGGTCACCGCTCGTTCAGAGCTCCTCGGCGAAGTTGCCCTCGACGCGGCCGAACAGTGACAGCGCGAACAGGAACAACACGGCCGACGCCACGATCACGATGCCGAGATGCCACAGGTACCACCACTGGTCCGCACCCGGCGGCAGGATCTGCTGCACCTGCTGCACGCCGTTCACCGTGGTCGTGTAGCTCACCTGCGCGTAGATCGCGCGCTGGAAGGCGAGTACCACGTCGGTGATCGGGTTGCACAGGTAGAGCCAGGCGTGCGGGCCGAGCTTTCCGGCGACGAGCCCGTACGGGTAGACGATCGGCGTCATCCAGAACCACGCGAGCATGGCCAGCTCCACGAAGTGCGCGGTGTCACGGAGCTGCACGTTGATCGCGGCGAGCAGGACGCCGAGCGCGGCGGAGAAGAGCAGCAGCGCGACGAGCGCGACGGGGAGGAGCGGCAGGTACGCGAGCGCCACCTCGTAGTGGACGATCACGATCGCACCGAACAGCACGATTGCCTGCAGGAAGAAGTGGATCAGCGCGGCGCCGACCGAGGCGAGGGGCAGGATCTCGCGCGGGAGCGCCACCTTGCGCACCAGGCCGGCGTTCGCCACCACCGACCCGGTGGCCGCCGACACGCCCACCGAGAACAGGTTCCACACGAGCAGGCCCGACAGCAGGAAGATCGGAAAACTCGGGATCCCGCTGCCGAGGATCAACTGGAAGACCACGTAGAAGACCACGAGGTACAGAGCCGGGTTCAGCATCGACCAGGCGAAACCGAGGACGCTGTTCTTGTACTTGACCTTGAGCTCGGTACGCGTGAACGCGACCAGCAGCTCGCGGTACCGCCAGATCGCGCCGAGGCGTTCCCAGAGCCCCGCGCGCGCCGTGCTGAGGCGCGTCGGGCGTTCCGGCAAGGTGGCGGTCATAGGCGGGTCTCGGCACGACGGTACCAGCCGAGGATCGCACAACCGGGCCGAGGAACCAGCACCCACAAAGGGGCGAGCGAGCGAACTCACCAGCGAGCGAGCGCCCGCGAGCCGGGTACCCCGGCTCGCAGCGAGCGAGCCAAGAATCAGGTGCGAGCCAAGCATCAGGCGCACGCGGCGACGAGCGAGCGCAAGCGAGCCGAGGAGCTCGCCCGCGAACGAGCGACCGCGAGCCGGGTACCCCGGCTCGCAGCGAGCGAGCCAAGAATCAGGAACGAGCGCCCGCGGCGCAGGTACCCTGCGCCGCAGCGAGCGAGCGAACCATCAGGTGCGAGCGAAGAAATAGGATCGTGCGCCCGTGACACCGGAAGGCGAGCGACTGCGTGTCGCCCTCGACGCGAACCCGCTCATCCACGAGCGCACCGGTGTCGGTCACTTCACCGCGGAGGTCCTGGCCGGCCTGGCCGCCCGCGACGACGTCGCCACGATCGCGTACGCGATCACCCGCACGGGCCGCAACGATCTGGCGGGGATGCTGCCGCGCGGGGTGCGCCCGGCGACTTCGTGGGTACCCGCACGGGTCGCGTACACGATGTGGGCACACAGCGGGTGGCCGCTCGTGGAGCACTGGACCGGTCCCGTCGACGTCGTGCACGCGACGAACTTCGTCTCTCCCCCGTCGCGCGCCCCGGGCGTCGTGACCGTGCACGACCTCGCGTTCGTGACGTCGCCCGAGCTGTGCCGGCCCGAGAGCCGCGGCTACGAGGCGCTGCTCCGCCGGGCCCTCGTTCGCGGCGTCACCGTCCACGCAGTGAGCGACTACGTGGCGGCCACCGTCCGCGATCATTTCGGTGTCGACGACCACCAGGTGGTCCGCGTGTACGAGGGGGCCGCGCCGATGCTCGACCGGGGTGACGCGGGTGCCGGCCGCGAATTGGCGGGTTCGTCTCGGTACATCCTCGCCATCGGCACCGTCGAACCCCGCAAGAACCTTCCGCGGCTGGTTCGTGCGTTCGACGCCCTGGCCGCCGAGCACACCGACCTGCTGCTCGTCGTCGCCGGTGCCGACGGCTGGGGGACCGCAGCGTTCGACGCCACCGTGGGCACGTCACGCGCCGGCGACCGCGTGCGGCGGCTCGGTTACGTGACCGACGCGCAGCGGGCCGACCTCCTCGCCGGCGCTTCCGCGCTCGCCTACCCGTCGCTCGACGAGGGGTTCGGCCATCCGCCGCTCGAGGCGATGGCGGCGAGCGTTCCCGTCGTCACCGCGCGCACCGGCGCGCTGCCGGAAGTCGTCGGTGACGCGGCCGTGCTCGTCGACCCGGTCGACGTCGACGAACTTGCCGGCGCGCTCGGGCAGGTACTGGACGACGACGACCTGCGCGCGCGCCTCGTGGCGCGCGGTCACGCGCGGGTCGCGGAGTTCCCCTGGTCGCGTGCGGTCGACAACCTCGTTGCCCTCTACCGCGACGTCGCCGCCGCGTGACGCGCCGCGGTCACGAGAGCACGGCCCGCGGGAGCAGGTCCATGCCGAAGCCGGTCAGGATGGCGAGGTAGAGCAACCCGGTGGCGGCCATCACCGCCGAGTACGCGCGCTCCTTCAGCGCGTACCACGTGGCGACGACGAGCCCGATGGTGGTGATCGAGGCGAGCACCCACATCCAACCGGTCAAGCCGTCGTAACCGTCGTCGATCGACCCGTTCAGCACCGAGATCATCCCCGTCGGGATCAGCCACACCACGAGCTCGAACGGCCACAACACCCCGACGATCGTCACCATCTGCTTCAACGCGTCTCGCGAGAGACCCGGCTGCACGAGGTACCAGTGGCCGAGGAGCATGGCGTCGGTGACGGCGCCGAGGAACAGCGCCCCGATCTCGAGGCGGGCGAGGCTCAACGGGTAGTCACCGCCGACGAACGCGGCCGCACCGGCCAGCGCGACCGTGCCGGCGATCGGCGCGAGGAGGTCGAGACGCGGGTCGAACTCCTTGCCCGTCGTCTCCGGTGTGGCGGGCGTCGTGGGCCGCGCGGTGCCCACCATCGACGCGACCCGCGCCGCGCGTGCGGCCCGTTGCTCGCGCTGACCGCTCACGCCGGCACCGCGACGCACGACCGAGCTCCACAGCACGAGGGCCGCGGCCAGCGCCATGATCGCGGCGCCGGCGTTGCGCACCGCGGCCCCGGCACCCGGGTCGCCCCACCCGGCGATCACGCCGAGCGCCGCGAGTGACCCGAAAGTGATGCGCAGGAGCCACCCGTAGCCGAGCCCTACCTCGCGGCGACGCGTCGTGACCCAGCAGAACGCGAGGCCGCCGGTGGCGACCTGCACCAGCACCGTGGCGAGGTCGAGCTGCATCTCGCTGCTAGTCGACGACGGCGAGATCGCGCGGTGCCGAGTTGAGCCGCTCCGGCCCGTCCGGCGTCGCGACGACGATGTCCTCGAGCCGCAGGCCAAAGCGCCCCGGGAGGTAGATGCCCGGCTCGATGCTGAACGCGTGACCCGGCGCGAGCGGCGTGGTGTTGCCGGCGACCACGTAGGGGTCCTCGTGCGCTTCGGCGCCGATGCCGTGGCCCGTGCGGTGCACGAAGTACTCGCCGTACCCGGCGCGGGTGATGGCGTCGCGCGACGCGGCATCGACCGTCTCGCAGGGCGTGCCGACGGTGGCGGCGCGCACACCCCGTTCCTGCGCGTCGACGAGCACGTCGTACGCGGCGCGCACGTCGGCGGCCGGCTCGCCCACGACGAACATCCGCGTGATGTCGGAGCAGTAGCCGCGCATCGTGCCCCCGAAGTCGCACAGCACCACGTCGCCCGGTTCGATCGTCCGCGATCCGGGGTCGTGGTGCGGGCTCGCGCCGTTCGGTCCGCTCGCCACGATCGCGAAGTTGGCGCGCTCGTGACCCGCGTCGAGCATGCGCTCCACGAGCCGGCGGTGCACGTCGATCTCGCGACGTCCGGAGAAGCGTTCGCCTCTCATGCCGACCGCGATCTCGTCGACGGCTCGGGCGGCAGCGCGCAGGGCGTCGATCTCGGCCGCGTCCTTGACGACGCGCAGCGGCCCGGTCACGTCGACCGCGCGTGAGAACCTCGTGCGCGGCAGCGCGCGCTCGAGCTCGAGGAGGAACCGAGCCCACGTCTGGTCGCCGACCGCCGCGCTGGCCGCAGGACCGACCAGTGCGGCGACGATGTCGATCGGGTTCTCGGTCTCTTCCCACGGACGCAGCGAGAACGCGTCGGGTTCCTCGACCACGCGGGGCGCTTCGAGCCGGGGCACCACGAGCACCGCGTCGCCGTCGACCGGCAGCACCAGCATCGTGAGCCGTTCGAGCGGCATCGCTTCGTACCCGGTGAGGTAGGGCAGGTCCGCCCCGGTCGACAGCAGCAACACGTCGATCCCGAGCTCGCCCATGCGCTCTCGCGCGCGCGCGATCCGGCCGGCGTGCACGGGCGTCAGGCGCCCACCACCGAACTTGCGTCAGGAGACCTCGTAGTACGAGGTGTACTGACGCAAGTTCGGGTGGTTGCCGGGGTGGCGGCACGCTTCGCGTGGTACGACGAGCGGACGAGAGGGCCCGACTCGACGTGGTCGAAGCCGAGGCCCTCGGCGTAGTCACCGAGGGCCGCGAACTCGTCGGGGGTCCACCACCGCACGACCGGAAGGTGGCGCGCCGACGGCTGGAGGTACTGGCCGAGCGTGAGGACGTCGACACCGACGTTGCGGAGGTCGGCGATCGCGCCGCGCAGTTCGTCGGCCGTCTCGCCCATGCCGAGGATGATCCCCGACTTCGTGCGCAGGCCGGCGTCCTTCGCGCGGGCGAGGAGCGCGAGAGACCGGAAGTACGCGGCCGACGGACGCGCGGCGCGCTGGAGGCGCGCCACCGTCTCGAGGTTGTGGTTCAGCACATCGGGTCGCGCGGAGAAGATCGCGTCGAGCGCGCGCTGGTCGCCCTTGCAGTCGGGGACGAGCACCTCGATCGAGGTCGCGGGGGTGCGTGCCCGCACCGCGCGGATCGTGGCCGCGAAGGCGCCGGCGCCGCCGTCGTCGAGGTCGTCGCGCGCCACGCTCGTGATCACGGCGTGCTCGAGCCCGAGGTGGGCAACGGCGTCCGCGACACGCGCCGGTTCGTGCGGATCCAGTGCGAACGGCTTGCGCGTGTCGACGAGGCAGAAGCCGCACGCTCGCGTGCACCGGTCACCGAGGATCATGAACGTCGCGGTGTGGTCGGCCCAGCACTCGTAGATGTTGGGGCACCCCGCCTCTTCGCACACGGTGCGCAGGTCCAGCCGGCGCATCAGACGCTTCGTCTCACGGAAGCCGGCGCCCAGGTCGGCACGCACGCGCATCCACGGCGGGCGCCGCCCGCCGGCGCCCCCAGCGGGTGCCACGCCGGCCTCGGCCAGCCGCCCGAGCAGCCGCGCCGGCGTCCCGCGACCTGCTTCCAGGGTGAACGGACTGAGGTCCTCGGCGCGCTCGCGCCACACGACGTCTTGGCGCTCGACCGTGCCGTCGCCGAAGTGGCGCGCAAAGTGCTCGACCACGGCGTCGACGACACGGTGCATGTCGGGCGCCTTCCCGAGCGCCGACTCGAGTGACGTGACGCCCCGGTCACGGATGCCGCACGGGACGATGTGCTCGAACATCGACAGGTCGGGTGCCACGTTGAGCGCGAACCCGTGACGAGTGCGGCCGCCCGCGACCTTCACGCCAACCGCGGCGATCTTCTCGTCGCCGACCCACACACCTGGGTAGCGCGAGACGCGCCCGGCACTCACCCCGAGGTCGCCGAGCGCGTCGATGAGCACCGCCTCCAGGGTGCGGACGTAGCCGACGACGTCGCGCAAGCCGTTGCGCCAGTGCGGCAGCGTGACGATCGGGTAGCCGACGAGCTGACCGGGCCCGTGATAGGTGACGTCTCCGCCGCGGTCGGCGTGCACGAGCTCGGCACCCACTCGTGGCGCGGGCACCAGCACGTGCGCGGGGTCGGCGGTTGTGCCGAGCGTGTAGACGGGCGGATGCTCGAGCAGCAAGAGGTAGTCGTCGGCAGCCCGCGCATGGAACGCGCGTTGTAGTTGGTCGGCCTCGAGGTACGGGACCCGTCCGAGCCAGCGAGCGCGCAGCATCAGTCGAGCTCGGCCTCCCAGTCGCGCTCCTCCAGCTCTCCCTGCATCGCGCGGAGGAAGGCAGCGGCGTACGCACCGTCGAACGCGCGGTGGTCCCATGTGAGGACGAGCATCCCGGTGTGGTGTATGGCGACGGCGTCGCCGCCCGGACCGGAGAGGACGACGGGGCGCTTCTTGATCCCGTCGGTCGAGAGGATCGCGACCTGGGGTTGGTTGATGATCGGCAGCGTCATGTACGTGCCGTACGGCCCGGGATTCGTGATCGTGAACGTGCCACCCAGCACGTCGTCGGGCATGAGCCGCTTCCCCGCGCGCGGGTCGCGAGGTCGTGGATCTCACGGGCGATCAGGCGCAGCCGCTTCCCGTCGGCGTTGCGGATCACGGGCGCGACCAGCCCTCCGAAGTCGAGGTCCACGGCGATCGACAGGTGTACGTCGTGGTGCACGATCAACGCGTCGTCGCCCACGCTGGCGTTCACCCGGGGAAAATCGCTGACGGTGTCGCAGAACGCACGCGCGACGAACGGCAGGTAGGTGAGGGAGAAGCCCTCGCTCTCCTTCCACGCCGCCGCGTGCGTCTCGCGCACACGCTGGACCCTTTCGAAGTCGACCTCGACCGACGTGTACACGTGCGCGCTCGTGGCCTTCGACCGCACCATGTGCTCGGCAGTGCGGCGGCGGATGTTGTCGAACGGCACGGTCTCGTCGCGCGCGGCGACGGCCGGCGCCGGGGGCGCGGGCGCTGACGGAACTGCGGGCGCCGGCGCCACGGGCGGTGCCACGGGTGGTGCCGGTGGAGGAGCCGCGGGTGGTGCCGGTGGTGGTGGTGGAGGAGGAGGAGGCGCGG
>DASPTH010000294.1:0-18208 GCA_035623515.1 Acidimicrobiia bacterium
TCGGGGAGGCTGCAGATGCGGCGCCTCCGGGGTGGCCAGCGCCTCATCGACGGCGCCGACCTCGCCCGGTTCCTCACCGAGACATCGCGGCCGGTCGAGCCCGACCTGAGCGTCACCGAGTCGGCGAGGAACCGGTTCCCCGGCATCGTCACCCGGGTCGAGAAGGAGGGTCTCGTCGCGGTGGTGCACATCCAGGCCGGTCCCCACCGGGTGGTCTCGCTGATGACTCGCGAGGCCGCCGACGAGCTCGGGCTCGAGCCGGGTGATCTGGCGGTCGGTGTCGTCAAGGCAACCAATGTCGTCGTGGAGGTTCCGAAGTCAGAATGAAGCGCCTGCTTGCACTCCTGTCACTCGTCGCGGTCGTCGGGTTCGTCGGCACCGCGCCGGCCGGTGCCGCCAAGGCCAAGAAGCCGAAGCTGAGCGGCTCGATCACGGTGTCGGCCGCCGCGTCGCTCACCGAGGCGTTCACGAAGATGGGCACCGACTTCCAGAAGATCAACAAGGGAACGACGATCACGTTCAACTTCGCGGCGTCGTCGACGCTCGCCCAGCAGATCCAGGGCGGCGCGCCCGCCGACGTGTTCGCGTCGGCGGATGGCGCCAACATGCAGAAGCTGGTGACGGGCGGCCAGGTGACGGCCGAGCCCATCGACTTCGCCTCGAACCTGCTGACGATCGTGGTGAAGCCGGGGAACCCGAAGGGCGTGAAGTCGGTGGCCGACCTCGCCAACGTCGGCGTCCTGTCGCTGTGCGCGCCCACGGTGCCGTGCGGCAAGTACGCGGCCCAGATGTTCACCCAGGACGGCGTCACCATCGACCCCAGCAAGACCACGCTCGGCCAGGACGTGAAGGCCACACTCTCCGCGGTGTCGCAAGGTGACGCCGACGCCGGCGTCGTGTACGTCACCGACGCCAAGTCCGCGGGCAAGACCGTTCAGCAGATCAAGATCCCGGCGTCGCTGAACGTGCTCGCCGTGTACCCGATCGCGCCGATCGCATCGAGCCAGAACTCGGCGCTCGCCGACGCCTGGGTGAAGTACGTGACATCGCCGGTGGGACAGAAGACACTGAAGGCATTCGGGTTCCTGCCGGCACCGCCCACGACGTGAGCCGCGCGCGGCGCGGCGTGCCGCTCCTGGCCGTCGCGCTCGCGGTCGTCGCCGTTGCCTTCTTCGTGCTGCCCCTCGTGGGGCTGTTGCAGCGCGCCTCGTGGGGCAGTCTCTGGGACGATCTCACGACGCCGCAGGCGAAGGACGCGCTGCGGTTGTCGATCGTGTGTTCCCTCTGGTCGACGGCGTTGTGCCTCGTGTTCGGCGTGCCGCTCGCGTGGGTGCTGGCGCGAACCCGCTTCCCGGGGCGCAACCTCGTGCGGGCACTGGTCGTGTTGCCGATGGTGCTCCCGCCGGTCGTCGGCGGTGTTGCCCTCCTCTACACGTTCCAGCGCAACGGCGGGTTGCTCGGCGAGTGGCTCTACAACGTGTTCGGGTTGCAGCTCACGTTCTCGACTGCTGGTGCCGTGCTCGCCGAGACGTTCGTGGCGATGCCGTTCCTCGTGATCACCGTGGAGGCCGGGCTGCGCACGATGGACCAGCGCTACGAGGATGCGGCCGCCAGCCTGGGCGCCGGGCGCTGGACCGTGTTCCGACGCGTCACCCTGCCCCTCGTCGCCCCGGCCGTGTACGCGGGCGCCGCGCTGTCGTGGGCGCGCGCCCTCGGAGAGTTCGGTGCGACGATCACGTTCGCGGGGAACATCCAGGGTCGCACCCAGACCATCCCGCTCGCGGTCTACCTCTTCCTCGAAACCCAACCGGACGTCGCGATCGCGCTGAGCCTCGTGCTCCTCGCGGTGTCGGTGGTCGTGCTCGTCGCGCTGCGGGACCGCTGGTTCGGGGGCCTGCGTGACGCTCGAAGCTGACGTCGGGCTCCAGCTCGGGACCTTCGACCTCGACGCCTGCCTCTCGGTCGCCGACGGGGAGACCGTCGCCGTCCTCGGTCCCAACGGCGCCGGCAAGAGCACGCTGCTCCGCGCGATCGCGGGGCTCCTGCCGATCGACCGTGGCAGCATCGTGATCGACGGTGCCACGGTCGACGACCCCGCCACCGGCCGGTTCGTCGAGCCCGACGAGCGGTCGGTCGGCGTGGTGTTCCAGGACTACCTGCTGTTCCCGCACCTGAGTGCCCGTGAGAACGTCGCCTTCGGGCTACGGGCCCGCGGTGTGAGACGCGCAGAGGCGCGGCGGACAGCCGACGAGTGGCTGGCGCGGGTCGGGCTGGCGGAGCACGCGAACGACAAGCCGCGCCGCCTGTCTGGAGGGCAGGCGCAACGCGTCGCGCTCGCACGAGCGTTCGCGATCTCGCCGCGGCTGCTGCTCCTCGACGAGCCCCTCGCCGCGCTCGACGTCGGGATCCGCATCGAGCTCCGTCGTGACCTCCGGTCGCACCTGGCGTCGTTCTCGGGTGCCCGCATCCTCGTCACCCACGAGCTGCTGGACGCGATCGCGCTCGCCGACCGCATCGTGGTGCTCGAGCGGGGGCGGATCGCGCAGGTCGGACCCATCGCCGAGGTCGCGGCGCGGCCTCGGTCGCGCTACGTGGCCGACCTCGTGGGTGTCAACCTCATGAAGGGCCGGGCGATCGGTCAGGAGATCGCGCTCGCCGGCGGTGGTGTGGTCGTCGCGGCCGAAGCGGCGCACGGTGACGTGTACGTGGCCGTTCCTCCCAGCGCGGTCGCCGTGTACCGCCGCCGGCCCGAGGGCAGCCCGCGCAACGTGTGGTCGGGACGCGTGCAGGGCACCGATCTGCTCGGCGATCGCGTCCGGATCCACGTCGACGGACAGGTGCCGCTCGTCGCAGAGGTCACGCCGGCTGCGGTCGCCGAGCTCGGGCTCCGCGACGGTGTCGACGTGTTCACGAGCGTGAAGGCCACCGAGCTGTCGGTCTACCCGGTCTGACCCGAACAGCACGCGTGCGTTTGCGACGCGTGTGTCGTGATCCGCCGGTGCTCCTCGGAACGCACATGCTGCGGGCCAGGGCCTCGACGTGCTCGTGTGCATCATCACCAACGAGGAGCTCGGCCGGTTGCACCCCGCCATCACGAGGCCCGGACGATGCTTCGCGCCCGTGCACGTCGGCCGCCTGTCGCGCGTCGAGGCCGTCGCGTGGCTCGGACCCGATGCTGGGGTCGGCGCCGACGGTGCGAGCCTCGCCCAGCTCTTCGAGCTCCGCGGCGAGCTCGGCCAGGTCCGCGAGGTCGAGGAAACGCGCCGCGTCGGCCAGTACGTGTGAGACGCGCGTGCGAGGATGGGCGCATGGACGACTCGAACCCGTCCGACGACGTCGTGTTGTACGACGTGGCCGATGGCGTTGCGACGCTCACGCTGAACCGGCCGGATCGGCTGAACGCGTGGACTCCGGAGATGGAGACGCGGTACTTCGACCTCCTCGACCGCGCCGATGACGATCCGGAAGTTCGGGTGATCGTGGTCACCGGCGCGGGACGAGGGTTCTGCGCCGGCATGGACGCGGCGGTCTTGAGCGAACGATCGCGCTCCACCGAGCCGCGCGCGGCGCGCGTCCGCCCCCTCGGCTACCCGCTGCAAGTGCGCAAGCTCCTCGTCGCCGCCATCAACGGCGGGTGCGCGGGCATCGGGTTCCAACAGGCGCTGTGCTGCGACGTGCGGTTCGCGGCGTCGGACGCGAAGATCGCCAGCGCGTTCACGCGGCGAGGGATACCGCCGGAGTTCGCCGCCTCCTGGTTGTTGGCGCGCATCGTCGGCGCGGGACACTGCGCCGACCTCATGTTGTCCGGGCGCGCGATCACGGGTGCCGAGGCCGCCGCGGTCGGGCTCGTCACGCGCGCGGTTCCACGCGAGAAGCTCTTGGCGACGGTCTACGAATACGCGGGCGACGTCGCGGCGAACTGCTCGCCGCGCGCGATCGAGTACGCCAAGACCGACCTGCGCGCCGACTGGTCGCGTACGTACGCCGACGCCGAGCAGCACGCCGACCGCATCTACGACCGGCCCGGCCACCGCGAGGACTTCGCCGAGGGTGTGGGGTCGTACGTCGAACGACGACCACCGCACTTCGAGAACGTCGCGCCTCGCCCGCGGCCGTAGGCCCCGAAGTTGCGTCAGTACACCTCGTAGAGCAGGGTGAGGTGACGCAGGTTGCGACCGGCTACGTTGCAGGCCGTGCCCGCGTCACCGGCCGCTGCTCCCGCGTCGTCGCCGACCGTCGAGCCGTCCGTCCTCGCGCCCGCCCGGCCCGCCCTCTCCGAGGCCGAGATCGTCGCGGCCGCGCTGGCGATCGTGGAGGAGTCGGGCGTCGACGGACTCACCATGCGCCGGCTGTCGGAGAAACTCGGCGTGGCGCTGGGCGCGACCTACCACCACGTCCCGAACAAGCACGCGCTGCTCGTGCTCGTCGCCAACCAGCTCTACCGGCGGATCGAGATCCCCGAGCGCGTCGACGGGGAGTGGCGATGCCGGCTCCGCGACCTGATCCTGAACGTCACCGAGGTCATGCGCGCGTACCCGGGACTCGCCGCGTACACGCTGCGCCACCTCGACGAGATCCCGATGGTCGGCGTCCCGGACACGATGCGGCAAGCGCTCGACGACGCCGGTCTGCGCGGCGCGGCGAAGGAACGGGCGGTGAGCGCGCTGTTCTTCTACCTCGCCGGGACGATCATGAGCGGCGTCTTCACAACCCAGCGCCCCGAGCGGCTCAGCGAGGAGATGCTGGTGGCCCGCTTCGCGGACGGGCTCGACGTGCTGCTCGCGGGCGTCGCGGTCGAAGTGGAGCGCGCCGGTCTCGGCGATTCGTGAGGGTGCCGATCCAGCGAGGGTGCCGATCCGCGAGGGTGCCGGATTCCGGAGGTGCCGGTCACACCAGGCGGGCGGGTGAGAAGCAGCCGAGGTCGAGGTGAGGCTCGCGCGCGGACACGACGTCGGCGACGAGACGACCGGTCACCGGCCCGAGCAACAGGCCGTTGGCGCCGTGGCCGCTCGCCACGTACGCGTTCGCGGCGCCGGGGAGCACCCCGATCAACGGGAGGTCGTCGTCGCTCACCGGTCGCAGCCCCGCCCGGACCTCGAGGAACGTCGCGTCGGCGAGGCCGGGACTGAGCCGCAGCCCCTCGGAGAACAGTTGGCGGAGCCCGGCGGCGGTCGGCCGCGCGTCGAACCCGACGTCCTCGACGGTCGCTCCCAGCGCGACGCGCCCGTCGGGCCACGGCACGACGTAGTGGCTGAGGATCGGTTGCAGCACCGGCCAGGAGCCGGTGTCGGCGTCGAGGCGGAGGCGGAGGTGGACGATCTGGCCGCGGACCGGGCGCACGCCCGACCGCAGGCCGAACGTGCCCGCGAGCTCGGTCGTCCATGCGCCGCCGGCGATCACGACCGCGCCACACGGGACCGTCGAGGAGGGGGTCTCGACCGCACGCACGCGCTCACCGTCGACGACGAGCCGTGCGGCCTGACCGCTGCGCCAGTCGACGCCGACCGCGCGCGCGGCGAACTCGAGCGCGGCGACGAGCTCGCGACCGTCCACTCGTGCCCCTCGCGGGTTGTACAGAGCATGCCGGATCTCGCCGAGCGGCGGGAACATCGCGCGCGCGTGGTCGACGCTCACGGGTTCGAGTACGTCGGGATGCCGGGCGAGCGCGACCCGTGCGCTCGCGGCGAAGACATCGTCCTCCCCCTCGCGGAACCCGACGCGCAGCGCGCCACAGACGGCGTAACGCGTGTCGGGCGCGCCGAGCTCGCCCAAGTCCGGGACGAGGTCGCGGTAGTGCGCGCCCGCGAGGTCGGCGAGGTCGAGGAAGGCCGGTACCGTCCCGCCGTACGTCTCGGGCGAGAGGATCCCCGCGCCGGCGTCGGTGGCGCGGCCCACGTCGTGACGATCGACCAGGGTGACGCGCTGGCCGTCGCGTGCGAGCTCGTACGCGCAGGCCGCGCCCACCACGCCGCCGCCCACCACGACGACGTCGGCGGCGGGGGTCACGGCGGCATCCTCGCACACCGTCGAAGATTCAGAAGCACCGCACCCAGTCGTCGACGCGGCGCGGTGCCGGTGTCGTCGCGAACCGACGCCGGACGAACTCGGCGTAGCGCGGCGCGTCGGCCGCGGGCAGGAGGGCGGGCCGGCGTCGCGTGATCGTGAGCACCGCGGCGTCGACCGACGGGGACGGGCGGAACAGTGCCGCCGGTAGCCGCCGTCCGCGCCGGAAGCACCACCACGGTCCCCACTGCGCGCCCGCGAGATCGAGAGGACGCTGCTCACCGGCCTGGGCCCGGGCACGCGCGACCTGCCACTGCACGACCACGTCGGCGCGCACCATTCCGCGTGTCGGGTCGTCGAGCAGGCGGTGCAGGAGTGCGGCGGTGCGGTGGAACGGCGGGTTGGCGAGCACCCGGAACGGTGTGGAAGGCAACGGGAACTCCAACCCATCGCACTCGAACACGGTCACCGAGCTCGATGTCGCGAAACGTCCGGTCAGTCCGGCCGCGAGCGCGGGATCGATCTCCAGTGAGAAGACGCGCGCGCCGCGACCTGCCGCAGCCGCAGTGAGCGCGCCGTAACCCGCGCCGACGTCGATGACGACGTCGGACGCCACGATGTCGGCCTCGCGCGCCACGCGCGTCGCGAGGGCGTCACTCGCGAGGAAGTGCTGCCCGAGACTCCCGCCGCTCGACCGACCGGGCCGCGACCGCCCGGGCACGGCACACCGTCACTGCGCCCACGGCACGCAGCCCAGCAGACGCGCCGGGCCCCGGTCGAGCGGATTTCAGCCGCCGACCCGGTACCGGAGGTACACGAACCCGCCGGCGAACTGCCGGATCTCGTCGAGCGCCAGGCGCAGGCGGGCTCGGTCGGGGAGCCATGCGTTCCCGCCGCCGACAACGGCCGGGGTGACGAAGAGCTGGAGCTCGTCGACCAACCCCGCGCGGATCGCCTCCGCCGCGAGGTGCGGGCCACCCACCGTGAGGTCGCTCGCCGACCCCTGCTTCATCGAGCGGACCAGGTCCGGATCGAAGGTGCGCTCGAGTCGGGTGCGGGCCGTGGTCACCGCGTCGAGCGTCGTGGAGAACACGACCTTGTCGGCCGCCTGCCAGATGCGCGCGAAGTCCGACGCGACGTGCGAGCGGCCGGCAACGGTGTGTGCCGTCTCCCACGAGCGCATCACCTCGTACATCCGGCGCCCGTAGAGGTACGTCCCGATCGGCCGCTCGAGGTCGTTGACGAACGCGTGCACCTCCTCGTCGGGTGCGGCCCAGTCGAAGTTGCCGTCCTCGTCGGCCACGTACCCGTCGAGCGACGTGATCGCCGCGTAGACCAGTCTCCCCATCGACGCTCCGTGGATCGGCGCGTCCGGCCGGAATCAGGTCGGGGCCGACGACGCCGAGCCGGCCGGCATCGTGCTCGGGATGTCGACGAAGCCGCGCCGCCTCGCAATCTTCCAGCGGCCGCGCTCGCGGACGAGGTCGTCGCGATGGCGGCCGATCATCGTGAGGCCGGCGCGACCCGATTCGTCGCGTGTCACGACCGACCACATCACCTCCGAGGTGGCCGTGTCGCCGTCGAGTTGCACCTGCGGGCTGCTGATGATGTGGAACGACGTGCCCGCCCGCCCCCCCAGGGTGCCCGTCATCAGCGCCTTGATCTCCTCGCGTCCCTTGGCTCGCCCCATCGGGCCGAGCAGGACCTCGCCGTCGTCGGCGAACAGCGCGGCGTACGCGTCGAAGTCGCCGGCGTCGAGCGCCAGCCCGTAGTCGACGAAGAGCTGGTGGATCTCGAGGATGTCCTCGAGCCGCCGCACGCGATCTTCGAGCTCAGTCACTGCGATCTCCTTCGTGTGTTCCGAGCCGCGCGCCCGGGGCACTCCGGCGGGCGGACCGGATGGCGATCCTCGTCATGGTGACCGGGTGGAGCAGGGCGGTGGTGACACGGCCCCGCACCGACTCGGGGTCGTGGAACACGCCGACCTGTCGGAGCACGTCGGCGCGGTCGTAGTAGATGCGCTCGCCGGACAACCTCCCGTCCTCGTCGAACGTGTAGACGCCGCACAACGGGAGGCTGATCCGCCGACCGGTCGGCGGGAGGCCGTGCCAGGTGCCCTCGTGCGTGCCGGTGATCGTGCACTCGAGCACGACGGCGTCGTCGGTCACGTGGTGCCGGTGCGGCTCGATGTGGAGATCGGGCACCGCGCGCAAGAGCTGCTCGTAATAGGACCGAACGCCGTCACGACCCCGATGGTGCTCGTGCCACGGCTCGTCGTCGTACGAAGCGTCGGGGCCGAACGTGTCCATCACGGCGTCGAGGTCGTGCAGGTTCTCGAACGCGACGTGTCGCTCGACGTGTTGCAGGTGGCCAGTCTTCTGCGTGTTCGTGCTCATCGTCGTGTGTCCTGCTCGCGACTCTGGTTCCGCGCCACGCTCGCAGCCGGCCGGGGCGTCGTCAAACCTGTGCGTCCGTCAGCGCCAGTCGAGCACGGTGCGGCCCACGGTCGTCCGGCTCGCCAGCCGTTCCAGCTCGACCGGTAGGTCGGTCCACGGCGCGATCCGGCCGACCACGGTGCGGATGGCGCCGGCGTCGAGCAGCTCGACGAGGTGTGCGTGCACTCGCTCGCCGTCGGCGCGAGAGAAGAGATTGAAGCCCGACGCGCGCTTCGCCGCGAGGGGATCGTGGCGGTACGACAGCATGACGCCGCACAGGTCGAAGTTCCCGAACAGGATCGGGCGCGGCACGATCCCCGCGTCCTCAGCCCCGATGTCACCGGAGAACCCCGCGAGCACGTACCGACCCCCGAGCGCGACGCACGGGAACGTGCGCACCGTCGTGTCACCCCCCACGAGATCGCAGACGACGTCGACACCCCGACCGTCCGTCGCGTCGATCACCGCGCCCGCGACGTCGTCGGTCCGGTAGTTGAGGGCGACGTACGCCCCGAGCTCGCGACAGAGGCCCAGTTTCTCGTCGCTCCCGGCGGTCGCGATGACGCGCGCGCCGAGCGCGGCGCCGAGCTGGACCGCGGCCGATCCCACACCGCCCGCGCCGGCGTGGACGAGCAGCGTCTGGCCCGGCTGCAAATGGCCGCGCTCGACGAGCGCGAGATGCGCGACGTGGAAGGGGAAGAAGAAGGCGGCGGCTTCGACGTCGTCGAGGCGCTCGGGCGCTTCGAACGTCATGTCGGCGGATGCGAGCACCTGTTGCGCGTGCGCGCCGAACGCGCCGACGGCAGTCGCCACGACGCGCCGTCCGAGCCAGTGCTCCGAACCGGGGCCGGCATCGATCACCTCCCCGACGACCTCCATCCCGAGCGTGTACGGCAGCGGAGGGTCGACCGTGCGGTAGCGGCCGTGACAGCCGTCGACCTCGTTGTAGTTCAGCGGTGTCGTGAGGGTCCGCACGACGACTGCACCCGGGCGCGCGGCGGGTTGCTCCACCGTGTCGATCTGCAACGCGTCGCGGGGGTCCCCGAAGCGGTGCACCCGCCATGCGTGCATCGTTGCAGTCGCGTTCAACGCCGGGAGAGGGTATCGAAGCTACGGGCCCCACTCTGGACGGCCGTACGCTGATGCCGTGCACTCCGCACACGGGCACGCCGACCACGGCGACCACGCGGCGCAGTTCCGCGAGCGGTTCTGGTGGAACCTCGCGCTCGCCGTGCCGGTCGTGGTGTTCAGTCAGATGTTCGCCGATCTCCTCGGCTACACGCGGCCCTCGAGTACCGGTTGGGTGTCGCCGGTGTTCGGCACGGCGATCTTCTTCTACGGCGGCTGGCCGTTCCTCCGCGGCGCGGTCGGCGAGGTTCGCTCGCGCCAGCCCGGGATGATGTTGCTCATCGCGCTGGCGATCAGCGTGGCCTTCGCCGCCAGCCTGGCCACCAGCCTCGGGGTCGGCCACCTCGACCTCGACTTCTGGTGGGAGCTCGCGCTGCTCGTCGTGATCATGCTGCTCGGGCACTGGCTCGAGCTGAAGGCGGTCGGCCAGGCGCAGGGGGCGCTCGCCGCGCTGGCCGAGCTCCTGCCCGACGAAGCGGAACGGCTGGCGCCCGACGGTTCGGTCGAGAGCGTGCCCCTCGCCGGGCTCGATCCGGGTGACCTCGTGCTCGTGCGTCCCGGCGGTCGCGTGCCGGCGGACGGCACCGTCGTCGACGGCGACGCCGAGATGGACGAGTCGATGATCACCGGCGAGTCGCGTCCCGTGCCGCGACGAGTGGGCGATCGCGTCGTCGCCGGCACCGTGTCGACCGACTCGGCCATCCGCGTGCGGGTCGAAGCGGTCGGCGACGACACCGCCCTCGCCGGTATCCAACGCCTCGTCGCCGAGGCGCAGGAGTCACGGTCGCGCGCGCAGGCGCTCGCCGACCGGGCGGCCGGCTTGCTGTTCTACGTCGCGGCCACCGCCGGGCTCGTCACGTTCGTGGTCTGGACGCTCGTCGGCGACGCCGACGCCGCCATCGAGCACACGGTGACGGTGCTCGTCATTGCGTGCCCACACGCGCTCGGGCTGGCGATCCCGCTCGTGATCGCGCTCTCCACTGCCCTCGCGGCCCGCGCCGGGATCCTGGTGAAGGACCGGCTCGCGCTCGAACGGATGCGAGAGATCGGCGCCGTGCTCTTCGACAAGACCGGAACCCTCACCAAGGGGCAGCACGTGGTCACCGACGTCGCCGTCGTGCCCGACGCGCCGGTCGGTGACGACACCCTCCTCGCGCTGGCGGGCGCCGTCGAGACCGACAGCGAGCATCCGCTCGCTCGCGCCATCGTGGCCGCCGCCTCCGCGCGCGGGCCGCTCCCGGCCGCGACGGCCTTCCGTTCGATCACCGGCCGGGGGGTGGAGGCGACCGTCGACGGTGCCGACGTGGCGGTCGGCGGGCCGGCGCTCTTGCGGGAGCGGCACCTTCAGCTGCCAACCGCCCTCCGGGAGCGAGTCGAGCACTGGATGGCGCGCGGCGCGGCCGTGCTCACGGTCGTGCGCGGCGGCGAGGTGCTCGGCGCGCTGGCGCTGGAGGACGAGGTGCGGCCCGAGTCGCGGGCGGCCGTCCGCGAGCTCCACGACCTCGACGTGAGCGCCGTGATGATCACCGGTGACGCGCGCCAGGTTGCCGACGCCGTCGCGCACGACCTCAACGTCGACGAGGTGCTCGCCGAGGTGCTGCCCGAGGACAAGGACAAGGAGGTGGCACGCCTGCAGGCGCGCGGCCTGAGGGTCGCGATGGTGGGCGACGGTGTGAACGACGCGCCGGCGCTCGCGCGCGCCGACGTCGGAATCGCCATCGGCGCCGGCACCGACGTCGCCATCGAGTCTGCCGGCGTCGTGCTGGCGGCCTCGGATCCGCGCGGCGTCGTCGGCGTGATCCGGCTGTCACAAGCGAGCTACCGCAAGATGGTGCAGAACCTCGTGTGGGCCGCCGGTTACAACGTCGTCGCGATCCCGCTGGCGGCGGGCGCGTTCTCGTGGGCCGGCATCACGCTCGCGCCCGCGGTGGGAGCGATCCTCATGAGCCTGTCGACGATCGTCGTCGCGCTCAACGCGCAACTCCTGCGCAAGCTCGACCTGCGCCCCGAGCCGCTCGGCGCCGGTGTCCCCGAGCCCGAGCCCGTGCGAGCTGCGCGCTGAGCGGGTCGGCGCCGCGTCCACCGCGCCCCGGCTACGTTTCGGGTGTGCCGGAGCAACTGCTGTTCGTCACGCAGGTCGCGGCCTACCGCGACGGGCCTGCCGGGGTGCACGGCGTGCTCGACCAAGCGGCGATCGGCGTGGCCGAGGTCGCCGAGCTGCACGGCCTCGAGGCGCGTCGCATCGAAGACGTGCGCGCGATCGACGCCGAGACAGTGCACGACGCGCGCGCGCTCGCGCTCTTCACGATCGGCGAGACGCCGTGGAGCGACGAGCAGCAGGCCGCGATCCTCGACTCGGTGCGGGCCGGCCGGCTCGCGCTCGTCTCGATCCACTCGGCAACCGACGCCTGCTACTCGTGGGACGACTACGGCGCGCTCGTCGGCGCCCGTTTCGACGGTCACCCCTGGACCCAGACGTTCGCGGCGGAGGTGCTCGATCCGTCGCACCCGTCGTGCGCGCATCTCGGTGCCGAATGGCAATGGCACGACGAGGTGTACCAGTTCCGCGATTTGCGCCCCGACGCGCACGTGCTGCTCCGCGTCCGCGCCGGCGAGCTCGACCTCACCGCGCCCGGCGCGCGCCCGCCGTCGTTCGGTTACCCGCTCGCGTGGTGCTTCGCCGAGCGTGACGGCCGTGTGTTCTCCACCAGCCTCGGGCACTTCCCGGGCGCGTGGGAGAGCCCGCCGTACCTGCGGCACCTCGCCGGCGGGCTCGAGTGGGCCCTCGGCGCGTGAGCGTCGACGCGCGGCTCACCGACCTCGGCATCGAGCTGCCCGGTCCGTACCCACCGCACGATCCGCTCGACGCGGTCGTGGTGCACGGCGGGCGTGCCCGGACGTCGGGTCAGCTGCCCCGGAACGCCGACGGTGTGCTGGTGCACCCCGGGGTCGTGGGCGCCGACCTCACCGTCGAGCAGGGTGCGGAGGCCGCGCGCTGGTGCGGGCTCAACGCGCTCTCGGTGCTCCGCGCCGAGCTCGGCAGCCTCGACCGGGTCGAGCGTGTGCTCACCGTGCTCGGCTTCGTCGCGTGCGCGCCCGGGTTCGCTCGGCAGCCCGACGTCGTGGACGGCGCGAGCCGTCTCCTCGAACAGGTCTTCGGCACCGCCGGACGGCACTCCCGCTCTGCGATCGGCGTCGCCGCCCTGCCGCGCGGGGGCGCGGTCGAGATCGAAGTCGAGGTCGCGCTGCGGGCGTGACGAGGATCCCCGTGCGGCGTAGCCTCCGGGCCATGAGCCCGCGCATCGTCGTCGTCGGCGGCGGCAGCTACCACTGGGCGCCGCGCCTCCTGTGTGACTTCGCGAACACGCCGTCGCTCGCCGGTGCGAGCGTGGTGCTGCACGACCTCGATGCCGAACGCATGCGTCTCATGGAGGACCTCGGCCACGAGATCGCACGCCGACGGAGCATCCCGCTCGACGTCGTCGCCGAGGCCGACCGCGCCAAGGCGCTCGCCGGAGCCGACTTCGTGATCACCTGCTTCTCGGTCGGTGGCTTCGACAGCATGCAGCACGACATCGAGATTCCCCGCCGCTACGGGATCCGTCAGCCGATCGGTGACAGTGTGGGCCCCGGCGGCATCCTGCGCGCCCTGCGCAGTGTGCCGGTGCTCCTCGACATCGCCCGCGACGTCGAGGGGATCGCGCCCGACGCGTGGTTCGTCAACGTCACCAACCCGCTCACCGCGCTCTGCCGTTCGGTCACGCGGGAGACACCGGTGAAGGCCGTCGGCCTGTGCAACGAGTGGGTCGGTGCCACCTTCAACCTGAGCCTCGCGCTCGACTGCGGGATGCAGGACCTCGACCCGGTGCTCGCGGGTGTCAACCACTACCCGCTCGCGACCGAGCTGCGGGTCGGCGGCGAGGACGCGTTCGCGAAGCTGCAGGCGCTCATGGACGACCCCGAGCGCGCGGCGTCGGAGACGATCTGGATGGACCCGCCGCCGCGGGCGATGCGCTGGACGAAGGTGTCGCCGGGAGAGCACTGGTCGAAGCTCGACGTCATCGAGAACAACCGCGTGCGGTTCGAGATCCTGCGCCGTTTCGGCGTCTTCCCCGGCTCGGGCGACCACCACTCGGTCGAGTTCATGCCCGGCTTCGTGCACCCCGGCAACGCGTACGGGCGCGACTGGCGTGTGCACCACTACGGCATGGAGGGGCACCGGGCCGATGCCGACGCCGATGTCGTCCACTACGAGGCAGTGCGCGACGCGAGCGACGTGACCAGCAGGCCGTCGGGCGAGCTCGTCGCGCAGCTCCTCGACGGCATCGTCGCCGGTACCGCGCGCACGCTGCCGGTGAACCTGCCGAACGAGGGCAACGTGACGAACCTGCCCGACCGCAGCGTCGTCGAGGTCATCGGGATCGCCGACGGGTCCGGCGTGCGGGCGCGCGACCACGCGACCGTGCCCGGGATCATGGGGGAGTTCCTGCGCCGGATCAACGTCGTGCAGGAGTGGACCGTCGAAGCCGCCCTCACCGGCGACCGCACGCTCGTGCTCGAAGCGATGATGGCCGATCCGATGGCGGGCCAGCTCGCCTACGACGACATCGTCACCATGACCGACGAGATGCTCGACGCCACCGCTCGCTGGCTACCCCAGTTCGCGAACTGAAGCGCGCCGTCGCAGCACGAAGTTGCGTCACCCGCCGACCCTATACGTCGCTGAGTGACGCAAGTTCCCGGTTAGGCCCCCACCTCCACCCTCGTGCCGCCCGCGGCGGCCGACGCGCGCGCCGCGTCCATCACGCGCATCGCCGCGAGGCCGTCGTGGAACGTGGGGAGGGGCACGTCGCCCGCGGGTGGCTCGCCGTGGATCGCGCGGGCGAACGCCTCGCACAGCCGGGTGTACGCGGGCGTCTCGTAGCTGGTCATGCTCTCGAGCTGAGTCGGCTTCGCGCCGGCCGGTGCTGCGGCGGGCGCCTCGACGGGGTGGATCGCGCGCCCACCGTCGGCGTTCGCCAGCCAGACCTGGCCGGACTGCACGCGGAGCGTGCCGGCGGTGCCGCTCACGACCGTCTGGCCCGCGCTCGCCCACGCCGCGCCGCTCTGCTGGACGACGCCCTGCGCGCCCGACCGCAGGCGGAACTGCAGCGTGAACGAGTCGTCGGCGTCGCCGCGCTCGTCGCCTCGCATGATCGACGTCGCCGCGCTCACCGACGCGAAGTCGCCGAGCCACAGCCGGAGCATGTCGATCGCGTGCGAACCCGACGCGCCGAACCATCCGCCGCCGGCACTCGCGTCGTAGAACCATGCCGGCATCCGGATCTGGGGATCCCCGAGCAGTGGCACGAAGTCGACGATCGACACGAGACGGGCGTCGCCGATCGCGCCGTCGCGGATCGCCTGCGCGACCGCGACGCGCTCGGGGAACCAGCGCAGCTCGTGCCCCAGGGCGTGGACGACCCCCGCTCGCTCCACCGCGTCGACGAGTGCGCTCGCCTCGCCGACGTCGAGGGTGAAGGGCTTCTCGCAGATCACGTGGCGCCCTGCGTCGATCGCCTCGTGGGCGAGCGGCGCATGGTGCGCGGGCGGTGCCGAGATCGTCACCGCGTCGACGCCGGGGAGCGCGAGCGCTTCGGCGAGCGACGTGCACGCGTGGTCGACGCCCACGCGCGTGGCACGACGGCTCGTGCGCTCGGCGTCGCGTCCCACGAGCGCGACCACGTCGAAGCCCGCGGCGCGCAGCGCGGGAACGTGAACACGCGCGCCGAATCCGGTGCCGACCACGGCGGCACCCAATGAGGTCGTCATGCCCCCGACGATACGGGCAATCGCGACACGGTGTCAGGGTTGAGCGCGGACGCCGCGGTCGGAGAGACTCGGGCGGTGATCCACTTCGGAGCGTTGGTGCCCGTCGGGCGCCGCATGGAGCTGGCCGGACTGCCCGACGTGCGTGACAAGTGGATCAAGCTCGTCGACACCGCCTGCCACGCCGAGGCGCTCGGTTACGACTCCGTGTGGGTCTACGACCACCTGCACAACGTTCCCCGGCCGGCCGGGGAAGCAGTGTTCGAGTCGACGAGTGCTCTCGCCGCGCTCAGCCAGGTCACGAGCCGCGTGCGGTTGGGACAGATGGTGGGGAACAACCTGCTCCGGAGTCCGGCGCTCGTGGCCAAGGCGATCGCGACGCTCGACGTGATGAGCGCGGGGCGGGTCGAATGGGGGATCGGTACCGGCTGGGAGCGAACCGAGCTCGAGGCCTACGGGTACGACTTTCCTTCGGCCCGCGAGCGCGTGGAGCGCCTGCGCGAGGCGATCGCCGTCGCACGCGTGCTCTGGACCCGGACCGAGTCCACCTTCGACGGCACCTACTACCGGCTCGCGGGCGCGCAGTGCGACCCCAAGCCCCTGCAGCGTCCCCATCCCCCCGTCTGGATCGGCGGGAAGGGTGAGCAGCTGACGCTCCGCGTGGTCGCGGAGCACGCCGATTACTCGAACTTCGGCGGCTCCCCGCCCGAGTGGGCGCACACCAGCGACGTCCTCGCCGCGCACTGCGAAGCCGTCGGCCGTGAGTTCGCCGACATCACGAGAACGTGGTCACACGACGCCTTCGTGCGCGCGACCGACAGCGACGTTCGTGCCGGTGACCGCCGCGGCCTGTGGGGCGAGTCGTTCGAGCGGTGGCGCGACGAGAACCTCGTCGGCACGCCGGCGGAGGTGATCGACAAGATCGGCTGCTACTCCGACCTCGGCTGCCGAGGATTCGTGATCTGGTGCGCCGACTACCCGTCGTGGGAGACCCTGGAGCGATTCGCCCTCGACGTGATGCCCGCCTTCCGTTCCGGGTAGACAGGATCCCGACCCTGGTGCGGCGCGAGACGCCGTGCAAGGATCGCGTCGGCGCTACCGCCGGGAGAGTCGTGGAAGAAGCACTGCTGCAGCACGCGGCCGAAGTCGAGGACGACGACGCCGAACCGACCGCACTCGCCGTCACCTCGTTCGTCGCGTTCTACGAGGATTGCTTCGCGTCGATGGTGCGCCTCGCGTACCTGCTCACCGGTTCCGAGTGGCTCGCCGAGGACCTCGTCCACGACGCCTTCGCTCGCGTGTACGTCAGGTGGCGACGTGTGCGGGAGCCACGCGCGTACTTGCGACGGGCGGTGATCAATGCGTGCCGATCCGCACAGCGCCAACTCGTACGCGAGCGCCGATTGAAGTCGCGCGAGCTCGTCACGCACGCATCACTGGACGCCGACGAATTGTTCGATGCGCTGGCGGCGTTGCCCTACCGCCAGCGCGCCGCGCTCGTGTTGAAGTTCTACGAAGGCCGATCGCACGCGGAGATCGCGGCGCTGCTCGGATGTCGCGAGGGCACGGTGTCCTCGCTCGTCCACCGGGGAGTCGAGCAGTTGAGGAGAGTGATCGAACGGTGAATCCCGACGACACGGCAACCGCGCTCACGACGAGCATGGACGCGCAAGTGCGGAGGTTGTACCCGCACGCCGATCCCGACGCTCTCTTCGCGCGGATCGAACGCCGGGTGTCGCGCGAGCGACGGTTCTTGTTGCTCGGTCTCGTCCTTGCCCTCGCGGTCGCGGGGAGCCTCGGCTACCTGATCGGTCGCGACGGCACGACGACGACCGGCACCCCGGTGGCCGTGCAGGACGGCGCACCCGGGCAACCGTCCGCCGATCTGCCCCTCGAGCCCGCGAACGTCCCGGCGGCGCGTGCCGCGGTGATCGAGGCCTTCGAGCACGCGTACTCGGGGGGCACGCCGCCCGACGTGCGGAGGGAGTCGGTCCAGAACGCGGATCAACTCGAGCCGCTCACCGCCCGCGTCCGGCAGTTCGCGGAGCGATACGGGTACACGCCTGAGCAACTCGCGGGCGCGTCGATCAAGGTGTCCGACGTCCGTTTCATCGACGCGGAGCACGCGGTCGTGGTCTTCACGATCTCGGTGCCCGGACACGGCGACACCCTCGTCGATCGCGTGGGCTATGCCGTCTACAGCCAGGGCCGGTGGAAGGTGTCGCTGCGTACCGCGTGCGACCTGCTGTCGCTCGGCGGCGGCGGTCCGTGCCCGCCGGCCGGCTGAGCGCGATGCCGAGACTCCGGGTGCACAACCTGGCGATCTCGCTCGACGGCTACGTGGCCGGCCCTGACCAGGACCTCGAGCACCCGCTCGGCGTGGGCGGCGAGCGCCTCCACGAGTGGGTGTTCGAAACCCGCTTCGGTCGCCGGATGCAGGGACTCGAGGGCGGCGACGAGGGCGTCGACGACGAGTGGCTCGAGCGTGGCGTGGAGGGGATCGGTGCCACGATCATGGGCCGCAACATGTTCGGCCCGGTCCGTGGCCCGTGGCCCGACGACGCGTGGCGGGGCTGGTGGGGAGACGACCCGCCGTACCACCACCCCGTCTTCGTCCTCACCCACCACCCGCGCGAATCGATCAGCATGCGGGGCGGCACGACCTTCTCGTTCGTCGAGGACGGCATCGGAGCCGCGCTCGACCTCGCGTTCGAGGCTGCCGGCGGTGCCGACGTTCGGCTGGGTGGCGGCGCGGCGACGGTGCAGCAGTACCTGCGTGCCGGGCTCGTCGACGACCTGCACCTCGCGATCGTGCCGATCCTGCTCGGCGAGGG
>DASPTH010000295.1:0-3823 GCA_035623515.1 Acidimicrobiia bacterium
TTTCGTCAGGTCCCCGGACAGGACACGCGTGACCGTCGATCTCGCACGTCGGGGTCGGCGCGGTCGCCTTTGGAGTGCCAGTGGTGTGTTCCGATGGCACCCGCGCGGCGACCCCGGTGCGCGAGTCTCGGCCATTGACCCGACGGATCTCGCACGGGCGCGAGTCGAACTCTCGAACCGCGTCGTCGCGCGGCGGACCCTCGAACCCCTGCGCGGTGTCGTCAGCCCTCTCTCGAGCGCTCGAGTACAACGTCAGCGCTCCGCGTGCGCGAGTGCACCTCGACGAGACATCCTCAGAGAACACAGATCATCGCCATTAAGCGAAGCGCAGACGGACCGATGACCGACCTCTCCTTGGACACCATTGAACGCGAGAATTTGTGCGACCTCATGAACGAGCTCGGCCCCAGCGCTCCAACGCTTCTCGAGCCGTGGACCACGCACGATCTCGCGGCGCACCTCGTCATTCGCGAGCACGACTACCGCGCGGCACCGGGTCTGGTATTACCAGGTGCGTGGAGCCGCTTTGCAGAACAACGCAGAAAAGCGCTCGTTCGAAGCGACTACTCGGCACTGCTGGCGACGATTCGATCGGGACCGCCGCCCGGGTTCTTTCGCGTCGGGTGGGTGCGCCGCGTACCGAACCTCAACGAGTTCTTCGTGCACCACGAGGATGTCCGGAGGGCCAACGGTCTCGATCCGCGAACCAACGATGCAGCACTGGACGAAGCCTTGTGGCTCAACGTCCGCGTCGCGCGGTGGTTCCTCGCAAGGCGACTGCACGGCGTCGGGCTCGAGCTCGAGTGGGTGGGGACGACCCACGTCGTGCGAGCACACCGAGGAGAGCCGAGTGCTCGCCTCACCGGGATGCCGGGCGAGCTGTTGCTCTACCTGTTCGGGCGTCAGCACGCAGCCAAGGTCGCGGTGAGCGGCCCTGGAGAGGCGGTGGAGGCCATCGCCCGAGCGCGGTTCGGCATGTGACCCGCAACGGATGGAACCGTCGGGACGGGAACGTCTCGGTCACCTTCGGGGACTTTGGACCCCACGAGTCGCCAGGTCGGAGGCTCGCGACTTGCTCCGGTACGCGGTGGGCCGCCCGGGACTCGAAGCCTGGACCAGCGTGCTCTCGACCAGTCGTTCCTCGGTGCTCGGCCTTACCCTGACGCGTAACAGGCTTCGCTCGGGAGCGGCGGTGGGGGCGCCGATCGGCATTCCTGAAGGAGTGGGGCCGGCGAAGTGAGGTCCGCGCTTTTCGTCGAGCACGAGCTGGGCGCCGGAGGTGGGGTGGCGGGCTGAGCTGCGCGGGCGCGGTTCTGTGCAGCTGCGATGGGGTGACGCTCGTCCGCCTTGCTGGTTTACTTCTCTGTGGGGAGGGCCCGGAGGGGACCGATGACCGAGCTGCCGACGGGAACCGTGACCTTCTTGTTCACGGACCTGGAGGGTTCGTCGCGCTTGTGGGTGGAGTTCCCCGAGGCGATGCAGACGGCGTTGGCACGCCACGACGACATTCTCCGCGACGCGATCACGACACATGACGGTCATGTCGTGAAGATGACCGGTGACGGTGTGCATGCCGTGTTCGCGAGCGCAGCGGACGCGGTGTGCGCAGCTCGTGACGCACAACTCGCGCTTGGGAGCGAGGCTTGGGAGGGAACGGCGCGGTTGCGTGTGCGTATGGGGATCCATACCGGTCCGGCGCAGTGTCGCGACGGTGACTACTTCGGGACGGCGGTGAATCGGGCAGCGCGGTTGATGAGCGTGGCGCACGGGGGCCAGGTGCTGGTATCGCTCACCACCGAGGAGCTGTTGCGCGACGAGACTGCCGAGGGCTGGTCACTCGCCGACATCGGTGAGCATCGCTTGCGTGATCTGGCGCGTGCCGAGCACGTGTTCCAGCTCTGTGCCGTTGGGCTGGCGGATGAGTTCCCACCGCTGCGCACGCTCGACAGGTTGGCGGGCAATCTTCCGACGCAGCTCACGTCGTTTGTCGGCCGGGATGAGGAACTGAAGTCGGTTGCTGACGCGCTGGGCTCGTCGCGGCTGGTCACCCTGACCGGGGTGGGTGGCGTGGGCAAGACCCGGTTCGCGCTCCAGGTCGCGGCCGAGGTGTTACCCCGATACGGAGATGGCGCGTGGCTGGTCGAGCTGGCGAGCGCGAATGACAGTGAGTCGATGCTGGAACTGGTGGCGGCAACCCTGGGGGTGTCTCCACGGGTGGGGATGTCACTGGCCGGTTCGATCGTGGACTTCTTGAGGACGAAGCAGTTGCTGATCGTGCTCGACAACTGCGAGCACCTTCTCGAAGCCTCGGCGACCCTTACGGAGAGTGTCCTGCGAGATTGCCGCGGTATCGATGTGCTCGCCACCAGCCGGGAAGGCCTCGCGGTCGAGGGTGAGCAGCTCTGGCCGTTGCGATCACTGCCGCTGCCGGACGCGTCGAGGGTCGACGTGATCGCGGCCAGTGCCGCGGTGCGGTTGTTCGAGGAGCGCGCCCAGGCGGTGTCCCCATCGTTTGTGGTCGAGGCTTCGAACGCGGGCGCGGTGGCGGAGGTGTGTCGTCGCCTCGACGGTGTTCCACTCGCGATCGAGCTCGCCGCGGCGCGTGCGAACGTGATGACCCCGAATGAGATCGCCGGTCTCCTCGACGAGCGGTTCCGGCTCCTCACCGGCGCCCGACGGACTGCGGTTGGACGCCATCAGACGCTGCAAGCGACGGTCGATTGGTCGTACTCGTTGCTCGAGGAGCGCGAACGCCAAGTATTCGACCGCCTCGGTGTGTTCTCGGGGTCCTTCGACGCCGACGCGGCCGCCGTGGTCGCGGCGTCGGACGACGTCGACGTGTGGACCGTGCGGGACACTCTTGGCAGGCTCGTCGGCCGCTCGATGGTCACCGCGGACCAGAGGGTGGAGGGGACGCGCCACGCGATGCTGGAGACCCTGCGCCAGTATGCGCGCGAGCGCCTCGACGAGCGCGGCGAAGGCGACCGCTGGCGTCGACGCCACGCCGAGCACTACGCGGGCCTCGCCGAGGAGATCGGTGCCCACCGGTGGGGTCCCGAAGAGCTCATCTGGACCCAGAGATTGCGGGCCGACCTCGACAACATTCGTGCCGCGGTGTTCTGGGCGCTCGACTCGGAGGTGCGCGAGGATCACCGGTTCTCGCTGTCGGTTGTCGCCGACCTTGCCGACGAGGTGCAATGGGACCGCACCGCCGGTGTGGGTGGATGGGCCGAGCAGGCGCTGCCCATCGTCGGCGAGGCGACCACTGCGCAGCGCCCCGCGCTGTTGGGCGCGGCCGCGTTCCATGCGTACGAGCGCGGCGATGTCGAGACGGCACGCGACCTCGCGATCGACGCGGTGCGCGATGGCGTGCCGGTGGATTGTCCGAGCCCTCAGATCCCGTTTCTCGCACTCAGCGCCGCAGAGGCAACGGCGGGTCGCCTCACCGAAGCGGACGCCGTTTTGACCGAAGCGCTCGACCACAGCGATGCGATCCAGCGCAACCCGCACGCGCGGGCGGTCCTCATGGCAGTGAGAGCCCTCTTTCGATCGTTCGGCGGCAACGAAGTGGCGCGGGCCGATGCCGACACCGCGCTCCGCGTCGCGCGCCAGCTGGGCGCTCCGACGCTGATCGTGGTCGCGCTCACCGCGACGGGGTACGCGTGGCTGGGCGAGAACCCAGCGCGCGCGCGGGAAGCCTTCGAGGAAAGTATTGCGCTCACCGAGTCCGGAGCAAGTGACGTGAACTTCTCGCTGGCGCTCCGGGAACTGGCTCGCCTGCGCATGCGCGACGGCGACCCTGCCGGTGCCCTCGACGCCCTCC
>DASPTH010000310.1:0-13792 GCA_035623515.1 Acidimicrobiia bacterium
GGTCGAGGCGCGTGACCCGGATCTCCACCCGATCACTCTAGGAAGTCACGCGCTAGCTCGGCGCGTTGTTCGTCGCTGAGCTCGGTGACCGCGTAGTAGCAGGGGTGGTCGACCACGAGACGCGAGGGTCCGCGACCGGCGAGCACGCGCTGCTGCTCGCGAGAGAACGGGAACTTCAGGTAGTGCACGGTAGCGGTGACGTCGTCGCGCGTGAGTCGCTCCCCGTCCTCGGGTACCGCGTCGACGCGGTCGCCGTCACTGAGCTCGAAGCGCACGTGGTGCTCGACGCCCACGAGCTTGGGGAGCCACTCGCGGAGCTGAACGTCGTCGGTGAGCTCGACGAACAGCGTGCCCGAGAGCTCGCCCGGCTCCGGGATCAGCTCGTTGTAGGTGGCGACCTCCTCGGCGATCGCCCGGTCGCTGAGCATGCGCTCGGCGCGTGCCATCTCCTGGACCTGCCAGCGCATCGTCTCCGTGTTCTCGAACACGACGGTCACGAGGTTGCCGAGCGAGATCCTCCGGCGACGCTTCAGGTCGATGATGCGCCGGCGGAACTCGTCGCGCTCGCGCTCGTAGGCGCGGTGGTCGGCGATGTCGTCGACGGTCAGCTTCCTCACGACGCGCCGTCCTCGATCCCGTATGCGCGCGCCATCACCTGCATCGGGTGCGATGGCGACTTCTGCGTCGCTTCCTTGATCGCGGTGTTGGAGAGGTGGCAGTCGCCCGCCACCAGGTCCTCGGTGGCCTCGCCGACCCGTTCCATCAGCGGCTTGGCAACCTGCTTCGCCAGTTCGAGGTTCTCGGCGCGCAGCCCCCACGTACCGTCGATGGCCGAGCAGCGCTCGAGCACGGTGACCTTGGCGCCGGTGAGCTCCATGAGTTGCTTGCTCTTCGGGCCCATCATCTGCGCCCGGTAGTGGCAGGCGGCCTGCCAGAGGATGCTGCCGTAGGTGGCGCCGTCGAACTGCGTGTCGAGGGGCTCCTCCCGGTGGCGAGCCAGCAGGTACTCCGACGTGTCGAAGGTGTGCTCGGCGACGAGCCGCGCGTCGTCGGTGGCGAGGAAGTCCGGGTACTCGTTCTTGAGCACGTACGCGCACGTGGGTTGCGGGACCACGACGTCCTTGCCCTCCCGCACCTGCTGAGCGAGCACCGCGACGTTGTGCTCGGCGTGCTCGCGGAACTTGTGCGCGTCGCCCGCGTCGAGCCACGGCATCCCGCAGCAGACCTCGCCGTCGGGCAGGTCGCACGCGATGCGGTTGCGTTCGTAGACGCCGACGACGGCCTTGCCGATCGACGGTTCCTGGTACTCGACGAGGCACGTCGGGAAGAGCGCGACCGTCGAGCGCGGCTCATCCGTGGGTGTGAGCAGCCGCCGACCCCGGAACCAGCTCGAGAAACGTACGTTCGCGAAGCTGGGGAGCAGCCGCTCTCGCGCGATGCCCGCGACCTTCTCCATCGCGGTGCGGGCGAGGCCCAAGCTGTTGACCCGGTTCACAACCGGGGCGAGCGTGGTCGCGAGCTTGCCCTGCAGGTCGGTCCGCGCGAGGAGCCTCGCGCTGGGCGACACCTTGGACTGCACGTGCTGGACGACCAGCGATCGCAACATGAGCCGCGGGAAGTCGATGATCCACTCCTGTTCGCGCCCGGGTGTGTAGGGGCACACGACGTAGCAGAGCTTGCACTGGTAGCACTCGCGGACGACGCGGTCGTGTTGCTGATCGGTCAGCACGCGCACGTCGTGTGCGCCGTCGTCGTGCGCGTCGATCATCGAGAACAACGACCGGAAGCTGGGGCACAGTCGCACACAGATCCGGCAGTCGCTGCACACCTGGAACGTGCGGTCGCGCTCCGCGCGTACCGCGACCGGGTCGTCGTAGCTCGAATCGTTGGGGTCGTAGAGCGACATCCGCCGTCCCACCCGGAAGTTGCGTCAGGAAGCGACGTAGAGCGTCGGTTCCTGACGCAAGTTCGTGGGCTGGGGTCAGTCCAGGTTCTCGAGGCCCTGGGTGAAGCGGCCGGCGTGACTCTTCTCGGCGCGGGCGAGCGTCTCGAGCCACTCGGCGACCTCGTCGAAGCCCTCGTCGCGGGCGGTGCGGGCGAAGCCCGGGTACATCTCCGTGTACTCGTAGGTCTCGCCCTCGATGGCCGACTTCAGGTTGTCCTGGGTCGCGCCGACGGGCACGCCCGTGACCGGGTCACCCACCTCCGACAGGAAGTCGAAGTGGCCGAACGCGTGGCCGGTCTCGCCCTCCGCGACGGAACGGAACAGCGCGGCGACGTCCGGGTACCCCTCGACGTCGGCCTTCTGCGCGAAGTACAGGTAGCGGCGGTTCGCCTGGCTCTCTCCTGCGAAGGCTTCCTTGAGGTTCTCGTGGGTCTTCGTGCCGTTCAACTGGGGCATGTTCGTTGCTCGCTTTCTCGGGTTGGGACGTCAGGACTCGACGGCGCACGCATCGCACCGGCCGCGGAACACGACCTCGACGGCGTCGACCTGGAAGTCGCGCCGGTACCGTGCGGGGATCCGGAGGTCGGCAACGTCGACGAGCACGTCGCGCACGCTGCCGCAGGTCGTGCACACGAGGTGATGGTGGGCGTCCTCCACGTTGGGATCGACGCGGATCGCTCCGGTACCCACGTCGAGCACCGCGACCTCCCCCATCGCCTCGAGGTCATGGACGGTCTGGTACACGGTCTTGCGCGAGATCGTGGGCATCTCGGCCCGCGCCGCGTCGTAGAGCGACTCCACCGTGGGGTGCGATCCCGCCCCGTACAGGAGCCGGAAGATCGCCTGCCGCTGGGGCGTCACCCGCAGGCCGTGCGCCCGGAACCGGGCCGTGAGCTCCTCGACCGTCTTCATGGGTGGCATCTTATCAACAACAGTTGTCAACTGCTACCTCGTCACGATGGATGGTGCCGGGGCGACCGGATCCGGACCCGCCGCGGCATGCCAAGATCACCGCCGATGACTGACCACCGTGCCCTCGTGACGGCACCGTTCCGCGGCGAGGGCCTCGCCACCCTCGAGACGCTCGCGGACGTCGTGCTCGACCCCTGGATCGACCAGCAGCCCCTCCGCATCTACAACGGCGAGCAGCTCGCCGAGCGCGTGCAGGCCGAGGAGGCCGACCTGCTGATCGTCGAGTCCGACTTCGTGTCCGGCCCCGTCTTCGACCTGCCGCTCGTGGCGATCGGCTCGTGCCGGGGCGACCCGAACAACGTCGACATCGCCGCGGCCACCGCCGCCGGCATCCCGGTGCTGCGGGCGCCGGGCCGCAACGCCGACGCCGTGGCCGAGCTCACCGTCGCGCTCCTGCTCGCCGCCTCCCGCGGCGTCGTCGCGGGCGACAAGGATGTCCGTGCCGGCGATCCGTACCGCGGCGGCACGTTCCCCTACCAGCGCTACCGGGCATGGGAGATCGCCGGCCGCACCGCGGGGATCGTCGGGCTCGGGGCGGTGGGCCGCGCCGCCAAGTGGCGCTTCGAGGGGCTCGGCATGCGCGTGATCGCGTACGACCCGTACAACGACGAGGCGACGCACTCGCTCGACGACCTGCTCGCCGAGGCCGACGTCGTCTCGATGCACGCGATGGTCACGCCCGAGACACAGGGAATGATCGGCGCCGAGCAGTTCGCGAAGATGCGCGAGGGCTCCGTGTACCTCAACCTCGCACGCGCGCAGCTCCACGACACCGACGCGCTGGTCGACGCGCTCCGAAACGGCCCGCTCGCGGCAGCCGGGCTCGACCACTTCGTGGGCGAGCGCCTCCCCGTCGACCATCCGCTGTGCACGATGGACAACGTCGTGCTCACACCGCACATCGGCGGCGCCACCTACGACACCGAAGCCAACCACTCGCGCAGCATCGCGAACGGCATCGCCGCGCTCCTGGCCGGAGAACGACCCGACAACCTGGTGAACCCCGAGGTCCTGTCATGACCGTCACTCGAACCAACACCGAAGTCAAGGAAGACTTGCTCTGGGTCGCGAAGGAGATGCTGGAGTGCGGGCTCGTGCACGGCACCGCCGGCAACCTCGCCGCCCGCCTCCCCGACGGCAACGTCGTGCTGACACCATCGTCGCTCGACTACCGCGAGATGGGCCTCGCCGACCTCGTGGTATGCGACCTCGACGGCAACGTGGTCGAAGGCGAGCGCAACCCGACGTCGGAGAAGGCGCTGCACCTGAGCGCGCTGGCAGGCAATGCCGACGTCGACGCGACGATGCACTGCCACGCCAAGTACTGCACGATGTTCGCGCTCACCCGCAAGCCGATCCCGGCGGTCATCGAGGAAGTCCTCGTCTACCTCGGCGGCGACGTGCCCGTGGCCGAGTACCGAACGACCGGCTCGGTCGAGCTGGCCGAGGAGGTGTCGCGCCACCTCGGCGACCGCGCGGCGGTGTTGATGGCGAACCACGGCCTCTTCGTCGTGGGGCGAAACCCGAAGCACTCGCTCGAGCTCGCCCAGCTCGTAGAGCTCACCGCCGAGATCGTGTGGGGCGCCATGCTGCTCGGCGAGATCGTGCCGTTGCCCGAGGAGATCGTCGACCGCTTCTCCGGCTACTACCGGATGCTCCGCGGCCGCTCCTGATCCCGCTCTCGGTGCGCCTGCGGCACACCGGGCCGCTGGGCCACACTCACTGACGCTCGTTCCTGATCCCGCTCTCGGTGCGCCTGCGGCAGACCGGGCCGCTGGGCCACACTCGCTGCGCCGCAGGGTACCTGCCGCGCTGACGCTCGTTCCCGATCCCGTGATGACCCGGCCGTAGATTCTCCCCGTGGGGGACGCCGTCGCCGAGGAGCTGCGGCCGGCGCGTTCGCGGCTGCGCGAGTACTGGCCCCTCGCCGCGATCGTGCTCGTCGCGTGCCTGATCTCCGTGGTCGTGCACACGCAGATCTTCCCCGCGTACTCGTGGAACCGGGACGAACCCGTCTACCTGTGGCAGGTCCACGCGCTCGAAGCCGGCCGCATCTTCACGAGCGGCGGCGGCACGCCGCTGTTCTTCCAACCGTGGCTCAGCGGCATCCGCGACGGCATGTACTTCTCGCAGTACACGCTCGGCTGGCCACTGGTGCTGCTCGTCGCCGACACCCTCTTCGGGACCGCCGCCGCTGCCATCGTGTTCGGGACCGCGCTCGCCGTCGTGGGCACGTACGCGCTCGCCCGCGAGCTCACCCGCGACCGCACCATCGCGCTGGTCGCCGCGGCTGCGCTCACGGTTTCGCCGGTCCTCGTCGTCCAGAGCGGCCTCTACCTCGGCTACCTGTTCTCGCTCGGCCTCGGCACGCTGTTCGGCGCGTCGCTCCTCGCCGGGCTGCGGATGTCGCGCCGGTGGCTCCTGGTGCTGAGCGGCGCCCTCGTCGGATGGTTGTTCATGACCCGGCCCTACGACGCCTTCCTGTGGGCAGTCGCGTTCGGGGCGTACGGCGCATTCGCGTACTGGCGCGAGCGGCGCACCTTGCTCCGCGGCGCCGCGTGGGCCGCGGTGGGGTTCCTCCCGCTGCTCGTCGCGACCCTCGCCTACAACCGGTACGTCACGGGGAGCTTCACCCAGTTCCCGATCACCGCCGCCGACGCGCGCGACACGTTCGGCTTCGGCACGCGGAGCATCGGCAGCCGGTGGCCGACGGAGGACTTCACGCCGAAGGTGGCGCTGAAGGGCGTCGGCCGGAACGGCGTGGAGCTCCCGCCCTTCCTGCTCGGCAGCTATCTCGGCGTCGGCGTCGCGGCGGTCGGCTATTGGATCCGGCGCCGCGAGCGCAGCACGTACGCACTGCTCGCCATCGGGGTCGCGTTCCCGGTCGGCTACTTCTTCTTCTGGGGCATCCACTTGTCGGCGCACTTCGCCTTCGTGTCGGGGCCGCTCTACCTGATCCCGTTGTTCCCGCCCCTCTGCATCCTGATCGCGATCGCCCTGACCGCGGCGTGGCGCCGCCGCCCACCACTCGCGGTCGCGCTCTGCGCGGTCCTCGTCGTGGCGACAATCCCGTGGATGGTGGACCGGCTCGACAAGAACCACGCGATCAGCGAGGCCCAGGTCCCGTGGCAGGTTGCCGAGCGATCGATCCACGGACGCTCGCTCGTGTTCCTCGAGGACTCCGGCCCGTACCTGTTGCACCTCGACCCGTTCTCCGAGAACGCGCCGGACCTCGACGGTCGCATCCTCTACGCGACCGACCGCGGGGCGCAGAACCTCGATCTGATCGCGAGCCGGCCCGGGCGCCGCGTCTACTTCATGCGGACGAACCTCACGACGGAGCAGACGCTCGACGACTTCGACCTCCCGGTGCCGACGATCACGGTCACACCGATGCGTGTGGAACGGGCGCCGTCCTTCGACCTGCGCGTGCACGTGACCAACACCACGGACAATCCGGTCGTCGTCGCGTACCTCCAGGTGGGCCCGCGTGTCGAGCAGCGCACTCTCAGCACGACCGCCGCGAAGGGCGACCAGTTCGAGACGACCTGGCGGGTCGTCCAACCCGGCAGCGCGAGCGCGGGAAGCGGCACGGTGCCACTCGACGCGCCCCGCCGTCAGTTCGTGGTCGGGGCAGGTTCGGGCACGACACCCGAGGACGCGTTACGGCCGCGCAACGAGCAACAGCAGTTCTCGTACCGCTTCGACGGGCCCACGATCGAGCTGTTGACACCGGCGCGGAGGTACACGGCCGTGATCGACCGGAACGGGGTCACTCTGACGCGGGTGTCGTCGCTGCCGTCGCTCGCCGTCTCGGCCGTTCCCGTACCCACCACGTGACGACGTCGAGCGCGAGCAACGCGATCGCGAGCCAGGCGAGATCGTCGAAGCGCGCGATCCGCGCCATCGCGAGTGCGACCGGCGCGCCGGCCGTGAGGAGGATCCGGCCACCCGCCACCCGCGCTGCCACGAGGGTGGCCACCCCGACCACGAAGCCGATCCACGGGCGCGAGAACAGCGACGTACCGACCGCCGCACCGATCGCCAGCACGACGAGGATGCCGGTGGACGGCGGCGCGCCCGGGTAGGCGAACGGCGACCACATCGCGGGCGGGTCGGCGAGCGCCGCGCCCGCGGGCGACGCCCGGCCCCGGCGCCGCCGGGTCGCGACGACGATGATGGCGAGGCACGCGAGGACCGCCAGAACCGACACCGCGATCCCGAGCCACACCGCGCGCTGCGGCGTCCACCGCAGCTCCATGGTCAGCGTGCCCGCGCCACGGGGCGTGACCAGCCAACCGTTGGCGAACCCGTTCACGACCTGGCGCGAGCCGACCGCGCCCGAGCTCGTGGTCGCCTCCCAACCGTCGTCGGCGCTCTCGCCCAGCACCAACCAGAACGGCTTCCCGTCCGTCCGCACGCGGAGGTCGTAGGAGTCCGGCGTCGAGCCGACCACCCGCACCGACGCGCCCGACTGGTCGAGCGGTGTGCCGAGCACCGCGGGAGGCGCGGCGCGCCCGTCCGTGCCCGACGACAGCACGACGCGGTCGATGTCGATCCCAGTGTCGAGCCCCGCGGTCGACCGCAACGTGTTGCTCCCCCGTGGGAGCGCGACCGAGGGGACGATCCCGCACGGGTCGATGGCCAGTCCGCTGCGCGCGTCGGACGCGTCGCCGACCACCCGAATGGGCACCGGCGCGCCGTTCACCGCGAGCAGGTCGGCGCGGCACGCCGTCGACACCGTCGCTGCGGCGGCCGGCGTCGGCACGCCCGCCAGTCCCACCTCGGCGATGGCGACGGGGGCCTCGACCTTCGGCTGGTGGCGCAGCACCGTCGTCATCTTGGGCTCGACAGCGTCGACGTAGAGGCGGAACTGCTTGCCGGTCACGGGGTCGAACGGCACGCTGACCGTGCGCGTCGTGCCGGGCTTGCCGCGGGCGGGAGGCTCGATGGTGAACGTTCGCAGCGGCACCCCGTCGGCGGCGAGGGTGAACTGAGTGGGCACCGAGTGCCGCCGGTCGGCGACGACGGTCAGGTCGATGTGGTCGACCGTGACCGGTGCGGGCAACGTGACGTCGATCCAGCGGCCGCGCTGGGGGCCGAAGTTCGGGCTCCACGCGGTCGACGGGTCGCCGTCGAACGCGCGCGACGCGCGCGCGTCGAGGTCACCGGCCAGGTGATCCGAGGACGTGTACACGGTTCCCGGTGCGGTCGTGCCGAGGAGGTCGTCGAGCACGGCATCCGGCGCGTTCGGGTCGATGCGTGCGGTTCCCGAGACGCCGAACGTCCGAGCGTCGGGCAGCACGAAGCGCCGGTCCAGCGCCAGCTCCTCGTCCTGGAGCTCACCCGGGTCGTACCGCTGCCGCGAGAGCACGACGTCGAGGCGGTGCCCATCGGCGCCGGCGCCGACGCGGTGGCTCAACTCGACGGGGAGGCGCACGGTCTCGCGCACGCGCACGTCGCCGAGGCCGATCTCGGTGAACCCGACTTCCCGCGGCAGTGGGTCGACATCGGGGATGCGCACACCACGGATCTCCACCGCGAGGCTCCGTACCGTCCGCTCCGGGAACGTGACCGTCTGGCCGGCGGCGGTACGCGACGCCGGGCCGAGCGCGACCTCGAGGGTGTCGCCGCCATCGAAGTGCAGGCGGACCTCGGAGATCGAGCGGCCGAGGACGCCGGGCAGTTGCGCGAGCGTGACGTGGTCGGTCTGCACCGGCTGATCCGGGTGGATCACGATGCGGTCACCGACGGCACGGCCGCCGACGCGCCATGCGGTTCGCGGGTCGCCGTCGAACGCGTTCGCGGGACGATCGGCGGACGTCGCGTAGTCGGTGGCGCCCACCTGACCGCCGTGCTGTTCGACGACGGTGCGCGCGTCGTCGCCCGTGCCCGGGAAGGGCTCGAGGCGGAACGTGTCGTCGTCGTGCCGCGCGGTCTGGCCCGCACGCTCCGTGTACCCGGTCGTGTCGCGGATGCGCGAGAAGTAGTGCTGGCTGCGCCGCCGGTTCGAATCGGTGAGCACGAGGTCGGCGCCGGCGTGGAGCGCACGCGTGAGCTCGACGTCGTCGAGCGCCGCGGATTCGAGCACCAGCTGGTTGCCGTCGATCAGCCCGGCTGCAGCCGCGTCGACGATGCCCTCACCATCACCCGACAGGACGACGGGCTGCGCGCTCGGCGCGCTGTGCACGATCGGTACCGGATCGACCACGTCGAAGAGCGCGACCGCGGGCGGGTCGGCGGCATCGACGGGCGTCCGCAGCTCGATGTCGTCGAGCATCGGCAACTGGTTCGACGCGCGGTTCGGGACGCCGCGCCCGAACTCCTGTGGCGCCCGCAGCCCCGTGGCGAGCGGCTGCGTGAGCAGCGCCCAGAGCGTGCGCGGGCGGGGCGTGTCGAAGCGTTCGTACTGGAGGTCGGAGCGCAACGAGATGGTCCCCACGCCGGTGAGCCGCGCGTACGGCGCCAGGGACTGCGGCTCGAACGTGCCCTCCTGCAGCCGGTGGTCGAGCGCCTGCAGGAGCTCGACCGACGGCGGCGTACCGGCGGGGAGCTGTTCCCGCGCCACGTAGGGCCGGTCGATCAGACCCGGCGTGATCGGTTCGATCGTGTCGCCCCACCGGTATGCCGCGAAGCTGCTCCCGGGGATCTCGAGCACTCGGGTGGCGTCGCCCCCGCGTTGGAGAGCGGCCGCCGCATCCGTCCAGTACTGCGGGATGTTCTCGTCACGCGACACACCGCCGGACAGGTAACCGAAGCGCCAGACCGGCAGGAATGCCACGAGCGCCAGCGCAACGACCACGCCGGCGGCGACGAGCTGCTGACGGTGCGACGACAACGCGCCGACCCCGGCCGCGAGCAGGCCGGCCAGGCCGAGGACGACGACGGGGACGACACGCGGCGTGTTCCGGAGCGCGAGCCCGGCCGAGGTGTCGTTCGCGAAGATCTTGAACAGCGCGCCGTACGGCGTCGAGTTGGCGTACGGGAACGCGCCGACACCGACGACGGTGCCGACGACGACGAGCACCGCGAAGTAGGCACGGTGCCGCCAACGGAGTGCGCCCGCGGCGGCGAGCGCGAGCACGGGGATTGCGAACGTCGCGAAGACGACGAGGTCGCTGTGGAGGTAGTCGGACGCCTGGTCGATCGAGTAGCCGAACCGGTCGGTGCCGTAGAAGTACCAATTCCCGATCCCGCGCAGCAGGTCGGTGGGCGACGACGACCGGGCGACCGTCTGCAGCGTCTCGGTGAGCTGGAGCACCGGGAGCCCGTACGCGCCCTGCTCCCGCAAGCCGACGATCGTCCACAACGACACACCGAGCCCGAGCAACGCGATCCGGCCGGCGGCGCGCAGGCTGGCGCCGAACGCCTCGCGGCCGCCGCATGCATGCAGCACGAGCCAGAGCCCCGGCGCGATCAGCACGAGCAGGAGCGACGACGCGTTGACGCTGCCGGCCGCGAGCGCGACCAGCGCGAACAGCGCAGGATCGCGCCAGCCGCCGTCGCTCACCGCACGCATCGTGAGCCCCACGAGCCACGGCAACGCCGCCCACGCGAGGAGGATCACCGAGATCCGCGCGGTGAACGCGAGCTGGTAGGGCGTGAGCAGGTACACCAGCGCGCCCGCGAGCGCGCCGAACCGGCGCACGCCGAGCATGGTGAAGAGCCAACGCGCACCGAGCACCGCTGCGAACGAGATCGTGCCGAGCCAGACCCGTTGGGCCACCCAGTCGGGGATGCCGACCTCGTGGGTGAGCCAGAAGAACGGGCCCATCGGGAACAGGTAGCCGATCTGCTGGTGCGGCACCGTGCCGAAGCCCACGTGCGGGTCCCACAGGTAGGGAGCGCGCGAGAGCAGCCGACCCGGGTCGAGATAGAGGTACGTCTTGGTGTCGGCGCTCACCTTTCCGGGCGACGACAGGAGGAACGGCACGTACGCGAGCAACGCGAGGCCGACGACTTCGAGGCGCCGGCCGCGCTCCGCGCCCCGTCGCGCGGCCGGCGCCGCCACAGCCTCCATGCGGCCCCGGATCGTAGACGTGACCAAACGCGCGCCACCGTCGCTGCACGTCCGCGTCGCGATGCGATCGGTAGACTCCGCCCGCATGGCGGCGCTCGGAACGGCTCTCGACGCGCGGGCCGAGTCCCCTGCCGCGGTGGACCACGAGCCCGCGCTCACGAGCGCGGGGCGTACCTGGCTCCGGCGGCAGTGGCCGCTGCTCGCGCTGGGCGTGGCGGCTGCCGCGACGGCGCTCCTCTCCAAGCACCTCGTCTACCCCGCGTTCTCGTGGAACCGGGACGAGGCCACCTACCTCTGGCAGATGGAGGCGCTCCGCGGGGGCCACATCTTCACCACCGACGGAGGAGCGCCGTTCTTCTACTGGCCGTGGCTCGCCGGGCTCCGCGACGGCGGGTTCTTCTCGCAGTACACGGTCGGCTGGCCCCTGCTGCTCCTCGCCGTCGACACGATCTTCGGGTCGCCCGACCTCGCGCTCGTCATCGGCAGCGTGCTCGCCGTGCTGGGCACGTACGCGTTCACGCGCGAGATCACGAACGACCGGCACCTCGCCATCGTCTCCGCGGCGCTGATGGTCGCCTCCCCCATCCTCGTGATCCAGAGCGGCGTCTACCTCGGCTACCTGTTCTCGCTCGGCCTCGGATTGCTGTTCGGGACCGCGCTGCTCGCCGGGTTGCGCAGGGGCTCGCGGCTGCTGTTCCTGACGGCCGGCGTGACCCTCGGGTGGGTCCTGCTCACCCGCCCGTTCGACGCCGTGCTGTGGGCGGCTCCGATGTTCGCGTATGCGGCCATCGTGTGGTGGCGGAAGTGGCGCCCGCTGTGGCGAGCGGTGCTCTACACGGGCGTCGCCTTCGCGCCGTTCGTCGCGTTCACGCTGCTGTACAACCGCCACGTGAGCGGGAGCTTCACCACGTTCCCGATCACCGCCAAGGACCCACTCGACACGTTCGGGTTCGGACCACGCCGGCTGATGCCGATCGCGCAGATCTTCGACTACTCGGGGAGCCCCGCGTTCCACGCGGTCGTGCACAACTTCCGCACCATGCCACCCTTCCTCGTGGGGGGCTGGCTCGGCGTCGCCGTCGCGCTGGTGGGCATCTGGCTCCGGCGACGCGACCGCAGCACCCTGGTGCTGCTCGGCATCGCGGTCGTGTTCCCCGTGGGGTACGTCCTGTTCTGGGGCACGCTGCTCTCGAGCCGGGCTGCGTCCCTGTCGGCCCCCGTGTACTACATCCCCCTCTACGCCCCCGCCTGCGTGTTCATCGCCACCGTGCTGATCGCGGCCTGGCGCCACCGGCGCGCACTCGGGATCGCACTGGGCGTGGTGCTCGCGGCGGTGACCGTGCCCTACGCGGCTGCCAAGCTCGCGCCGAACCACAAGATCAGCGAGGCCCAGCTGCCCTGGAAGGACGCGACCCGCTCGGCCCAGCTGCCGGCGCTCGTGATCGTCGAGAACTCCGGGCCCTACCTCATGCACCTCAACCCGTACTCGAGCAACGCGCCCGACCTCGACGGCAAGATCCTCTACGCCCTCGATCGCGGACCCGAGAACCTCGACGCGATCAGCAGCCACCCGAACCGCACGGCCTACCTGGAGCGCACCACCGACCCGCTGTTCGACGATCCCGTCGCGTACCACGACGCGCCGATTCCCAAGGTGTCGCTCGTCCCGCTCCAGGTCGTCGACGGCACGAACGTCACCGTGCGTGTGCGGGTCACGAACGCGGCCGGGCCCACGGTCGTCGCGTACGTCCGCGTCGGCAACCGCGTCGAGCAGCGCACCCTGTCCACGAGCGCGACCCCCGGCCAGAGGTTCGAGACCGAATGGACGCTCGCGCCCGCGGGATCGGCGGCGGCGAGCGCGCCCGGCACCGTGCCGCTGACCGCGCCGCTCGGCACCATCAGGGTCGGCGTCGCTTCGGCGGCGAACGTTCCCGTTGCGCTCGCACAACCGCAGCAGCTCGAGGAGTTCGCCTACCGCAAGAACTCCGGGACCGGCACCGTCGACGTGCTCACGCCGAGCCGGAAGTACGTGAGCAAGTTGCCGAACCACGACCTCTACCTGACCGAGGTGCAAACCCTTCCCGGTCTCGACGTCGAGCTCACCCTCAACCGCTGAGCGGCGCGCCGAGCCCGGTCAGAAGCCCATGCTGTACGGGAGCTCCGGCGCGGTGGCCGCGGGGTACGCGATGACGGTGCAGCGGCACGATCCGTCACGAGCCAGCTTCTCGTTGAAGTCGGAGATGCGCTGGGCGTCCGACAACGACACTCCCCTGACCCGATCCTTCTCGACGACGATTCGGAGGAACGCGCTGTCGAGGTCGTCGACGAGGTCGGGGCGGCCGGCCGCGCGCAGCTGTGCGGCGACCGCACGTTGGAGCGACGTCAGCTCGCGGTCCTCTCGGGCGCTGAGCCCCGACACGTACCCGAGGACACGCGCGCCGGAGTCGCGTGGGAGCAGGCTGCGCCATCGACCTTCGCCCGTCACGTACCAGATCTGGGCGACGTGGGCGCGGTCGGCGGTGCGCTGGTCGCCGTACTGGAAGCCGTACTGCTTGTCGACGCGCACGGGCACACCCCGCCGGTCGAGCTCGTCGACGAGGCCCTGGGCGAGGCCGTTCGTGCTCGTGCCCAAGCCGCGCACGAGCACGGGCTTCCGTGGCAGCGGGCGACTCTCGAGCTGGTCGACGAGCCGCTGGGCGTCGGTCTCCGGCGCGCCGAAGGTGTGGCGCCGGTCGATGACCTCGCGTGCGCGCGCGGCGAAGCCGAACGCGGTGACGAGCAGCAGGACACCCACGCACGCGTAACGCGCGACGGGGATGCGATCCACCCCGAGCCAGTTCACCACTGCCCAGGCT
>DASPTH010000321.1:0-15534 GCA_035623515.1 Acidimicrobiia bacterium
CACCACGAGGTCGAGGCCGTCGAAGCAGCCCTCGCGCAGCACTTCGCACGTGACCTCGCCGCCATTGAACGGCAGCTTCCGACCCTCCGACCTCGGCGACGCGTACGCCCGCAACTCCGAGACCGGGAACGAGCGCTGCTCGAGTTGGCGCAGCATCTCCGTGCCGACGAGCCCGGTGGCGCCAACGACACCTACCCTCACCATTGCGCCGCTCCCGCTCCGCTCCCTCCGCATCGCTCCACTCGCTCCATCCGCTCCGCTCGCGGCGCCTGCTCCACCTCGCTCCGCTCGGCTCCGCCACCCCTCACCATTGCGCCGCTCCCGCTCCGCTCCCTCGGCTCCCTCCGCGTCGCTCGCGTCCGCTCACGCGGTTTCCAGTTCGAAGGAGCGGTGAAGGGCCTGCACGGCGCGCTCGACGTCGCGCTCGTGGACGACACACGAGATGCGGATCGTCGACGTGGAGATCATCTCGATGTTCACGTTCTCCGCCGCGAGCGTCTCGAACATCTGAGCGGCAACTCCTGGATTCGTGCGCATTCCCGCCCCGATCAGCGACACCCGGCCGATGGCGTCGTCGAAGTTGGCGCCGCCGGCCTCGATGTCGACCACCACCTTGTCGACGACATCGGTCGTGCGCGGCAGTTCGGCCTTCGGCACGGTGAACGAGATGTCGGTGTAGCCGTCGGTGGACACGTTCTGCTCGATCATGTCGACGTTGACGTTCTCGTCGGCGAGCGCGCGGAACAGCGCGGCCGCGATGCCCGGCCGGTCGGGTACGTGGAAGATGGTCGCCTTGGCCTCGGAGACATCGTGGGTGACGCCCGAGATGATCGGCTGCTCCATGCCAGGCTCCTCTTCGGTGACCCAGGTGCCCTGCTCCCACGTGAAGCTCGAGCGGACGTGCACCGGGACCTTGTAGTTGCGGGCGAACTCGACCGAGCGCATGGCCAGCACGCGCCCGCCGGTTGCCGCCATCTCGAGCATCTCCTCGTACGAGATGCGCGCCAGCTTGCGCGCCTCCGGCACGACGCGCGGATCCGCCGTGTAGACGCCGGCGACGTCGGTGTAGATCTCGCACGTGTCGGCACCGAGCGTGGCGGCGAGCGCGACCGCCGTGAGGTCGGAGGCGCCGCGGCCGAGCGTGGTGACGTCGCGGGCGGTGGACACACCCTGGAAGCCGGCGACCACGGCGATGCCACCCGCGCCCACGGTCTCCTGGATCCGTTCGGCGTGGATCTCCACGATCTTCGCCTTGCGGTGGGCGGTGTCGGTGACGATGCCGGCCTGGGAGCCGGTGAACGACACCGCGGGCTCGCCGCGGTCCATGACCGCCATGCAGAGCAGGGCGGCCGAGATGCGCTCGCCGGCGGTGAGCAGCATGTCCATCTCACGCTCGGGGGGGTCGGCGGCGACGTCGTGCGCGAGGCGCTCGAGGTCGTCGGTGGTCTTGCCCATCGCCGAGACCACGACGACGACGTCGTGACCCTCACGCCGCGTCCGCACGATGTGGTCGGCGACGGCGCGAATACGGTCGGGATCGGCAACGGAGGTGCCGCCGAACTTCTGCACGAGCAGGGTCACGACGGGCAATCGTACCGGCGAGTGTCGCGATCCGAGCACGCGATAAGCGGTCGGTACAATCCCCCGCCGTGCCCAAGGCAACGAAGCGGGAACGGCAGCGGCAGAACCGCGAGATGCGGCGCCAGGCGCAGTTGCAGGCCGAGCAGCGCCGCAAGCGCCTCCGCACCGCGCGGAACCTCGCCATTCCCCTGCTCATCGTCGTGGCGATCTTCGCGGTCATCCAGCTCACGTCGGGCGGCGGCGGCTCGTCGTCGAGCGCGCCGGCACCGGTGAAGTGCGTGAGCACGAAGCCGACCAGCCCCGCCCAGCCCCAGCAGTTCTCCGAGGCGCCACCGCTCACGATCGACGTGACCGCGCAGTACTCGGCCGTCCTGCACACGAGTTGCGGTGACATTCAGATCGCGCTCGACTCGAAGCAGGCACCCCAGACCGTGAACAGCTTCCTGTTCCTGATCTCGAAGGGCTATTACAACGGCACGACGTTCCACCGGATCGTCACGGACTTCGTCGACCAGGGCGGGAAGAACGGCGACAACGAGGGTCCCGGCTACACACTGCCCGACGAGCCGCCGAAGAAGGGCTACCAGGCGGGCGACGTCGCCATGGCGAACAGCGGGCCCAACACGTCGGGGTCGCAGTTCTTCCTCGTGGTGAGCAAGAACGGTGCCAAGCAGCTCAACTCAGGGGGCGCGCCCTACAAGTACTCCATCCTCGGGCACATGGACGCCGACGGCCTCCGCGTGGCGCAGAAGATCAACACGTTCGGGAGCTCGGACCAGACGGGCACACCGACGAAGACGATCTACGTGTTCGACGCCGGAATCATCCCGCCCCAGAGCTCGTCCTCGACGACGGCCACGCCCACCACGACGGCCGCGCCCACCACGACCTCGCTCGCTCCGTAGGACCCGATCTACGCTTCGACGCCCGGCGTCGGACCCGCGCGTGGTCGGCCCGTGGATGGTCGGAGAGCGAACGGATGCGCCGAGGTTCCTCGTTGGTGGCCACGCTGGGCGTGCTGTGCCTCACACTCGTCGCGTGCGGCGGAAGCTCCGACGACTCGTCCAAGCAGGAGAAACCGGCACCCTCCTCCACTCCGCTGGAGGGAACGAACTGGGTGCTGGCCGACGCGAACGCGCTCGGCGTGCAGTCGACGGGCGTCGTGGTGTCGGCGCGCTTCGACCGCGGGAGCCTCACGGGTGAGAGCGGCTGCAACGCGTACCGCACCACCTACCACGCCGACTCCCCCGACCTGACCATCAGCGCGACCATCGTCACCACGCAGCGAGCGTGCGAGCCCGGTCCCACCGCGGTCGAGACGGCCTACCTCGCCCGGCTGCCGAGGACGGCGTCGTTCACCCTCCAGGGCAACACCCTCACGCTCAGCGACCGCGGCGGGACGACGCTCCTCGTCTACCGGGCGTCGGGCGGCACGCAGGCGCTCGCGCGTGAGTGGGTGGCCACCAGCTACTACACCGGCAATGCCGTGCGGTCGGTCATCGTCGGCACGGCGCTCACCGCCGACTTCGAGGTCCCCACCGTCTCGGGCAGCGCCGGATGCAACACCTTCCACGGGCCCTTCGAAACCAATGGGGAACAGATCTCGATCGGAACCCTGGTCGCGACGCTCGAGGCGTGCGCGAACGAAGACGTCGCGACACAGGAGCGCCAGTACCTCGCCGCGCTCCAGCTGGCGAACACGTACCGCGTCACCGGCGATCGACTGGAGCTCTTCCGCGCCGACGGCGGCATCGCCGCGACCTTCGAGGCCAAGAGTGCAGCCCGCTGACGGTCTCGCCGAGGGGGTTCGCTGATTCGCGATTCGCGAACCTCGACGTGACCTGTCAGTAGGCGGGAAGGCCCTCGATCGCGGCCCCGTCGCGGTACGCGACCGATGATCCGCCCGCGTACACGGTGACGTGGCCCGAGCCCGCGACTCGCCACGTGCCGTCGGGATCGCGTACCAAAGCGGTTTCCTCGTCGACACCGACGAGCGTCGCGTTCGGTGGCAACAGGTCGATCGATCGCTCGCGTAGATGGTCGGCCGCGGTCCCGTGGTAGGGGAACACGGCGAGGTTGCGCACGATACCGAGTCCGACGGTGTACGCACCCCCGCGCGGATCGACCATCGGATCGCAGAGCACGGTCGCGCCCGCGCCTGACGCCGCGAGCACGCCACCGCCGTGGTACGACGCGAGCAGCGCGTCGAAGAGCGCGGAGTCCTTCAGCACCGACCGCAGGTGCAACGGCGAACCGTCGGCGACGTAGACGAACTTCGCCGCTCGGACGGCCTCGGCGTTCTGCGGCTCTTCTGCCTCGCCCCGGTGCAGGACCGGGAGCGCGTGCACCGTGGCACCCAGCTCGCCGAAGTGCGCGGCGGCGCGCTCGCCGACGCGGTCGGGGTGCTCGAACGCCGCAGCCGTCGGGAGCACGACCACCTCGCCGACGCCGCTTCGCGCCACGAGGTCGGCGTCGAGGGCACGGCACCCGGACCGGAACTCACCCCCACCGACGAGGACGAGCGTGCCCCCCCGACGACCGGATGGAGCGGCCCGTCGATCCGTGGCGGCACCGGACTTCTTGCGGGCGGCCATCGGGCGGGGAGCCTACCGGTACGGGCACTTTGCCCCGCTCCCCGCTCGAGGCGCCGCCACAAGTTACCGCGCGGTAACCTGTCCGCTCGCCCGCCGGGGGTGTTCGGACGAAAGGGCTCGATCGATGGTCGTGAAGCAACTCGGGATCGTGGGGGCCGGGCACATGGGCTCGGGTGTCGCCGAGGTGGCGAGCAAGGCCGGGATCGAGGTGGTGCTGCGCTCCCGCACGCAGGACGCGGCCGACGCCGCGCGTCAGGGTCTCTCCGCGTCGCTCGCGAGACAGGTCGATCGCGGGCGGATCGAGGCCGCCGAGGCCGACGAGGTCGCCGCGCGCGTGCGCGCCGTGACCGACCTCGACGAGCTCGCGGCGTGCGACCTCGTGCTCGAAGCGGTGATCGAGGACCTCGCGACCAAGAAGGAGCTCTTCGTCGAGCTCGATCGCATCTGTGCGCCCGGCACGATCCTCGCCACGAACACGTCGACGCTCCCGATCGTCGAGCTCGCGATGGTGACCGACCGCCCCGACCGCGTGTGCGGTATCCACTTCTTCAACCCGGCACCGGTCATGTCGCTGGTCGAGATCGCACGCGCCTTGACGACGTCGGACGAGACGATGGACGAAGCCCACGCCTTCGTCAGCGCCTGCGGCAAGACGGGCGTGAGCGTCAAGGACCAGTCGGGTTTCGTCGTGAACGCGCTGCTCTTTCCCTACCTCAACAACGCGGTGAAGCTCTACGACAGCGGGGTGGCGACGCGCGAGGACATCGACACCGCGATGAAGGGCGGCTGCAACTTCCCCATGGGCCCGCTGGAGCTGCTCGACCTCGTCGGCCTCGACGTGAGCCTGGCGATCCTCGACGCGTTGCACAAGGAATTCGGCGACCCCAATTTCGCGCCTGCACTGCTGCTCCGTCGCATGGTCGCCGCCGGACGCCTGGGCCGCAAGAGCGGAGAAGGCTTCTACGACTACGCCCGGTAGGGTCCTCCGACCCCGTTCGTGAGGGCCGTGGAGGACAATGGAGCCGTGGCCGACCGACCCTGGTTGATGCGGACGTACTCGGGCCACTCGTCGGCACGCGCCTCCAACGAGCTGTACCGCGGCAACCTCGCCAAAGGCCAGACCGGGCTCTCGGTCGCGTTCGACCTCCCCACGCAGACCGGCTACGACCCCGACCACCCGCTCGCCCGCGGTGAGGTCGGCAAGGTCGGCGTCCCGGTACCCCACCTCGGCGAGATGCGCGCGCTCTTCGACGAAATCCCGCTCGACACGATGAACACGTCGATGACGATCAACGCCACCGCGATGTGGTTGTTCGGCATGTACCTCGCGCTCGCCGAGGAACGGGGCGTCGACCCACGCCTGCTCGCGGGCACCACGCAGAACGACATCGTGAAGGAGTACCTCGCGCGGGGCACCTACATCTTCGGGCCCGAAGCCTCGCGTCGCTTGACCGTCGACCTGATCTGCCACGCGGTCCGTCACGTCCCGAAGTGGAACCCCATCAACGTGTGCTCGTACCACTTGCAGGAGGCGGGGGCGACACCCGTCGAGGAGATCGCCTACGCCCTGGCGACCGCGGTCGGCGTGCTCGACGCGGTGCGCGAGTCGGGGCAGGTGTCCGAGGACGAGATGCCCGACGTCGTGGGCCGGCTGTCGTTCTTCGTGAACTCGGGCATCCGGTTCGTGGAGGAGATGTGCAAGCTGCGCGCGTTCGGGCGGCTCTGGGACCGCATCACCGCCGACCGCTACGGCGTGACCGACGCGCGGCTCCGCCGCTTCCGCTTCGGCGTGCAGGTCAACTCGCTCGGGCTCACCGAGGCACAGCCCGAGAACAACGTCCCGCGCATCGTGCTCGAGACGCTGGGCGTCACACTCTCGAAAGACTCGCGTGCCCGGGCCATCCAACTCCCGGCCTGGAACGAAGCACTGGGACTGCCTCGGCCGTGGGACCAGCAGTGGTCGCTCCGCATCCAGCAGGTGCTCGCCTTCGAGACCGACCTGCTCGAGTACGACGACCTCTTCGCAGGTTCTCACGTCGTCGAGGCGAAGACCACCGAGCTCGCCGACGCGGCCGAGGCAGAGCTCGAGTGGGTCCTCGAGGGCGGCGGGGCCTTCGCCATGATCGACGCCATGAAGCAGCGCCTCGTGCAGAGCAACGCCGACCGGGTGCGCCGCATCGAGACGGGCGACACGGCGGTGGTCGGGGTCAACCGCTACACGGAAACTGCCGATTCTCCCCTCGTGGCAGGGTTCGACGAGGAGTCCCACATCCTCGTTGTGGACGACCGCGCGGAGCAGGAACAGCTCGCGCGCCTCGGGCGGTGGCGAGACGCGCGCGACGGCGCGGCGGTCGCCGCCGCGCTCGACGCGCTGCGCGCGTCGGTGTTTACCGCGGAGAACCTCGTGCCGGCCACGATCGCCCTCGCCCGGGCCGGCGGCACGGTCGGCGACTGGGCCGACGCCCTCCGCGAGGTTTTCGGTGAGTACCGCGCCCCCACCGGTGTGGGCGGCGTGCACGCCGCCGTCGGCCCGGACTTGCTCCAGGCGCGCGAGCGCGTCGCGGCGAGCGCACGCGTGCTCGGCCATCCCGTGCGGGTCCTCGTCGGCAAACCCGGGCTCGACGGCCACTCGAACGGTGCGGAGCAGATCGCGGTCGCGGCGCGCGACGCCGGCATGGAGGTGATCTACCAGGGCATCCGGCTCACGCCCGAGCAGATCGCCGCTGCCGCACGCGACGAAGACGTCGACCTCGTCGGCCTGTCGGTGCTGTCGGGATCCCACCGCGCACTGGTCCCCGAAACCGTGCGCCTGCTCCGCGAGGCCGGCGTCGACGTGCCTGTCGTCGTAGGAGGCATCATCCCCGAAGCCGACCAGCCCGAGCTCGTCGCCGCAGGCGTCGCGCGCGTCTACACACCGAAGGACTACAAGCTGGGCGAAATCGTCGGCGAGCTCGCCGACCTGGCCGCGGAGCGCGCCGGCCGGTGACCGATCCCCCAGCGACGGAGCCGGCACCCGAGGCGCCGGTGCGGCGGGGCTCCCACTGGGGAGTCGGCATCTGCGCGGCGCTCGCCTGCGTCGCGCTCGCCGCGGGTGTCGCCGCGGTCGTGCTCGACGAGGCTCCGCTCGCGCTGGTCGCCGCGGTCGTCGGGGTTGCGGCCGCCGCCGTCGGCGCCGTACTCGACGTCCGTCGCACGCGCGCCGAGCAGTCGTTGTGGGAGGCGCGCGCGCAGAGCCGCCGTCTCCGCCGGCAGCTCCGTGCGCTCGAGGCGGACGCGTCGGAGCGCGCGTCCCCTACGGGCGAACCCACCGACGACTGGGAGATCGACCCGGCGTCCGGTCTCATCCGCGAGCGTCACCTCCCGGTGGTCCTGCAGCAAGTGGTGGCTGCGGCGCGGCGAAAGGTGCAACCGGTGTCGGTCGTGTTCTGGGAGCTCGACGGTCTCGACGACGCGCCGCCTCCCGCGCGCGACCAGGCTCTCACCGCGCTGGCTGCGGTCGCGTGGCGGACGATGCGCGAGAGCGACGCGGTGTTCCGCCTCGGCGACAACGTGGCGCTCGCGGTCCTCGTCGACACCGCCGAGCCCGGTGCCCTCACCGTGGCCGCCCGGGTACGCGACGCGCTCCGGGTCAGCCCGGTGGGCGACTCGCTCACCGTGTCGGCCAGCATCGCCTGCTACCCGACGCATGCGCTCGATCCGGTCGAGCTCGTGTCGCGCGCGGGCAAGGCACTCGAGGCGGCGCGCGCTCAGGGCCATGCACGTGACCACGTGACCGTGGCCACCGGCGACGCCTGACCGCACCGCGGCGAGGCGCCAACGTACGCGGGGCGCCGTACACTGCGGACACCGATGAGCCTCTACGACCGGATCGTCGCGAGGGCGGAACGGAGCGACATCCTGTTCCACACCGCGAAGGCGGTCCAGCTCGGACTCCTGAACGTCAAGGGTGCGCTCTCGTTCGGCCGGTCGCGTGTGCTCGACGACTATCTCGACACACACGCGGTCCGGAAGCTGCAACTCGGGAGTGGTCCGAAGCTGCTCGAGGGCTGGCTCAACACTGACTGCTCGCTCGTGTTCCCGGCGAACTTCTTCCTCGACGTCACGAAGCGGTTCCCGTTCCCCGACGCCACGTTCGACTATGTGTTCACCGAACACCTGATCGAACACCTCGACTACTCGCAGGGACGCGCGATGCTGCGCGAGTGTTTCCGAGTGCTCGTGCCGGGCGGCAGGATCCGGGTCTCCTGCCCGGACCTCAGCGTCATCCTCGATCTGCATCGCGCCGAGAAGACACCGGCGCAGGATCGGTACATCCGGATCCGGGTGGAGGGCGCGGTCGCCGACCGCGATCCGTCCCGCGACGCGTTCGTCGTCAACAACGCTTTTCGCAACTGGGGCCACAAGTTCCTCTACGACCAGGAGGCCTTGACCGCCGCGCTCCAGGCGGCCGGCTTCGCCGGCGTCACGCGATTCCCGCCGACGGTCAGCGACGATCCCAACCTCCGCGGCCTCGAGAGTCACGGATCCGACGACGAGGACGAAGCCAAGTGCTTCGAGTCGCAGGTGCTCGAGGCAGCGAAGCCGCGCGCCGCGAGCAGGTGACCGGCGTCAACCCGACGCGTACAGCTCGGCGATCTCCAGCGCGTACTTGGTGAGGATGCCGCGCCGCTTGAGCTTCATCGTCGGTGTGAGCTCGTCGGAGTCGGGGAGCCAGTCGTCACCGAGGACCCGGAACCTCCGGACCTGCTCGGCGTGCGAGAAGTTTCGATTCGCCTCGTCGACCTCGCGCTCGACCTCGGCGAGCACGACGGGATCGAGCGCGAGGTCCGGGAGGGCGTCGGCGGCGACACCGTGCTGGGCGGCCCACACCGGTGCCACGTCGGGATCGAGGACGAGGAGCGCGACGACATAGGGCTCGTCGTCACCGATGACACACGCCTGGCCGATCAACGGCTGCGCCTTGAGCGCGGCCTCGAGGTTGGCGGGTGAGATGTTCTTCCCGCCCGCCGTGATGATCAGCTCCTTCTTGCGGTCGACGATCCGCAGGTAGCCGTCGTCGTCGAGCGCGCCGATGTCGCCCGTGTGCAACCAGCCCTGCGGGTCGAGTGCCTCGGCGGTGCGCTCGGGATCGTCGAGGTAGCCGCGGAAGACGTTGCCGCCCCGCATGATCACTTCGCCGTCGTCGCCCAGGCGGAGCTCGAGCCCCGGGATCGGGGGACCGACCGTGCCGACGCGCACCTGCGACGGTGCCCACGCCGCGGGCCCGGACGACTCCGAGAGCCCGTACAGCTCCGACAACGGCACGCCGAGGGCACGGAAGAAGTGGAGCACCTCGACCGGGATGGGCGCGGCGGCCGTGACGGCCACGCGCAGGGCGTCGAGACCGAGCAGCTCGCGCACGGGCCGCAGTGCCGTCGCGTCGACCGCCTCGAATCGCCGCGACAGCTCGGCCGACGGTTCCTCGCCGCGGGCGCGCGCCATGTCGACTTCGAGCCCGATCTCGAGTGCGTGGTCGAACTCGGCGTTCTTGCCGGGATCCGCAGCGACGAACGCGCGCAGGCCACTGTTGATCTTCTCGTACGTCCGCGGCACCCCGAACAGGAGCTCGGGACGCGTCTCGCGCAGGTACGTCGCGAGCTCGCGGAGGTCCGGGCACGTCGTGACCTCGTAGCCGAACCTGATGCCCGAGTAATGGGTGACCATCCGTTCCGCGATGTGAGCCATGGGGAGGTACGAGACGAGACGGAAGCCGTCGGACGGGTAGCCGAGCGCGACGCGCAGGCTCTCGATCGTCCAGCAGATGTTCGCATGATCGAGCATGACGCCCTTGGGTTCACCGGTCGTGCCCGACGTGTAGATGACGGTGACGAGATCGTCGGGTCGGGCGACACTTGCCGCCGCGTCGAGCTCGACCGGATCGGCGGCAACCAGTTCGGACCACGGGTTCGTCCCCTCGTACCCGTCACCGATCACGACCACTTCGCGGAGCGCGGGCAAGTCGTCGCGCACGGCGAGGAGCCGCTCGAGGAACTCGCCGCTCTCGACGACGACGACCTCGGCGCGTGCGTGCCCGGCGACGTACCGGATCTGGTCGGGCGACGAGGAGTTGTAGATGGAGATCGGGGTCGCGCCCGTGAGCAATGCGGCGACATCGGCCACGTGGAACTCCGGACGGTTCCGCACGAGCAACGCCACCCGCGTGCCCCGTCCGACGCCGAGCGCCCCGAATCCGGCGGCGACGCGGGTCGCCAGGTCGGCGTACTCGGAGAAGGTGAGCGTGCGGTAGCCGTCGCCGTCCTTCCAGCGGAGCGCGACGGCCCCGCCGCGCTCGTGGACCGTCGTGGCGAACCGCCGTGCGACGGTCTCCCCCGCGACCCTCCGGGCGACCTCGGCGTCCGTGATCGGCACGGCGTCAGGGTAACGGGGACGCCGACGCCGATCGGGAGCCCCGTTATCCACAGGCTCCCGTGGAAAACCCCGCGCAAGCGAGTGGAAAAACGGCTCGGGATGGGGAATACTTGGTTCGGTTCGTCCCGAGGAGATCGTTGGGGCGCCGCGCGAGCGGCCTTCTCTACGCCGACACTCCTCGGGACGCACCCGTCTCCGGGGTCGGCCCGCTCAACGCGCGGACGCCTCCTGCCGATGGAAGACAGGTGCTCCCGCACGCGCGACCGAACCCGTTCACGCGCGCCGCGACGTTCCTGTGCGCCGTGGTCGTCCTCGGGTGCGCGCTCGCGCCGGTGGCGGTGGCGGCGACGGACGCACCGGACCCTCCCGATCCCGATGCCTACCGCTCGCTCGCGCTGGAGGTGTCGCGCAACACGAAGCGGATCGCGGACTTGGGGACCCAGATCGACCAGTCGAACGCCCGCATCGCCAGCCTCGACGGCGCCATCGGCTTCACCCAGCAGCGACTCGACGCCACCCGCGCGGAGATCGCCCGCTACCGCGGCATCGTCCGATCCCGCGCCGCCTTCATGTACACCCACCTGCACTCGCCGCAGGAAGTGCTCGACATCCACCACATCGAGGACGTCGCGCCGGGTAAGCAGTACGTGCGCGCGGCCGCGACGGCCGACGTCGACACGATGGACGCGTTGACGCGTACCGCGCAACAGTTCAGCGCCCACCTCGGGGACCTCCAGGCGTCACGGCAGCAGGAACAGAGCAATCTCGACGCGCTCGTGAGCGCGAAGACCGCCCTACAAACGGTCACCGCGCGACAACAGAAGCAGCTCGACGATGCCGGCAACATCACGATCATGGGAGACGCCGAGCTCACGCCCGATCAGATCACGGCGTGGTTCCAAGCCCGCGGCACCCACTACCAACTGAGCGGCGACACGACGATCGCCGACCTGGCAGCCATGTTCATCGAGGAAGGGGCGGCCGAGCACGTGCGTGGCGACATCGCGTTCGCGCAGTCCATCCTCGAAACCGGGTCGTTCGCGCACGCCCTCGACAACAATTACGGCGGGATCGGAGCCTGTGACAGTTGCAGCGGTGAGATCGCCTTCCCGACCCCCCGTGACGGGGTACGCGGGCAGATCCAGATGCTCCGGAACTACGCGGATCCGACGTCCCGGGCCGCCAACCTCGCCAACCCACCCTCACCGCCCATCTACGGCAGCGACCCGGTCGCATCGGCGGTCGCCTACGACACCTTCTTCGCCAAGGGCCGCGTACCCACCTGGAACCTGATGGGCAACGGCAACTGGGCCACGGCGCCCGAGTACGCCCCGAAGGTGCTCGGCATCTACTTCGACATGCTGGCGTTCGCCGCCCACCGGACCTGATTTCTGGTCGCGCTCGCTGCTCGGCGGGATACCCGCCTCGCGAACGCTCGCCGCTCCCTGCGAGCTCCTCGCCCTCCGGGCTCGTCACCGCTCGCCGCACACAGCAACCCTCACACTCACCCACCCCCTGCTCGGCGCGACACCCGCCTCGCGAACGCTCGCCGCTCCCGCGTCCGTCATCTCCTGCCGCCATCCGGACGCTCGTCCATCGGTCCGGCTCGGCCGCCCGGGACCTTCGCCTCTCCTCGCGCTCCGCGACGCGTGCTAAATGATGCCCGGTGAGCTTGCTCACAACCGGGGGAAGAAAGGGCGTGCCCGCCACGGCCGACGCGGACGCGGCGCGCGGCCGCTTCGACTACAAGCCCGCGCTCGACGGGCTTCGCGCGGTCGCAGTGCTCTCGGTGATGGCGTACCACTTCGGCGCGACGTGGGCGCCCGGGGGCTTCCTCGGCGTCGACATGTTCTTCGTGCTGTCGGGGTACCTCATCACGTCGCTGCTCGTCGTGGAGTGGGACCGCACGTCCACGGTGCAGTTCGCGGCCTTCTGGGCGCGCCGAGCACGCCGGTTGCTGCCGGCGCTGTTCCTCGTGTTGCTCGCCGTCGCGATCTGGGCGGGGCTGGCCGCGAGCCGGGACCAGCTCGACTCGATCCGGTGGGACTCGATCTGGACGCTCCTCTACGGCGCCAACTGGCGGTTCATCTCGTCGGGCCAGTCGTACTTCGACCTCTTCCGCGACCCCTCCCCACTCCGCCACACGTGGTCGCTCGCGATCGAGGAGCAGTTCTACCTCGTCTGGCCGCTGGTGACGTTCGCATGCCTCTGGTTCGCGCGCGGGCGTCGCTGGCTGCTCGCGACGGCATGCGTCGCGGGCATCACCGCCTCGACCCTGCTGATGGCGCGCTGGTACGAGAGTGGCGATCCGTCACGTTCGTACTACGGCACCGACACACGCGCCGGACAACTCCTGCTGGGCGCGTTGCTCGCGATCGTCCTGCTGCGGTGGACGCCGGCACGCGCGATCGCACGCCGCGGCGTGCAGGTGGCCGGCGTGGTGGCGGCCGCATTCTGCGTCTGGATGTTCGCCGACACCACCGATCGCGAGTCGTGGCTGTACCACGGCGGGTTCCTCCTGTTCGCGGCGGCGACCGCGGTGGTGATCACGGCTGTCGTGCAACCCAGCAGTTCGCCGCTGCACCGCGTCCTCGCGGTTCGACCCGTGCGATGGATCGGCGCGATCTCGTACGGCCTCTACCTGTGGCACTGGCCCATCCGCGTCGCCGTGACCGAAGGGCACACCGGTTGGTCGGGGTGGACGCTCGCCGCCGTGCGGGTCGGCCTCACGTTCGGCGCCGCCGCCGCCTCCTACTACCTCCTCGAGCTGCCGATCCGGCACGGGCAGTGGCTGCGGGGACGCGTCGCCCGCGTGGTGGCACCGGCGGCCGGGATCCTGACCGCGGTCGTGATCGTCGCCGCGACCGCCGGGGGAACGCGGCCACCCGAGTTCCTCGTCGCCAGTCCCAACACGGTGCTCACGACGCCGCCGGTGCAGATCCCGACGGTGCCGTTGCCGAAGTCGGAGGCGGAACTGGGCGTGTCGAGCATGCTCCTGCTCGGTGACTCGGTGGCCGACAGCCTGGGGCCCGCGTTGCAACAAGCCGCCGCCGCGCACGGCGTCACGTTGCAGGTGTGGACGCGCCCGGGCTGCGGCATGACGACCGAGACCCCGCTGCGCCCGGACGGCACCCCCATACCTTGGGGTCAGGCCTGCGCGAACCAGACGGTCCAGTACGAGACCGAGGCGGTCGGCGAGGTGGCGCCGAACGTCGTCCTGTGGCTCAGCACGTGGGAGACGTCCGACATGCTCGACAACGGCGTGACCGCGGACTTCGAGACGCGGGCAGGCGACGCGGCACTGCAGGCACAGTTCGAAGCCGCGCGCGCCCGCCTCGAAGTAGGCGGCGCACGGCTCGTGATGCTCACGTTGCCGGCACCCGCCGACACGAGCGAGGTCCAGCCGCTGCGGCCGGACGAGGGCGCGCGCCGCGCGTACCTCAACGAGCAGATCCGGCGCTTCGCCGCACGCCATCCCACCGACGTCGCCGTCGCCGAGCTCGCTTCGATCGTGTGCCCCGGCCCCGGCCGGTCCTGCCCGAACACCGTCGACGGCGTCACCCTGCGCCCGCGCGACGGCAACCACTTCGAAGGCGACGGTCCCGCCTGGGTCGCCCCCCGCCTCTACTCCGAGATCATTCGCGCCCTCTCCGCGATGCCGACCCGTCCATGACCCTTTCTGTTGGTTCGAAATGCGCCGACGCGGCGGCGAAGTGGTCGCTGCTGAAGTCGTGGCAGGGCTCGCCCTTGTGAGCACGTGCCAGGCGGCGACGAGCAACGCATCGCCCGGGGTTCTGCTGGCCGGTGGTGGCGGGACAGCGTAAGGGGCGCGGTTTCGAATTCGGCGGGGGGCATGATCGACGGCGGGATTCGTGGTAGTACCCGGACCATGACTCCTCGGTGTGCACGCGGGTCGTCGCGGGCCCGACTGGCTCGAACGTCCAGTCCGCAACTTCGCGCTGGCCAACGTGCTCGCGACGCAGCAACGGCACACTCATAGCGCCCCCAGCTGATGCTCGCGCTGACCACGCAGGAGATCGCCCGGTTCCATCGCGAGGGATTTCTCGTCGTCGAGCGACCGCTCGTCTCGCCGGACGACCTCGTCATGGTTCGACAACTCTTGGACGACCTGTTCGACCGTTTCGACACGTTGCCAACAGAGTTGGCGTACGACCTGGGCGACGTGCAGCATCATCACGGACCCCAGCAGATCCCCGAGATCAACGACGCACGCAAGCTCGAGCCACGACTCGCCACCACCACTGCGTTCGCTCGCTGTCGCGATCTGGCCCGCCAGCTCCTGAGCGACCGCGCTTACTGCACTTTCGACCACGCCATCTGTAAGCCGCCCCACAACGACACGGCAATCGAGTGGCACCAGGACCTGGCGACCTCTCCTCACCTCGCGGGGTGCAACGCGGTGCACGTCTGGCTCGCGCTCCAAGATGTCACCGAGGCGAATGGCTGCATGCACTTCATCCCGCACGACGAACGGCTCGGCCTCTTACCGCATCGTCGCCGCAGCGCCTCCGCGCACGCGCTCGTCGCCGAAGGTGTCGACTCCAGCACCGCAGTTGCCTGTCCGCTCGGCGCCGGGATGGCGACCGTCCATAAGCTCACGACCCTGCACTACACGTCGCCCAACACCACCGACCAACCTCGGCTGGCCTGGATAACTCACTTCCGCGAAGCTCCACGTCCGCGGGGGGTGCACCGAGCTCGGGTCGCCTTGTCACGGCTCAGACAGACGATTGGCCGCGGTCTCGTGCGCTCGGAAGCCCGTCGTAACTCCGCTTGAACGGGACTGACGACACCGCGGGCCCGACGACCACAAACAACGATCACGACACCGTGCACCGCGAAACGCCACTCACGACCACTCGATCGGTGAATCCGGGCGAAACTCAGAGATCGTGAAAACGAACTAGAAGAGGTAGGTGAAGCAGCGGTC
>DASPTH010000332.1:0-35100 GCA_035623515.1 Acidimicrobiia bacterium
GGTCGAGCGCGCCCGGCCCGGCGGTGGCCACGAGCTCACCGAGCCGGACGTGCAGCCACGCGGCGCGTTGCCACAGCGAGGTGCTGCGTTCGTACGGGAGCAGGTCCATGGCGAACGCCCACCCCTGACCCTCGTCGCCGATCGTCCGGTCGAACGGCACGGGCACGTCGTCGAAGAAGACCTCCGAGAACTCCTGCTCGCCGTCCATGGTCTCGATGGGCCGGACGGTGATGCCGGGCACGTCCATGTCGACGAAGAGAGCGGTGATCCCCCGGTGCGCGGACTCGATGGTGCCGGTCCGGGTGAGCAGCACGCAGCGCTGCGCGTACTGGGACAGGCTCGTCCACACCTTCTGGCCCGTCACACGCCACCCGCCATCGGTGCGGACGGCGCGGCAGGCGAGCGAGGCCAGGTTGCTGCCCGTGCCCGGCTCGGAGAATCCCTGGCACCACACCTCGTCGCCGCGCAGCAGCGGCGGGATCATCTGCGCCGAGAGCTCGGGCGGGGCAAAGCTGATCACCGAGGGGCCGAGCACCTCCGGCATCGAATAGAGCCCGGGCTCGACCAGGTCGCGGGCCGTGACTGCTTCGCTCAGGTACGCGCGCAGCAGCGTCGAACCGCCGAAGCCGCCGACGCGCTCGGGCCATCCCCACCGCGCCCAGCCGGCGTCGAACGCCAGGCGACGGATCTTCGCGATCTGCGCCATCTTGTGGTCGAGGGTGCCCGCCCCGTCGAACGGCCGAGCGAGCTCGTCGGCGTTCGCGTCGAGCCACGCGTCCAACGAGCTGCGGAAGACGTCGAGCTCCAATGCGGCTTCCTCCTCGAGTGGACGCGTCGGCCACGGTAACGCGCAGGCGACGAGGCAGCAGCCGCGTTCGCTTCCTGCACCGACGTCGACCAAGATGGCCAGCCGGGGAGTCCAGGAGGCGAGGAGCACGCGCGCGCGATGGAGGCTGAAGAGCTCGAACTGTTCGAGCACAGCTTGCGCGCCGCCGCGCAATCGAGCGGCGACGACCTCGACGCGGCGTTGCGCGAGCTCGGCTGGCACGAGGCGTTGTCGGTCGATCCCGCCGCGGCGGTGTCGACCCTGTTCCGGCTCCTGGGCGAGGCCAACGCCACGTCGTCCGCACTCGGCCATGTCCTGGGTGACGCCCTCGGCGTCGACGACGTGCTGCCCGTCGTGATGCCCGCGCTCGGCCGCACGGCGCCGCCCGGCCGCACCGAGGGGAGTCGCGTCGTCGTTCGGGGTCTCGCGACGAGCAACGCGGACCGCCTGCTCGTGGTGGCCACCGGTGACGAGACCGTCGTCGGCACCGTCGCGGTCGGCGATCTCTCGGCGCGCGAGATCCACGGGCTCGACCCCTCGCTCGGTCTGGTCGAGCTCACCGGCGATGCGGCACACGCTGAGGTCCGCGAGACCGACTGGACACCTGCACTCGCGCGCGCCCAGCTCGCGGTCGGCCACGAGCTCGTCGGCGCCTCGCGCGCGATGCTCGGCCTCGCACGCGAGCACGCTCTGCACCGGATCCAGTTCGGGCAGCCGATCGCCAAGTTCCAGGCCGTCCGCCACCGGCTGGCCGAGACGCTCGTCGCCATCGAGGGTGCCGACGCCGTGCTCGCGGTCGCCTGGCAGGAGGCGCGGCCGCAGACGGCGGCGATGGCCAAAGCGCTCGCGGGGCGCGCGGCGCGAACTGCGGCGCGTCACTGCCAGCAGGTCCTCGCCGGCATCGGGTTCACGACAGAGCACGACCTGCACCGCTACATCCGGCGCGTCCTCGTCCTCGACGAGCTGTTCGGCTCCTCGGCGCGCCTGACCACCGACCTGGGCCGCGACCTGCTCGAGACGGGAACACTGCCGCCTCTTGCTCCACTCTGACCGGGCGCGTTGTCCGAGCGCGGCCGGAGCGGGATCATGGGCTGATGGCGCTGGCGGGTGCACGGGGCCGCACGGTCGGATGCTGTCCGACGCACGGCGAGGTGTTCGGCGTGAAGGAGCCGGCGGGCCCGCGGTTCCCCTTCATCCGGTACGCCGTGCGCCGCGTGAAGGTCGCGCTCGGTCCGTATCACTGTCCACAGTGCGGACAGCCCCTCACGCAGCTCGCCGAACCGCGCGAAACGCGCGTGCCCTCGGAGGACGGGACGGACCCGCGCCTCGCGGAGCTGCTGGCCGACCGGACGTACGCGGTGCGGGTGCGCGGTCTGGTGAAGTCGTACGCGAGCGTGCCCGCGGTCCAGGGAATCGACCTGGACATCCGGCGCGGCGAGATCTTCGCGTTGCTGGGACCCAACGGGGCCGGCAAGACCACCACTTGCGAGATCCTGGAGGGATACCGCAGCAGAGATGCAGGCGCGGTGTCGGTGTTGGGTTGCGATCCCAACCGTGCGCGTGACCGGTTGAAGCCGCAGATCGGGATCGTGCTGCAGACCACCGGCGTCGAGCGTTACCTGACGGTGCGCGAGACCGTCAGCATGTACGCGGGCCTGTATCCGCATCCGCGGCCGGTCGACGAGGTCATCGACCTCGTCGGCTTGGGAGCGAAACGCGACGAGCGGGTCATCCGGCTCTCCGGCGGTCAGCAACGCCGTCTCGATGTCGCGATCGCGCTGTCCGGAGACCCCGATCTGCTGTTCCTCGACGAGCCGACCACCGGTTTCGACCCCTCCGCGCGCCACGAGGCATGGGACGTGATCAAGAACCTCGCGGCGTTGGGCAAGACCGTGCTCTTGACCACGCACTACATGGACGAGGCGCAGTTCCTCGCCGATCGGGTCGCGGTGATGGCGGCCGGTCGGATCGTTGCCGAGGGGCCGCCGGCGACCCTGGGGAAGCGTGATCGCGCCCAGGCCGAGATCCGTTTCCGACTGCCGGAGGACACCGTGTTGCCCGCCCACGTCGATGCCGCCGCGCGCAGCGACGGTTTCGTCGAGATGCGCGTCGACGACCCGGTTCGCGCGCTCCACGAGCTGACGAGCTGGGCCATCCAGCACCGCGTCGAGCTCGACGGGCTCGAGGTCACGCGACCGACCCTCGAGGACGTCTATCTGTCGCTCACCGCTCCGCCCGAGGGACAGGACACTTCGGAGCCGCCCACGCCACAGGCCGACACGCCGTGACGACGCTGCGCCTGACGTTGTCGCAGATCCGATACGTCAACAAGGCCTTCTGGCGCAACCCGTCCTCCGCCTTCTTCACGTTCGCGTTCCCACTCATGTTCTTGGTGATCTTCACCGCACTCCTGGGCAACTCCACGCAGCACCTCGGCAGGATCTCGGTGAAGACGTCCACCTACTACGTCGCGGCGATGGCCGCGTTCGCGGTGATCACTGCCTGCTACAACAACATCGCGATCGGTGTCTCGTTCCAGCGCGACGCCGGTGTCCTGAAGCGCATCAACGGGACACCGTTGCCGAACGCGTCGTTCATCGCAGCGCGGATCATCCACGCGGTGCTCATCTCGTTCCTGCTCGTCGCACTGACGGCCGCCTTCGGTCGCGCCTTCTACAGCGCCGACATTCCGTCCGGGATCACGCTCGTGCGGTTCGTCGTCGTGCTGGCGGTCGGTGCCGCGGCATTCTGCGGCCTCGGACTCGCGATCACCACGGTGATCCCCAACGGCGACGCCGCCGCACCGATCGTGAACGCCAGCATCCTCCCGTTGCTGTTCCTGTCGGGGATCTTCATCGCGTTCGACAACGGCACGCCGTCGTGGATCCAATGGATCGCCCGGATCTTCCCGGTCCGGCACTTCGCGGCCGGCATGCAAGCCGGCTTCCTCGGCACGCCGTTCCACTGGAGTGACGTGCTCGTCGTCGCCGCGTGGGGGGTCGCGGGTCTCCTGCTCGCCGTTCGCTACTTCAGCTGGGAACCGCGTACGGGATGACCCGCACGAGATGTACCCGACTGCGATCAGCCGTTCCAGCGGCGCCCCGACGCCCTCGCCGAAGTCCGGCTCGTCGTCGTCGTGGTCTTCGCAACCACCTCGACACCTCTACTTCGCGAGATCGCGTACCGGCTCCGCCCCGACCGCGGTGAGCAAAATGGGCGCGGCGACGAGCTTGCACGAACGGCTGCCTCCACCGAGCACGATGCGTTCCCGCTCCATCACGCGCTCGTCGACCCAGAGTGGCAGGCCCGGTGGCAGCGCGAGCGGTGTGACACCACCGATCGCCATGTCGGTGAGGGTCTCGACGTCGCCGGGACTGGCGAAGCTCGCCTTGCGCGTGCCCAGCCGGCGACGAACGACACCATTGACGTCGAGGCGCGTCGTCGCGAGCACGACGCACGCAGCGAACACGGGCGGGTCCGACTTGCCCACGACGACCACGCAGTTCGCCGCGTCCTCGAGCGCGTAGCCGTACGTGGCACAGAACTCGGTGGTGTCGGCCCGCGCCGGGTCGCACCCGACGACCTCGAACGGCACGCCCGAGGCCGAGGCCGCCGCGTGCACGCGATCCTCGATGCGGTCGGCGTTCACGCGATGGCGGCGACTGCACGCACGTACGCGCTGATCAGCGGGTGGGGGCGACCCGGCGCACCCCACACCCCGTCGACTCCCGCCAGACCACCGGCACCGGGACGCCCGATTCACAGGCCACGTGCAGGACCGCGGGCTCGATCGACTCCTGTGGCTCGGGGTCGCCGTGACGATCACCGGCGACGGCAACGACGACACGCCCGTCGATCACCCGACAACCATAGAGACAGCTCGACCGTCGCGCACCGAGTCGTTGACCCACCGAAGCGCCTGTGCTCGAATTCCGGAGCCTCATGCAGTTCCGACCGCACCACGTGGCCCTGAGCGTCCGCGACCTGCCGGCGACCATCGCCTTCTACCGGACCTTCGGCTTCGAGCCGGTGTTCCGGATGGACGACGTCGACCTGTCGATCGTGCACCTCGCGGGACCCGACGGTGCCGGCATCGAGGTGTTCCACTACCCCGAGAACGAGGGTGCCCCTCGGCTGCAGGCGAGCCCCGGGAACGACATGCAACAAGTGGGCGTGAAGCACGTCGCGTTCGACGTCGACGACGTGCACGCCGTTCGCGCCGGCCTCGAACGCGCGGGCCACCAGGTCACCGAGATTCGCCACGGTCGTGCGGGGGTCGACTACTTCTTCGTCACCGATCCCGACGGCATGTGGGTCGAGGTCCTCTGCGACGAGCGCGACCTGCCGGCCGACGTCACGATCGAGCGCGAGCGGTAGCGCGACCGGCCATCCACTCGGCTCGGGGGAGGTAGCCCGGCGTCGCGCGGCACTCGGCCTCCGTGTCCGCGTAGATGACCTCGTCGCTCTTCTCCAAGTCGAGCGGATGACCGAAGGGCTGGGGCACGTACCACGGCGTGTCTGTATAGACCTCGACCGTGTTGCCCTCCGGGTCGTTGCAGTAGACGGACCACGCGTTCCCGTGATTGAGACCGAAGAGATCGGTCGCGCCTTCGGCGGTCGCGTGTGCCGCCGCCCCTCGCAACTCTGCGAGCGTGTCGACCTTGAACGATAGTTGCATCACCGTCGAGAACTCGGCGTCGGGGGGACGGCCCGACACGAGCACGAGTTGGTGGTGCTCACCGGGTTCGCTGCTCAGGAACACCAGGTCGTGGGGAAACGCGTTGCCCCGCCCCCGATCGGTGACCTCGAGCCCGAACGCTCGGGTGTAGAACCGGGTCATCCGCTCGATGTCCCAGACGTACACGCCGACGTGCCGGAGGTTCGGCGTGACCCGGCTCCCTCCCCCGGAACGGCTCGCTGCTTCCGCCATCACGCGCTCCCTTCGTCGACGACGACGTTCGTGAGCGTGCCGACACCGTCGATCACCACGTCGACCTGATCGCCATCCTTCAGGAACCGCGGCGGGTCGCGCGTGAACCCGACGCCAGAGGGTGTGCCGGTGGAGAGCACGTCGCCGGGATACCAGGGAAGCGCCTGCGACGTGTAGCTCACGAGGTACGGGATGTCGAACGCGAGACTCGCGACCGACTCGTTCTGGAGCTCTTCACCGCTCACGACGGTGCGTACGCGCAACGCGTGGTGGTCGGCGATCTCGTCGGTCGTGACGAGCCACGGACCGAAGCCGCCGCTGCCCAGGAAGTTCTTCCCCATGCCGTACTGGCGAGTGTGGAACTGCCAGTCACGCACACTCGCATCGTTGAAGCACGCGTACCCCGCGACATGAGTGAGTGCGCTGTTCTCGTCGATGTGCGCGCCGCCTCGACCAATCACGATCGCCAGCTCTCCCTCGTAGTCGAATTGTTCGGAGACCCTCGGTCTGAGCAGTGCTCCTCGGTGGGGCACGAGCGTCTCGGCGTAACGCTGGAAGATCACGGGGTACTCGCCGACCTCGCGACCGGCCTCCTCCGCGTGCGCGACGTAATTCACGCCCACACAGAGGATCTTCGTCGGGCGCGGAATAGGTGGGAGGAGCACGCAGTCGGCGAACGGCACGGACGCGCTGCCGCGCTCGACTCGTTCACGAGCGGCGTCGAGCCCGCCGTCGGCGCCGATCAACTCGGCCAGGGTGGTCGCGGCGGCTGTGCCGGTGAGGTCCACCACGTCCTCGTCCACCACCGCGCCGAAGCGCTCGCGGCCCGATTCCGAGAACGACACGAGCTTCATTCGCGTCAACTCCCCGTCAGCAGCGCGGCGGCGGCGAAAGGGCCGACGCCGTTGGTGACGACGGCAACCTCGGCACCGGGAACCTGGCGAGCACCGCACTCGCCCCGCAGTTGGCGCGTCGCCTCGATGCAGAAGTTCGCTCCGTGCCGGCGCCCGACGTTGCACGCACCCCCGTCGGTGTTGACGGGAACGCGACCACCGAGCCTCGTGTGGCCACAGGCCACGAACGGACCCGACTCCCCGGGGCGGCACAGGCCCAGGGCCTCGAGCCACTGGAACGTGATGATCGTGAACCCGTCGTAGAGGTGCGCGCAGTCGACGTCCGTCGGACGCAAGGAGCTCCGGGACCAGAGGGTTCGTGCGCACTGTGTGGGCGCGGTCCGGGTCATGTCGGGCAGCGTCTCGAACCCGTCGTACACCGCCGACATCGCGTACGAGTCGACGAAGACCGGCGGTTTCCGGCAATCGCGGGCGCGCGCCTCGGTCGTGAAGATGACCGCCGACCCGGCGTCACAGGGGTAGTCACAGTCGAGGATGCGAACGGGCTTGCTGACGTACCGGGCGGCGAGGTAGTCGTCGATCGTCAGCGGATCGCGCACCAGCGCATCGTCGTTCCGCCGCGCGTGCTCGCGCTGGGCGACCGCGTGCGCGGCGAACTGTTCCTCCGTGGTGCCGTACTCGATCATGTGGCGGCGCGTCATCAAGCCGGCCCAGTGGGTCGGCGCGATGGACCCGAACGGGACGGTGAATTGCCCGGGGTCGCGATTGCCGTCCATCGCCGGTGGCATCGTGACGCTGGCGGGAGTCCGTTGGATCAACCGGATCACGATGCACGTGTGGCACAGCCCGGCCTGGATCGCCGCGATCGAGTGCACCGCCGGATAGAGGAAGGCGGGACCGAGCTCGGCGTCGAGGAACCAGTCGAGAGGCGTGATCCCGAGCATCCATGCGTTGGCGATCGCGAAGCCACCCATGGTCGAGAGGCCGTCGACATCGTCGGGCCGGATCCCCGCGTCGTCCATCGCGGCGACCGCAGCCTGCGTCATGAGCTCGTTGAGCGTGAGACCGGTACTGCGTCCCACCGTCGAGTACCCGACGCCCACGATCGCGACGCGCTCGTCGTTCACAACCGCGGGAGAAGATCGGACGCCGTCACGACGCCATCTGTGTCCGTGAACGGGGTGTGACGTCCACGTCGATCGCCTCGGCCCGCAGCGCTCCCACCGTGCACTGTTCGCGCGGCCGGTGCGCGAAGGGCTCGTACTGGAAGTGCCGCATGGCGTTGCGGTGCGTGATGCGATCGATGTCGCCGTCGGGCACGCCGTCGAGCGACAGCATCACCGTCTCGGGCGCGGTCGGCCACGTGGAATCCGAGTGGGGGTAGTCGCACTCCCAGGTGATGTTGTCGAGATTGAGATGCGCGCGGCTCTCGACACCGAAGGCGTCGTCGATGAAGCAGGCGATGAACCGCTCGTTGAAGACCTCGCTCGGCAATTGCGAGCCGAAGTCCTGGCCGGTCCACGCGCGGTGGTGGCGGTACACGTAGTCGACCCGCTCGAGGAAGTACGGGATCCACCCGATCCCACCTTCCGACAGGGCGATGCGGAGTGACGGGAACTTGCGCAACACCGGCGACCAGAGCAAGTCGGCGGCGGCCTGGACGATGTTCATCGGCGTGAGCGAGATGAGCACGTCGATCGGTGAGTCGGGCGACGGCATCACGACCTGCGACGAGGAGCCGATGTGGAGGCACACCACCGTGCCCCGGTCACAGCATGCGCTCCAGAAGGGATCCCAGTGGTCGCGGTGGAAGCTCGGCCAACCGAGTTTCGTCGGACCTTCGGAGAAGGTCACCGCGTGGCAGCCCTTGTCGGCGACGCGGTGCACTTCGGCCGCCATGAGGTCGGGATCCCAGATCGGTGGCAGCGAGAGCGGAATGAAGCGCCCGGGGTGGGCACCGCACCACGACTCGATGTGCCAGTCGTTGTAGGCCTGCAGCATGGCGAGCGCGACCGTCTTGTCGGCGGTCCGCGCGAAGAGTTGGCCGCAGAACTGGGGGAACGACGGGAAGCAGAGCGAGCCGAGCACACCGTTGGCGTTCATGTCACGGACGCGGTCGTCGATGTCGTAGCAACCGCGGCGGATCTCGGCGAACGACGTGGGCTCGGACCCGTACTCCTCGGGGGGACGGCCGGCGACGGCGTTCAGCCCGGGGTTGGGGATCTCCACGCCGTCGTACCACCACACGTCGGTGCCGTCGTCCTTGTGGACCACCCGCGGGGCGAGCTCGGCACAGGTCGAGGGGAGCCGGCCGCGGAAGAGGTCGGGCGGCTCCACGACGTGGTCGTCGACGCTCACCAGAACCAGGTCGTCGAGTTCCACGTGCTCACCCCCGTCCTCGATCGCACCCGTCTCCGACTGTCCTGATACTTGACTGATCAGTCAAGAGCAGACTGTGACACGGCCGGAGACCGCCGTCAACCCTCGCGCGAGTCCACGATCGACTGCTCGTCGAAGAAGGCGCGGAAGGAGACGATCCGGCCGTCCTGGTCGAACGCGAAGTGACAGTTGACGAGCACGTCGACTGAAGACTTCTCGCCGGCGCGAAGGTGCATGGTCGCCGTGGCCAGCGCCTCGTCGCCGACGATTGCCGCCCGCTCCAGCGTGAACGCCACCTTCCAGTCCGGCGGGATCTTCTCGACCCAGAACGCGCGCAGCCCGGCAACGTCGGAGGCGACGTGCCGGCCGGCCGGGTCCTCGAAGACCATCTCGTCCGCGAAGAGCGCGATCCGCGTCTCCACATCGGCGGCGCCGAAGCTGGAGAAGTAGGTCGTGATCGAGCTGAGCAGGACCTCCCGGGCGTGACGGGCGGGCACGCCGGCCGCGAGCCGCGCCACGCCCGGACCCGAGGAACCGGGATCCGGGGGACCGGTCACCGAGGCTCCACCACGACCTCCGACACGAGCGTGCGCGGCTCACTCGTGAGGATCTCGAGCACGACACGAGCGTGGTCGGCCGGCTCGAGGAGCCCGGGGCCCGTCACCTGCTCCTTGCGATACCACTCGGCTCCGAACTCGGCCGCGTCCTCACCGGCGTCCCGGCCGAACTCCGATGCCGTCGGTCCGGCGACGAGGGTCGTGAACGCGATCTCGGGATTCTCGAGCCGCAACGACTGGACGAGCGACTCGAGGCCTCGCTTGCTCGCGGTGTAGAGACCCAGCCCGCGCCACGGCGAGTAGAACCGCGCCGAGTTCGACGACAGGTAGATCGCGTGCCCGCGTGCTGCCGCCAGGTGGGTTCGCGCCGCGGCGGTGACGATCGCCGCTCCGACGAGGTTGGTTCCGAGCGTGATCCACCAGTCGTCGGCTGTCGCCTTCGCCGCCTCGACGAAGGCGGTGGTGCCCGCCGTATAGACGAGCGCGTCGAGGCCGCCCAGTGCCTCGACGGTCCGCTGCACGACCCGCACACACGATTCGGGGTCGCGCACATCACAGCCGATCGCCGCTGCACGAGCCGAGCACTCCGCGACCGCGCGTTCCAACCGATCGACGCGCCGGGCCGCGAAGGCGACGTCGGCGCCCGCACGGCTGAGTCCGAGCCCGATGCCGAGTCCGATGCCCGACGACGCGCCGACCACGAGGACCCGCCGGCCGGCGACCCCACCCGTACTTGACTTCCCGGTCAAGACGGATACCGTATCGCTCCATGACGGCAGCGGGCACGGCGGTCATCGACAGCGACGGTCACGTGCTCGAACCGCCCGACTTCTGGTCGGCGTATGTCGAATCCGGCTTCCGCGACCGTGCACCCCAGCTCATCCGCACGACGAGCGGTGAGCAGCTCCTCGGGTACGGCGAGTTCGCGATCGGGCTCGACCTGCTCGCGTTGTCGCTGTCCACCCAGCACCGCGCACCGGTGGGCAGCGACGGCTGGGAGGAGGAATCCCGGCACAAGCTCGGAGCGAGCGGAGGCTGGGACCCGGTCGCGCGCCAGGAAGACATGGACGTCGACGGCATCGACATTGCCGTCCTCTACCCGACCAACATGCTGCACTGGATCGAGGACACCCCGCTCTTCGCCGCGCTGTGCCGCGCCTACAACAACTGGTTGCACGACTTCTGCGCCGCGAATCCCTCGCGTCTCGTGGGGATCGCGGTGGTGCCGCTCCAGGATCCGGTGCTCGCCATCCGCGAGCTGCAACGGTGCGTCGACGAGCTCGGCTTCAAGGGCGTGATGGTCCGGCCGGCGCCGTACATCGGGACACAGAAGCTGTACCACCCCGTGTACGACTCGTTCTGGAAGGAGTGCACGGAGCTCGATGTCGCGATCGGCGTGCACCCGCTCCCCTATGCCGACATGCCGAACGCCACCCGCGGCCTGCGCCTCGATGACGGCCAGATGTGGACGACGCAGGGGCTCTTCCTCCGCCAGGCGATCGCCAATGCCGTCGACATGCAGGTCGCGCTGGCCTGGTTCGTGGGTGGCGGCATCTGCGAGCGGTTCCCGAGCCTGCGGGTGGGCATCCTCGAGGGCTCGGGCGGTTGGGCGTGCACGCTCCTCGAGCGCCTCGACCACCACTTCCGCATCTACGGCTCGGAACACCAACGGACGCTCCCGAGCGAGCTGTTCGCCCGGCAGTGCTGGGTCAGCTTCGATCCCGACGAGATCGCGCTCCCCTTCTCGGTCGGCCACCTGGGGGCCGACCGGATCCTGTGGGCTTCGGATTACCCGCATCCCGACGCCAAGATCCCCGGCGTCGTGAAGGAATTGCGAGCGGCAATCCAAGGGCTCGGCGCGCGCGATCAGGAGCAGGTCCTCGGCGGGAGCGCCCGAGCGTTCTATCGCCTCTGACGGCTACCGGCTCCGTGCCAGGGCGCGCTTCCCCTCGCGCGCGCCCAGCAGGCCCCGCAGGCAGAACGACACGGCGGCGTCGGCCACGACATCCGGGGACTGCCCACCCTCGATGAGCAGCGAACGTGACAACTGGTTCGACACACCGATGATGGCGTTGGCGAGGATCAATGCGGAGGCATCGGTTCCGCGACCCGATCCGAGGAAACCCTTCACGACCCTGACGGTGTCCTCGAGCGCGAGTCGGTTCTCCGTGCGCACGACCTCGGCGAATGCCTCCTGGGTCGCCGCGAACTGGAACAGGGTGAACGCATCCTGGTGATCGGCCAACCACCGCATCGTGGCTCGAATGCCGAGCTCCAGCTGGGTGATCGGATCGGTCTCGTCGCCGATCGCCTGCTTCTGCGCGCGACGGAGGTCGTGCCCCGTGTCCTCGAGGATCTCGATGAGCAACTGCTCCTTCGAGGAGAAGTACCAGTAGAACACGCCCTTCCCGACGCCGATCCCGTTCACGAGCTCGTCGACCGAGGTGGGGTGGTAGCCGTTCTCCGCGAACCGCCGGATCGAGTAGTCGAGCAGCTGACGTCGCCGCTCGCGACCGCGCCTCGTGAGCTGCTTCGTCATAGACAGAGCGCACTCTATGGCACGACGAGCCACGTTCCTACGGATGCGCCCCGTGTCTTGACCATCCAGTCAAGGCAGGACACAATCCGGGCGTGACCACGGTCCTCGACGGCATCCGCGTGCTCGAGCTCACACAATGGGCGTACGTGCCCTCGGCCGGGGCCATCCTCGCCGACTGGGGCGCCACGGTGTTGAAGGTCGAACATCCGGTGCAGGGCGACCCGATCAGAGGCCTCGTGTCGTCGGCGATGACGCCGAATGGCGCCTCGAGCGCGGTCGACTTCATGTGGCAGATCCCGAACCGGGGGAAGCGGAGCATCGGCGTCGACCTGACGACGCCCGGTGGTCGCGACCTGATCTACCGCCTCGCCGCCGGCTGCGACGTGTTCCTCACGAGTTTTCTCGAACCGGCGCGCAAGAAGCTCGGGCTCGATCTCGACGACATCCGCGCCCACAACCCGTCGATCGTCTACGCGCGCGGCAGCGGGCAAGGGCCGCGTGGCCCGGAGGGCCACAAGGGCGGATTCGACCTGGGATCGTTCTGGTCGCGCGGCGGACCGTCGGCATCGGTCACCCCCGACGACCAGCCCTACCCGCTCGGCATGCCCGGCGGTGGGTTCGGGGACTACACCAGCGGCATGGCCCTCGCGGGTGGCATCGCGGCCGCGCTCGTGCGCCGCGAGCGAACCGGCGAGGGTGCGGTCGTGGACGGCTCCCTGCTCAACACCGCGATGTGGACGATGTCGCCCGGGATCGTGTCGAGCCTGCTGTTCGGACCGTCGCTGCCACCGCCGCCCCCGTCGCCCCGCAGCCAACCGACGAATCCCCTCGTCGGCGTCTATCGCACGAAGGACAACCGGTTCGTCAACCTCGTGTTCCTCCAGTCCGACCGGTACTGGCCCGACTTCTGCCGTAACGTCGGGCGGCCCGAGCTCCTCGACGATGCACGCTTCGCGGAGGCCGCCGCTCGCGCCGAGCACCGGGAGGAGTTCGTCGCCGTCCTCGACGAGCTGTTCGCCGAGCGCACGCTCGACGAGTGGCGCGACGTGCTCGACCGGGCAGACGGCGTATGGGCCCCGGTGCAAACCGTTGCCGACGTCGGTCACGACCGCCAGGCCCTCGCCAACGGCTACCTCCGCGACGTCGTCACGAACGACGGCACGGCCCTGACGCTCGTGGCGTGTCCGGTGCAATTCGACGAGACGCCGCCCGACCTCACCGGCGCCCCGGAGCTCGGTCAGCACACCGAAGAGGTGCTGCTCGAGCTCGGCCTCACGTGGGACGAGATCACGATGCACAAGGAGCGGGGCGACATCATCTGAGGCGGAGCATCGTCTCTACGCGTCGACCCCCAGGAATCGCGCCAGGTTGTCGCGCATGATCCGGCGTACCTCGTCGTCGCTCAGGCCCTTCAGCATCGTCTCGTACGCGGACGGGTCGGGGAGGCCCTCGCCGTGGGGGAAGTCGGAACCGAACGCGAGGCATCCCGTGCCGACCGCCTCGACGACCTTGCTCAGGCTCTCCTCGGGAAACGGGCTCACGAGGATGTGACGCTGGAAGATCTCGCTCGGCCGGCTCGTGAGTTGGTCGAAGGTCGCGCGTCGGCCCATCAGGAATGCGTGGTCCATCTTGCGGACGAGATAGGGGACCCAGACCGTGCCTTGCTCGGAGAACACCACGCGGAGGTTCGGGAAGCGCTCGAACAGCCCGTGGAAGATGAGCGCGGACACCGTCTCCATCGCGGGACGGTCGCCCCAGTAGTGCAACCACTGGAAGGCGTCGTAGTGGAAGTAGCTCGCTCGGGGATCCTCGCTCCAGGCGCTGCCGGCACGCGCGTATTCGGTCCAACCCAGATGGGTTGCGAGTGGGATCTTCGCTTCGTTGAGGCGTGCCCAGAACGGATCGAAATGCGGATCCGCAGGCGACCGGCCGAAAGCGGGCCCGAGGCGCATCTGCACGATGCGCGCCCCGGCGGCGAGAACGCGGTCGAGCTCCTTGCACGCTTCGCCGACGTCGGTCAGCACCATGAGTGGCGGGCAGTACAACCGGCCGTCGCGTGCATAGCCCCAGTCGTCGTCCAGCCACCGGTTGTAGGCACGGACGTTTGCCCAGAGCACCTCGAAGTCGCGATGGAGGTGGTACTCGATCGTCGAGACCGTACCGCCGTACACGAGCGCGGCTTCGATGCCCTGTCGGTCCATCAACTCCAGGCGACGCGCACGGTTCTCGAATGCGGGCCGCATCTCGCGGAACGCGCCGAGAAGCTGATCGCGCTGTTCGTCGTCGAGGCCTCGCAGCGGGTTGAGCTTCACGAGGTTCTCGCCCGGTGTGGGGATGCCCTCGCCGAGGTCGCTCCCGAACATCGTCGGGAGGTGTGTGCCCTCCCCCGCGGCCGTCTCGAGGAGACCGGACCCGGTCGGCGTGAAGGCGCGGTCACGGTACCTCGGCTCGAGGTAGCGCGTGTACGCGTCCGGCGGTTCGTAGAAGTGGTTGTCGGCGTCGAAGACGTCGTAGGGAAGCCAGTCGCGGCCGAACGTCATCACAGTCCTCCCGGAGGCTTCAGGTCGAAGAGCCGCGCGGCGTTGCCGGCCATGAGCGCGTGCACCGTCTCGTCGTCCACACCGCCGCGGTCGAGCATGGCCAGCGCCTCCGTCGGGTCGGCGGCGTCGTGGTGCGGGTAGCGCGATCCCCACGCGGCGTAGCCGACGAACACCTCGGGGATGCGTCCGATCGCTTCCTCCCACGAGTCGAACGAGACGAGCGTCGGGTGCGCGTCGAAGACTCGTTCCGGCTCGAGGGACACGGGCGCCGGTGTGCAGATCACCGACACCCAGAGGTAGGTCTCGCTCTTCTCGAGCGCGAGCGGAACCCAGCTCGCGCCCGAGTGCAGCAGCGCGAGGCGGAGCGTCGGGTAGTCCTCCAGCAGCCCGTGGAACGCGGCCGCGGTGAGGAAGACGCCGTTGTCCTGCTGGTACGCGACGGCTTCCGCCACCGAGTGACCGATCCCGAGCCGCGCCGACACACGCTCGAGGAAGCTGCCTGCCGACGTGGGCTCCGCGTTCGCGATGCCGAGCGACGGGTGGACGCACGCGACGAGGGCCCGCTCGGCCATGCGGGCCCACAGCGGGCGGAACACCGGGTGCTCGACGAACTCGCCCTGCGCGTTCGGGACGATACCCAGGATCCCGGGCGTGCCCGACTGGGCAAGCGCCAGCACGCGCTCCTCGGCGGTGCCCGCCGCCGACCCGGGTTGGAACATGGGCCGCACCAGGACCGCGCCGAAGCCGAGCGCGGCCACACGGTCGAGTTCCTCGAGGGCCGAGGAGACGTCCTGCCAGGGCAACACCGCTACCGGATGGAGTCGGTCGGGCGCCAGCGACGCGAAGTCGAGGACCCAATCGTTGTACGCACGGGCGAGCACGTGCGCGACATCGGGATCCGCGACCATCGGCAGGTATTCGGCGAACAGCGTCGGGAACACGATCTGTTGCGCGACGTGCATGGCATCCATGTCGATCAGTCGAACTGCGGGATCCCACGCGCCGGGGTTCGCCTGCTGGGGAACGTCGGGATCGAGGGCACCGATGGCGGCGGGCGTCATCCCCGGTCGCCAGATCGCCTGGCGGACGATCCGCGACCGGTTGAGCTCCGGCGCGCGCGCGCCGTTGACGATCGTGACCGGGTTCCCGGCCTCGTCGACGTAGTGCCAGAAGCCGTCACGAGCCCGCTCACGGAGCGAAGGCTCGACGTAGTCGTCCCAGATCACCGCGGGTTCGTAGACGTGGCTGTCGACGTCGACTACCCAGTCGCGGGAGTGCGGTTCCATGCCGTGATTGCTCCTTCCGCGCGGCCGGCGCGCTCAGTTCGCCGTCGATTCCATGGCGAACGCGAGCTGCGCCGCCATCGCGGTGAGCGGGTTGTCACCGAGATCGAGCGCGCGCAGCTCGTCGGCGTGGTGCCGTGGATCGGAGACCAACCCGGAGAAACGCTCGAGATCAGGCCCTTGGGGAAACCAGTCGGGCCGCGCGATCGGTTCGGGCTCCTCGGTGACGAACAGCTGTGCTTCGATCCCGTACATCCGACGGGCGTTCTCGCCCATGAGTTTCGCCTGGACCTCCCGCGGCGCATCGACGCCGTCGAGCACGCGCAAGGCGCTCCAGGCGTCGGCGCCGTCGTGGTGATAGCAGTCGGAGGCCCAGATGCCGATGTCGGCGAACTGGTCCCACTGCGCGAGCGTGGGCTCCTCGTCCGATTCGAACGAGATCACACACTGTTCGCGAAACGCCTCGGAGGGGCGGCGAGCGACCGGGACGGTGCGCTCGTTCGCGTAGAGGTCGAAGAGCCGGTCGCACGTCGCGAGAAGGTGCGGGAGCCATTGACTGTTCGACTCGAACACTGCCATCCGTAGCCTCGGATAGCGGTCGAGGAAACCGCCCAGGAGGATCTGCGCCAGCCAGTCCTGCATCTCGTAGACGAACGAGAGAGTCTGCGAGTCGGCGCCGGCCTGGTTGAGGAGCTCGCCGGGCGAGACGAGCAACCCGGGACCCGACGTGCCGCCGAGCGACATCGCCGGGAACGTGTGCATGCCGAGCACCACGCCCGTCTCCTCGAACGCACGGAACACGGGATCGAGGCTTCCCGCCGACACGGAGGCCGGGGCGAGGTCGTTGGGATACGCGCCGCGCGCGTCGATGGGCCGGATCAGGCCCACGGGCATCCCGCGCTCCGCGGCGCGGTGCAACTCGCCCACCGTCGCCTCCGGACTCTGCAGCGGGAGCAACGCGGCCCCGAACAGGCGGTCGGGCACCTCGGAGCACCAGTCGACGCACCAGTTGTTGTACGCGTTGCAGAACGCGGCAACACCGGCCGGGTTCTCCGCGAACGGAAGGTTCATGATGGTCATCGTGGGGATCACCAACACTTGGTCGATCCCCATCAGGTCCATGTCGTGGATCCGTGCGTGCGGGTCGATCGCACCGTCGTGGTGGAGGTACTCGACCTGCTCCTCGGTGAGCGGTGCCATCGAGATCAGCTTCCGCATGATCTTCTTGTTCATCTGGGGCCCCGCGATACAGATCGGGTTGTACATCCCGCCCCCGACCACCTGACCGCCACCCACCATGGTGGTGCCGTTCACGAACGCGCCCGCGTTCGAGCACCAGTACGTGTCCCTCACGAGGTCCTTCTGCGGTTCCGGGACGTAGCGCTCCCAGATGTCGAGCGGGTCGTTGACGTGGGCGTCACAGTCGAACACCGCGAAGTCCTTCGTCATCCGTCCGTCAGCCATGGATCTGCCCCTCAAACTTGACTGCTCGGTCAAGAGATAGCACGATCGACCCCCTGGGTCAACGGGGCACCGGCACGCTGGATCGCGGGGGTGTCGGTACGTCGACTTCCGTGCCCAGGTACGCGGCGCGGACCGCCGAGTTCTCGCGGACGTGCTCGGGTGCCCCCTGGGCGATGAGGCACCCGAAGTCGAGCACGTACACGGTCTCGGAGAGACCGAGCACCATCTCCACGTCGTGCTCGACGAGCAGGAGCGCGATCCCGCGCTCGTCGACCACCTGCGTGAGTGCAGTCGTGAGCTGGCGGGTCTCGCGTGCGTCGAGTCCCGACGACGGCTCGTCGAGGAGCACGACCGACGGCGACGTGGCGAGGGCGCGGGCGACCTCGACGCGCCGGGTCGTGCCCAGCGGCAGGCCGGAGACGGGCGCGCGTGCGACGGGTGCAAGGCCGAGCAGGTCGATCAAGCCATCGACCTCGCGGTCTTCCTCCGGATCTGCCGCCCGCCACGCGCGAGCATCCACCAGATCGGTCCACAGCCGCGCGCGTGCGCGGCGCGCCCGGCGTGCGAGCACGACATGTTCCCTGACCGTCAGCCCCAGGAAGAGCTCGGGCTGCTGGAACGTCCGGGCCAGTCCCCCGAGCGCGCGCCGCTGAGGTGAAGCGCGCGTGACGTCTTCGCCGCGCAACACGACCCGGCCCTCGTCGGCCCGGAGCATGCCGGACATCACTGCGAAGAGCGTGCTCTTGCCCGCCCCGTTCGGTCCCACCAGGCCCGCGACGCTCCCGGCGCGCACGTCGACGCTCACGCCCGACAACGCCACGAGGCCACCGAACCGCACCGTGACGTCGGTGGCCGACAGCACGACCGCCGGTGCCCGAGCGGTCGTGCGCCCGAGGGGCGCGCGGAGCGGTCCGGCGGGACTCGCCGACCGTGAGCGCGCGTCCGTCGGGGCGGACACCGACGAGGTCTTGCCCAGCCGGGCGAGCAGCGCGCGGAATTGGTCGCCCTGCATCCGCAACGCGCCGTCGGGATGTCGGGCGACCACGATCGCGGTGAGTCCGAACAAGATGGCCGGGACCTGGGCGTACTCGATCGGGAGCGTTCGGCTGATGACCTCCGGGAACACCGTGAAGGTGACGCCGGCGACGAGCGCGGCGAGAGGCGAGCGGGCGCCGAGCCCGACCACGATCGCGAGCCACACCATCCCCGCCAGGGTGGCGTAGTTCACAGGGAGTGCGACCTTCAGATAGCTCGCCAGGAAGCCGCCACCGACCCCGGCGGCGAACGCGGCCAGGCCGGACACGAGCACCTTCATCTGCAACGGGCTCAACCCGACGGAACGCGCCGCGGGCTCGCTCGAACGCACCGCATCGAGCGCCAGCCCGGTCGTGGCGCGGCGGAGGTTCACGATGAACAGCGCGATGACCGCGAAGACCGCGATCATGAGGTACGCGAACGCACGGTCGCCGCCGGCGAACTCGGGACGAGGAACGGCAACGCCGACGCCGAACTCCAGGAACATGTCACGCGAGAACACGAGGTTCTCCATGAGAAGGCCGAACGTGAGCGTGACGAGCGCGACGTAGAGGTCGCCCAGACGAATCGTGAGCAGGCCGATCACGATCCCCATCAGCGCGGCCACGCCACCGCCGGCGGCGATCGCCGCCAGGACCGGCCAGCCGTGCACGGTCGCGAGCTGGGCGGTCGTCAGCGCACCGACGCCCGCGAAGGTCACCTGGCACAACCAGATCATCCCGCCTTCGCCGGTGACCAAGGTGTAAGAGAGGAAGATCACCGCGAACGCGATGCCCTCGGCGATCAGACCAACCCAGAAGTCGTCGAGGACCAGGGGCAGCATCAGGACGGCGGTGGCGACGGCCACCGTCCCGCCGTAACGACCGGCGAGACCGAGCCCACGGCGCGGCGCGGGCGTGACCACGCCGTCGCCGCCCAGGTCGAACGCGTCGCCCCCGTGCTCCATCTGGCGCTCGAGCACCGACGCGTTGCCGCCGTGGGGCATGACCGCGCGGTCGAGTGCACCTCCGACGTGTTCGGACTCGCTGACCCGTCCGCGGCGCGCGTGGTAGAGCAGGAACACGAGGATGAACGCGAAGGGAATGCTCGGTATGACCGCGGCGGTCACCGAGCTTCCCGGCGGCATGTAGCGCTCGACGAGCGAGCCGGTGACCCCGATCGCGAGGCCGACGCCGACCGCGATCGGGAGCGAGCGGAGTTTGGCTGCGATCACCGCCGCGAACGCGGCCGCGATGAGCAACGTGTAGTTGCCGGGCTGGAGCCCGATCACCGGCGCGGCGAGCACACCGGCGAGGCCGGCGAAGAACGTGCTGACGGCCCACACCCCGGCCGAGACCGCTTCCGGATTGGTGCCCGAGAGCGCAGTCATCGCTTCGGAATCGACGAGCGCGCGGACGCGGAGACCGACGTCGGTGAAGCGCAACACGAGTGCGCCGATCACAACCGTCGCGACGACACAGCCGTACACGATGAGCTGGTCCATCGTGATCGCGACACCCGCGACGTGAACGGTCTGGACCGGCTGGGGCGCCAGCCCGGGCGCGAGCAGGATGACCTCGTTGCCCAGTACGAGGAGCGCGAGTGCGGGCAGCGCAACCGACAGACCGATCGTCGCCACGACCTTCACCAACGACGACGACAGGCGTAGGTAGCGGAAGAGCACGAGGTAGAGCGCGAGCCCGAGCGCCGGCGCGACGACCCCGATCGCCACGACTGCCGCCGGGACGATCGACCACTCCTTCTGGACGACCAGGAAGTAGTAGAGGCGCGCGATCACGAACGCGAGAGAGCCGAACGCGAAGTTCAGGATCCCGGTCGATTCGTACGTGATGACCAGCCCGGCGGCCGCGATGGCATAGATCCCACCGAGGACGAGCCCGGCCAGCACGTACTGGATCAGAACGCACCCCCGTCGACACGGAACGGGGCACCGGTCGTGGAGCTCGAGGCGTCGTCAGCGAAGGAGAGGGCGGGATCGCCGGACGCCTCGAGCCTGCGACTCGTGATCACGACGTCGGCACCGGCGTGGGCGAAGCCGCGAACCGTTCGGGTCTCCGCACCGATCGGCGCTCAGGCGCTCGGGAGAGTCGCGGCCGCGAACAGGGGGGTGCTCACGGCCTACGACGCTCCCGAAGCCTGGATCTGATCGCTGTTCGGGATGAGGTTCCCGCACACGAGCTTGGCGCCCGTGAACTGCTTGCCGGAGAGCTTGGTCCAGTACATGCACGACTTCGGCGGGTCCTGGCCGAAATGGGACAGGTCGACGGGGCTCGGCAGCAGGCCGTCGGCCGTGTAGTCGGTCACCTTCGACAGCGCCTTCATGTACGCGGTACGGGACAGATCCTTGCCGGTGTCCTTCAGACCTCGGATGACGAGGTCGGCCGACAGCCACCCGCCGGTGAGACCACCGTCGGGAATGCCGCCCTTGTAGGCCGACGATGCGTACTTCTTCAGCCCGGCCTGCATCCCCTTCGTCGCCGCCGTCTTCAGCTCGAACGGAACGGTCTGCGCCGCGAACCACCCGTTCTGGCCCGCCTGGTTCGCCTGCGCGTCGTCGATCGTCTTCTGCGCGTAGCCCGTCCCCACCATGGGCGCCTTGGTGACGATGCCCTGCTGCTTGACGCTCGACGCGAGCCCGATCGCAGAATCGGGTTCGACCGCCGACGCGAATCCGTCGCTGCCGGCCGACTTCATCGCGAGCGCCTCGGTCGTGAAGTCGACCGTCCCGAACTGGAGGTTGTAGTTCGTGTAGTCGAACTTGATGCCGGCCTTCTTCAACGAGACCTCGTCCGCTTTCATGGCCGCGGTGGCCGACGGTGAAACGACCGACAGCAGAGCCATGTTCTTCGCGCCGAGCGACTTGATGAACGTTCCGAAGCCGGTGTACGCGGGGAAGTGCGGCGGGTTCAGGCTGTTCGCCCAGTTGAACATGTTCGTGTTCGGCTGCTGACCCCACTCGGGGCCGTCGAGCCCGTCACCCACGACCGGGATGCCCTGCTGGGTGAGGTACCGGTACGAAGCGAAGAGGAGCGGGTCGTAGCCGATCACCGCGAACACCCCTTGCTGCTCGAGCGATTGCCAACCAGCCGCATCTTGGGTAGGGCTCGTCGCGTTGTCGATGGCGATGAGCTTCAGCTTTCGCCCGAACACGCCTCCCTTGGCGTTCTCGACGTCGAAGCGCGCCTTGGCCCCGTCGGGCGAGTCGAAGAAGTACGGAGCTCCTGCACCCGTCTCCGACGTGACGATCCCGATCGTGATCGTCTTGTCCGTCACCCCTGGGGCGGCGGTCGTGCTTCCCGAAGGCGTGTTCTGCGCGGAGGCCGGCGCCGCGACGAGGCACACGGCGACCACCGCGGTGAACCAGGCGGCGAGGCGAAGACGACGGAACGAGCTTGATCGCACGGAACCCCCCGATCACTGAGCGCGTACTTGACTGCCCGGTCAAGGATTACCATGCGCCCCTCCACAAGTCAATGACGACTCGCGGCTCGATCGGTCGGGGTCAGGGGTCTCTCGGATACAGCGCCAATTCGGCGGCGAACGCCGGGTTGAACACGTCGGCGACGTGAGCGAGGAGCCAGTTGTTCAGCGCACGCTTCGTCAGCCACAAGGATTCCGGGCGCAACGCCGCGAAGTGCCGCGCGTACTCGAGGGCGCGATCGAGCGAAGCGCCGCGTTCCACGACTTCCGTCACGAGCCCGATCCGCTCCGCCTCCTCGGCGTCGAGCCAGTCGCCGGTGAGCAGCCAGCGCTTCGCCCGCAGCACTCCGGTGTTCATCGGCCACAGCATGGGGCCGGTCGCAGAGACCACTCCGGCGTTCACGTGGACGTCCCGCAGGCGGACCTGACGCTCGGCGACGATCACGTCGGTGAGGAGCACGCCGGTGAGAACCCCGCCTGCCACGCTGCCGTTGAGGGCGGTGATCACGGGCTTCGCCATGCGCAGCGGTGCCATGAGATCGGCGTCCCCGAGGAGCGCGCGCACGAGCGCCGCCTCGGAGACGTCGGACGACGGGTACGGCGGCACGTTCGGGTCACGCCCCGAACCGACTGACGCGTCGTACTCGGCGTCGGCGTACCGGCTCGGGGTGTCGGCGCCGGCGCAGAACCACTCGTCGCCGGCCCCGGTGACCACCACCGCACGAACTGCGGGATCATCGGATGCCTCGCGGAGGAAGCGCGGGTACTCAGCCTCCTCCTCACCCGGGAGATAGCGGTTCTTCTTGTCCGGTCGGTTGCGCGTCGCGATCGCGACCCCGTCCTGCAGGTCGATCTCGAGGTACGAGTACTCACGCTGATCGAGCACGTGCTGCCTCCGACCGTTGACGCCCGACACGAACCATGCTCAAATGCCTTGACCGAACAGTCAAGTGTTGCGGGAAAGGCGCCGATGAGCAACACGAGCGTCGCCGAGGGCGTCCGAGTCATCGACACCGACACGCACGTGTGCGAACCCGCCGATCTGTGGACCTCGCGACTGCCGGCGCGATGGCACGACGTCGTCCCGCAGGCCGTCCCGCACCCGGACACCGGCTGGCGGACGTGGCGCATCGGTGACGTCTGGCTCCGCGAAGAGGCCTGGTTCGCGCAGGCGGGATGGGGCCGGTTCCCCCCCGAGTACCCGCGCCATCTCGACGACGACGGTGTGGACCCCGGGGCGTCGCAGCCTGCCGCACGGATCCGGCGAATGGACGAGTACGGCGTCCACGCGCAGATCCTGTACCCCAACGTGATCGGTTTCTACGCGCCGCTGATCATGCGGATGGAACCGCCGGTCGCGCTGGCGTGCGTACAGACCTACAACGACTACCTCGTCGAGTTCGCGAGTTACGCCCCCGATCGGCTCATCCCGATCGCGATGCTCCCGTTCTGGGATGTCGACGCGGCGGTCGTCGAGATGCGGCGCGCCTACGAACAGGGCCACCGCGGAATTCTGTTCGCGAACAAGTACGAGAAAGTCGGACTCCCGCCCTGTTGGGAGCCGCACTGGGACCCGGTGTACGCCGCGGCGCAGGAACTCGACCTCTCGGTGAACTTCCACGTGGCCGTGGGCGAGAACGACGGCGGCGTGGTCGCCGACCGGCGGTCGCGTCCGTTCAATCCCTCGGACAGCACGAGGATGACCACGGGCTTGATGCTCGGCAACGCCGAGCCGATCGCCGCGATCCTCACGAGCGGACTGTGCGACCGCTTTCCCGACCTCAATTTCGTGTCCGTCGAGAGCGGGTTCGGCTACCTCCCGTACCTGCTCGAATCGCTCGACTGGCACTGGATCGGGCAGGGCGGCCGCGGGTCGCTCGAGCTCCTCCCGAGCGAATACTTCCGCCGGCAGTGCTACGGGACCTTCTGGTTCGAGACGAAGACTCTCCCGCTGCTCGAACAGCTCGCCGACAACGTCATGTTCGAGACCGACTACCCGCACCCGACGAGCTTGTGCCCCGGCCCGGTTTCGCCGGCCCTGCCCGCGGCCCAACACATCGCCAAGTACTTCGTGGACCTTCCGGCAGACGTCGTGCGCAAGGTCTTGCACGACAACGCCGCTCGCCTCTACCACCTCGCCTGAACGAGCCGCCCACCGGGCGGTGACCGGTGGGCGCCGCCCGCCCGTGGATAGCGTGGACCGGTGGGCGTTCGGCACGCGGCACGCAGGGCTCCGGCGTGACCGCGCCTCACCGCCCGAAACCCACCGCCGCCCAGTACCGGCGTCGGCGGGTCGCGGCTGCCGTCGTGGTGTTGGTGGTGCTCGGCGCGGCGGTGTACGGAGCTGTGGCCGTGAGCCGCGCCGTCGACACGGGCAGCCGTGCGACGCCGCGTACGCACACCGGCCTCGCCGCCGCCACCGCGGCCTCGGCCACGTCGACGCCGCCCACGACGACGCCGACCACATCCACCTCGAGCACCACGACCACGAGCACCACGACCACGAGCACCACGACGTCGACGACGACCACGACGCTCGCGCTCTCGCAGGCGGGCCTCGGCCTGCCACCGCAGCCCCCGCCGACGCCGGTGCCCCTGCCGCCGACGAACCTGGCTCCGGTGTTCAGCCGGATCCCGACCGCGAACAAGGTGATCTTCCTCGGTATCGACGACGGCATCGTGCGCGACCCCCAGGTCCTGGACCTCCTCCGCCAGGCGAACATCCCGTTCACGATGTTCCTCGTGCAGGGTGAGGCCGACGCCGGCGCCGACTACTGGCACTCCGCACAGTCGGTCGGTGGGATCGTCGAGGACCACACCGTCACCCATCCCGACCTGACCCGCGTGTCCTACGCCCAGCTGCAACGCGAGATCTGCGGGCCCCTCGACGACTACCAGAACCTCTTCGGCCGGCGCCCGACGCTCTTCCGCCCGCCCTACGGGACCTACAACCAGAACGTCCAGGCCGTCGCCGCGTCGTGTGGCCTCAAGGCGCTCGTGTTGTGGAAGGGTTCCACCAACGACGGGCGCTTCGATCTGCAAGAAGGGCCCAACCTGCACCCGGGCGACATCGTGCTCATGCACTGGCGCACCGACCTGTACGCGAACCTCCAGCGCGTCTTCGACGTCTGCCGCCAGCAGGGCTACGCGATCGCCCGACTCGAGGACTACCTGAAGTGACGGCACGCCCCGCGCGCCGAGCCCACCTCCACGTCAGCTTCGAGGACCCCGCCGGGCGAGCTCGTACGCGAACGTGAGGTGCTGCTCGAAGACGCCGTCCGGACAGCACGCGAGCAGCCGTCGCCGAAGGTCGTCCTCGAACTCGGCACTCCGGTGTTCGAGCACGGTCCGATTCAGGACCGACGTCGAGTAGACGAACCCGCTGAGCGACTCGACGCTCCAACGCTCGTCGACGGCGAACTCGAAGCGGCCCTCGTAGACGAGCCCGGCTCTCGCGAGCACCCGCTCGTGCGGGTCGCGGTCCATGGCGGCTTCCCACCCGTCCGGTACGCGATCTCGCGCGCCCACCGCGTCCGTCCACTGCTCGAGCGTGTCGTCGAGGACACGTTGCCACGACCGGTCGCCGCGCCACGGCGTCCCGCCCCAGAGGAGCGCGACACATCCCCCGTCGGGCAGGTGCGCGGTCACGCGCGTAGCGACGGCATCACGATGCAGACGGTGGAACGCGTTCCCGATCGTGACGAGGTCGAAGGCGCCCTCGAGTGCCACAGCCTCGGCCGCGGCGGCGATCCAACGGATGTTGGTGACGCCGGCGCGCCGCGCCTTGCGCTCGGCGAACTCGACCGATTCCGCTTCCAGGTCGACCGCCCAGACCTCGGCGACGTCCCTCGCCAGGGCACAGGCGATCTGCCCGGTTCCGCACGCGAGGTCGAGCAGCCGGCCGTCACCCAGGACGGGGACGCGGGCTCGCAGGTCGTCGAGCAGCGACGCCGGGTACGGAGGCCGGAACCGGTCGTAGTACCCGGCCGTGCCCCGGTAGAGGTCCTTGCGGTACCGCAGCTCGCCCGCCACCGAGTGATCGTGGCACGCGCGCGCCGGAAACCGCCGACGACGCCGGCGCGCGCGGACCCGGCGAGCCGAACTCGTCGGTGGTGTAGCGGAGCACGCGCGTGCCCGGGAGCCAGACGTCGCGCGGGAGCCCCGCCTTGGCCCAGAGCGCGTCGAGGAAGCCGTCGACGTCGGGGAGGTGACGCCACACCGACGGCAGGAGCGTGGAGTGGTGGCCGGGTGCGTCGAGGACCAGGCCGTCGACGCCGGGGCGGACCGCGTCGGAGACTTCCCTCGTCGACTCGGCGGCCAGCAGATTCGGTTCCGAGAGCACCGACACCTTGATGCTCATCATCACGTAGTCGAGGTGCGTGATCGGTGGCACGCGCGGATCGGCGAACGCGGCGCCGAGGGCGTGACGAGCGACCGAGACCGCGAGCGGCTCCCGTGCTTCGAGCGTGCCGATGCAACCGAGGAGCTGGGTCCCGCGCTCGAGGGTGACGAACGTCGCCGCGGGCTCCCACAACCGCGCGTCCCGGATCTCGTCGGGGCTCGGGAGCTGCGCCCGCCCGGAGGTGAGCGCGACGGCGAGCGTCTCCTCCGCGACCTCGAGAACGGTCGCGCGCAGCTGCGTGTCGAGCCCGCTCCAGCTTTCCGCTCTCGGCGGCTCCGACACTCCAAATCCGCTCCGGCCCCGCTCGCTGCTCGGCGGGATACCCGCCTCACCACGCTCGCTCACGATGTCGTTCCTTCCCAGGCGAAGGCGCCGTAGCCCACGACGCGGTCGCGGGAGCCGGCCGTGTCACCAGACGAACGAAGGTCGAGGAGACGAGCGCGGAGCTCGTGCGCGTGAGGCACCAGGAGCAACCCGCGCAATCCGTACGAGCCGCAGGCCACCTCCGGGTGGATCCGGGCGACGTTGCCGGCGAGGATCGCATCTGCAGTCTCGCGGTCGACGGCGCGCGCGGCGTCGTACGACAGGTAGTGGCTGAGGTCGCTGCTCACGACGACGAGCGTCTCGGGCCCGCCCCACACGCGGTCGAGCGCGGCGGCCACGACCTCCGGTTCGGCGTGGCCGACGGCGAGCGGCAGCAGACGGAACTCGCCGAGCACGCGCGTCAGGAACGGGAGCTGGACCTCGAGGCTGTGCTCGGGCGCGTGGGCGCGGTCGTCGACGCGCACGCCGGGAACCTCGAGCACGGCACGCCGGGCTTCGTCGTCGATCGGGACGAGGCCGAAGGGTGTGGCCCACGCGTCGGCGGAGGTGACGCCGACTCCATGGAGCGGTACGAAGTGCGCGGGGCCGAGGAGGACGACGCGTTCGATCGTGTCGCGAGCCGCGGCCAACGTGGCGTACGCGGTCGCGGCGACCGGGCCCGAGTACACGTAGCCCGCGTGCGGCACGAGCAGCACCTTGGGCGCGGGACCGGAAGACGGGGCCGCGTCGGCGAGGTAGCCGTCGACCTCACGCGCGAGCGCGTCGGCGCGGGCCGGATAGAAGGTGCCCGCGACCGCGGGCGGGCGCACGAGGAGGTCGGTCGGGCTCACGCTGCACCACCGAACGAGGCGAGCCGCACGGGCACGCGGTGCGAACCCCAGTCCTCGGGCGGTCCGTCGAAGCGGCCTGCGACCGGGGTGTCGCACGCCGCGCAGCGCCCGTCGTCGGTCAGGCGGTAGGCGCCGAGCTCGTACCAGTCGCGCTCGATCACGCCCTCCCCACAGGCCGGGCAGAAGGTGCTGCCGCCGCGGGTGTCGTGGACGTTGCCGGTGTACGCGTAGTGGATGCCGTTGCGCAGCGCGATCTCCCGCGCACGAGTGAGCGTGGAGGGCGGCGTGGGCGGCACGTCGAGCATCTTGAAGTCGGGGTGGAACGCGGTGAAGTGCACGGGCACGTCGGCCCCGAGGTGCTCCACGATCCACGTGGTCATGTCGTGCAGCTCGGCGTCGGAGTCGTTGCGGCCGGGAATGAGCAGGTTGGTGATCTCGACCCAGACGTCGGTGTCGTGCACGAGGTACTCGAGGGTGTCGAGCACGTCCTGGAGGTGACCGCCGCTGACGTGGTGGTAGAAGTCTTCGGTGAACGCCTTGAGGTCGACGTTGGCGGCGTCGACGTGTGAGAAGAAGTCGCGCCGGGGCTCGTCACAGATGTAGCCGGCGGTGACGGCGACCGCGCGCACGCCGGCCGCCCGACATGCGTCGGCGACGTCGTTTGCGTACTCGAGGAAGATGACCGGGTCGTTGTAGGTGAACGCGACGCTGCGGGCACCGAGGTCGACGGCGGCGCGGGCGATGGTCTCGGGGCTGGCCTGATCGGCGAGGGTGTCGGTCTCCTTGGACTTCGAAATGTCCCAGTTCTGGCAGAACCGGCAGGCGAGATTGCAGCCGGCGGTGCCGAAGGACAGCACCGACGACCCGGGTAGGAAGTGGTTCAGCGGCTTCTTCTCGATCGGGTCGATGCAGAATCCGCTCGACCGACCGTAGGTCGTGAGGACGACTTCGTCACCTTCACGGGCTCGCACGAAGCACAGGCCGCGTTGACCCGCCCGCAGCTTGCACGCCCGCGGGCACACGTCGCACTGGATCCGCCCGTCGTCCAGGGCGTGCCAGTACTTCGTGGGAATCGTCGAAGGGGCCGTCGGCATAGTTCAAGTCTGACGTCGGGGCGACCCGGGATATTCCGCGTCGCGTTCGAATTCTCGCGCGCGGCACCCTCGGCCGCCGGCGCCGGTTCAGCGTTCGTACGTGCAGACGATCGTGCCGCGGGCGAGCGTGTTGTGCGTGAGGTTGAAGCCCACGTAGGCGGGGGTCGCGTTCTCGTCGAGTCCCAGCGTCGGCACACCGAGCGCGTGGACGGCGAACACGTACCGGTGCTGACCGTGACCCGGAGGGGGCGCGGCGCCGACGTAGCCCGGCGCTCCGGTGTCGTTCCGGGCTTGGATGGCACCGCTCGGCAGTGTCGCCGTGTCACCGCTGCCCGCCCCGCGCGGCAACTCGTTCACGTCGGCCGGGATGTCGAAGATCACCCAGTGCCAGAACCCGCTGCCCGTTGGCGCGTCGGGATCGAAGCACGTCACCGCGAAGGACTTCGTCTCGGGCGGCGCGCCCGACCATTGCAGGTGTGGCGAGAGGTTGTCGCCCGTGCACCCCATGATGTCGGCGACGTGGGGGTTCGGGAGCGGCGCCTCGTGCTCGATGTCGTCGCTCGTGACCGTGAGCTCGGGCACCGGCGGCAGGAAGTCGTGCGGCAGCGGCGGACGGGCGGCATCGGTCATGGTCGGTCCTCCTCACAACCGGGCCGGATCGGCTCGGACACACGCTGCAACGTACGCCTGCCGGGACTCAGCGGAAGGCCGGTAGTACCTCTTCGGCGATCCAGTGCAAGCCGTCGAGGTGTTCGGCGAGCGACTCGGCGGGCGGTGCCGGGACCGACGTCCACGTCACCCCGATGTCCTGGAGGTGTCCGATGGCGTCGACCATAAGCTGCTTGCCGGTGGGAGTGGCGCCGCGACCACCCGCGTCGTCGAGCGGCCGGTGCTCTCCGTCGACGGCGAGGATGGTGACGGGCATCGACACGTCGAACGGCCGCGTCCGCGTCTCGAACTCGGGCAGCGCGCGGAGGTAGCGGAGGCAACCCGGCAGCTGCTCCGCGGTGATCAGCCAGGGATACCAGCCGTCGTGGCGCGCCGCGCGACGCATGGCCGCTCGGGAGTTGCCACCGATCCAGACAGCCGGATGCGGTTCCTGGACCGGCTTCGGCTCGAAGGCGATCTGCTCGAACTCGACGAACCGGCCGTGGAACTCGGGCGTCTCGTTCGTCCAGAGCTCGATCATGGCGGCGAGGTATTCGTCGGTGATGCGCCCGCGCTCGTGGAACGGAACCCGGAGCGCCGCGAACTCGCGCTCTGCGTGCCCGACGCCGACCGACAGTCGCACTCGTCCACCGGTGAGCCGATCGAGTGTCGACACCGCCTTCGCGAGCACGACGGGGTGGTGGTACGGGAGCACGATGACGCTCGAATCGACGATCAGGCGCGTGGTCGCGCCGGCCACGAACGCCATGGCCGTGAACGCGTGCGACCAGAACGACCCCATCGACTCGACCATCTCGACGGGCATCACGATGTGCTCGGGGATCGCGATGGAGTCGAACCCCAGCTCGTCGACGGTCCGGGCGACGAGCTGGAAGTCGGCGGCGCTCATGGTGGCTTCCCACTCCCGCGCAACCGGCGGGTAGCGCATCACCCCTGGCAGACCGGTCGCGAACTTCATGCTTCCTCCGGACGGCTCGGAGACGACGCCGGCCGTGAGTGGAACCAGGTCAAGTCACGGTCCAGATGGCGGCAACGACTGGGTTCGTCAGTGATCGTTCGCGGACGCAGAGCGCGATGCGGAGCTCGGGGAGCGCGGGGTTGACGGTGAGCGCGGTCACGGAGTTGCGGAGCGCGCTCTTGTCGAGAACGAGCTTCGGGACGACGCCGACGCCGCACCCCAGGGCGACGAGGGAGAGGATCGCTTCGTGGCCTTCGATCTCCGCGTAGATGGTCGGGCGGACGGCGCGCCGGTCGAGCCAGTCGTCGACGTCGTCGCGCACGACGCCGTGAGCCGGGAGCACGAGTGGCACCCCGGACCAGTCGATCCGTCGACGTTCGACCGCTCGCCGGATCGTCCCGTCGGCTCTGGGTGCCACGAAGACGACCGGCGTCGTACCGAGGTGGCGGCTGGCGATGCCGGCGGGCAGCCGCTCCGGGAGGGCGGCGATGCTCGCGTCGATGTGACCGCCGCGGAGTTGGTCGATGGCGTCCGCGACGTAGCCGGTGGCGAGCTCGACGCGGATCCCGGGATGCCGCCGCCGGAGCTTGCCGAGGAGCTCGGGAACGACGCTCTGTGCGGCGGTGACCGTGCAGTACAGGTGCAGCGTGCCGGTGAGCGACCCTTGGTGCTGGGCGCGTTCGCCGTCGTAGCGGTGCCACTCGTCGAGCACCGCGAGGGCGTGGCGGCGGAACCGCTCCCCCGCAGGGGTGAGCGTGACGTAGTGGTGGGACCGCTCGAACAGCGGCTCGTCGAGTTGGGACTCGAGGCGTTGGATCGATCGAGTCAGCGCGGACGGGCTGACGTGGCAGGCGCGTGCCGCGCGCCCGAAGTGCAACGTACGGGTCAGCTCGACGAACTGCCGGAGCGGCTCGTACTCGTTCATGTTGCACCGGCTGCAACGTGCTGTTGCGATCTTGTCGATTTACGCATCACGAGCAGGAGGGTACAACCGTGCGATGGACAGCAAGGTCTTCGATCTCGTGGAGCTCGACCTGGGCGGCACCCCGGAACAGGTCCTCGTCGGAGGTCGACACCTGTTCCCCGCTCTGCGCGACGCGTTCGCCGGCGTGACGCGGATCGGGGTCATCGGGTGGGGTCCGCAGGGGCGGGCCCAGGCGTTGAACCTGCGCGACTCCCTCGCGGGGTCCGAGATCACGGTCGCGGTCGGGCTTCGCGAAGGATCGCGGTCGTTCGACGACGCCCGACGCGAGGGGTTCTCCGAAGCGGACGGCACGCTCGGCGAGATGTTCGACGTGATCCGCCGTTCCGACCTGGTCATCTTGCTCATCGCCGACGCCGCGCTCGCGGACCTCTGCGACGAGATCTTCCGCGCCGTGAAGCCGAACACGGTGATCGGCCTCGCGCACGGGTTCCTGGTCGCGCACCTGCACGAGACGCGCCGGCGCTTCCCCTCCGGGACGTCGGTCATCGGCGTCTGCCCGAAGGGCATGGGCGCGTCGGTCCGCCGGCTCTACGAACAGGGTCGAGCGATCGACGGTGCCGGCATCAACTGCAGCGTCGCGGTCCATCAAGACGTCGACGGGCGCGCCACCGACATCGCGCTCGGCTGGGCGGTTGCGCTCGGCGCACCGTTCATCTTCGAAACGACGCTGCGCTCCGAGTGCCTCTCGGACATCACCGGGGAACGGGCGATCCTGCTCGGGATCCCGCATGCGATCGCCGAGGCCGTGTACCGGCGATGCATCGAGCTCGGCGACGCACCGGCGCGGGCCTTCGTGCGATCGACCGAGTCGATGACCGGTCCGCTCGCGCGCAGGATCTCCGCGGGTGGACTCCGCGCCGTCCTCGACGGTCTCCACGGCGACGACCGACGCGTCTTCGACAACGCCTACTGCGCGACCTACGAGGCGTTCGTTCCGCTCGTCACCGAGCTCTACGACGAAGTCGAGTGCGGCAACGAGATCACCAGTGTGCGACTCGCCACCCGTCGGCTCCGCGACCACCCGATGGCACCCGTCGACGGGAGCCGCATGTGGCTCGTCGGCCGGGAGGTTCGAGCAGACCGCGACGACCTCGACGTTCCGGTCGATCCGCTGACGGCCGGGATCTTCTGCGGCGCCATGGTCGCGCAGATCGACTCGCTCCGTGACCGGAACCACCCCTGGTCGGAGATCGCCAACGAGTCCGTCATCGAGCTCGTCGACTCCTTGATCCCGTACATGCACGCCCGCGGCGTCGCCTACATGATCGACAACTGCTCGACCACGGCGCGTCTCGGAGCCCGCAAGTGGGCACCCCGTTTCGAGGCCGCGATCACCCAACTGGTCTTCCCCGTCCTCGACGGCGCCGGCGGCTACGACGCCGCGCGCATCGCCGCGCTCGAGCACCACCCCATCCACGGCGTCCTCGCCACGATCGCCGACTACCGACCCGCGCTCGACATCGCCGTCGCGTGAACGCCATCACGCCCCTCGACCAGCCCGAGTTCGGCCGCGCATTCACCGACCACATGGCCCTGATCCGTTTCGTCGGGCGGCAGTGGGGCGAGACGCGCATCGTCGCCAACGAACCGATCCCGTTCTCGCCTGCGGCGAGCGGCTTGCACTACGGCCAAGCGATCTTCGAAGGCCTCAAGGCCTACCGGCAGCCCGACGGTGACGTGGCCCTGTTCCGTGCCCGCGACCACGCCGAGCGGTTCCGAGCCACCGCCACCCGCATGGCCATGCCACCCCTGCCCGTCCGACGATTCGTCGACGCGTGCGCTGCGTTGGTCACCGCAGACGCGGTGGCCGTCCCCGACGAACGGGGCCACAGCCTCTACCTGCGACCGCTCATGATCGGGACGACCCCACGCCTCGGCGTCCAGCCCGCGTCGGAGTACCTCTGCGTGATCATCGCGTCACCGGTCGGCCCCTACCTCTCCGACGGCACGCGGCCCTGGACCGTCAAGGTCGAGCGCGACCAGGTGCGCGCCGCTCCCGGCGGCACCGGAGCCGCCAAGTGTGCCGGGAACTACGGAGCCAGCCTCGCCGCTCGACGTGCCGCGACCTCGGCCGACTGCGACGAGATCCTCTTCCTCGACGCCACGGAGCACCGCTGGGTCGAGGAGCTCAGCGCCATGAACCTCTTCGTCGTCGAAGCGACGCCCCCGTCGACGCGCACGCTCGTCACCCCGCCTGCCGACGGCACCATCCTCGGCGGCATCACCCGCGCCTCACTCCTCGAGCTCGCCCCGCGACTCGGCTGGGCCGCCCGAGCAGCGCCCATCGCCATCGACGAGTGGCGCCGCCGAGCCGAGACCGGCGAGATCACCGAGGCGTTCGCGTCGGGCACCGGTGCGGTCGTCGCGCCCATCGGCCACGTCCGCGACGGCGAGACCACGTGGACCATCGGCGACGGCTCTCCAGGCCCCGTCACCGCACGCCTGCGTGCCGCCCTGCTCGACCTCCAGGAGGGCCGCGCACCCGACCCGTACGGGTGGCGCTTCCCCCTCGACGTGCCGACGTCGAACCGCGCAGTCGCGATCGATGTCGGGATCAGTAGTGGTCGAACAGGTCGACGACGCGCTTCGCGCGCTGACCGAGGATGACCTTCCCCACGGCTTCCATGTGCGCGCGCCAGTGCGACTCGGCCTCGCTCCCGGCTCCGAGCGCGACGAGCTCGACCAAGCGCTCCTGGGAGCGGATCCCGCGGCGGCGGACGGCGAGCGAGCTCTTCGCGGGAGGTGATTGGCTCACGGCCGTCACCGCGCGCTCGACGATCTCGTTGAGCATCTCGGCCACGATCTCGAGCGTCTGGTTGCCTGCGAGCGCGACCAATCGCTCGTGGAATTCGGCGTTCGCCTTGCCGAACGCGACCGGATCGTCGATGACGTCTCGTTGCGCGTCGATGAGGCCGCGCAATTCGTCGGCGGCAGCACGACGGTCTCGTGCACTCGCGAGCATGCGCGCGGCTGCGGGCTCGATGATGCTGCGGGCCTCGTGGACATCGGCGAGCGTGGTGTTGCGGTACTGCAGCACGAGCGCGGCGTTCCTCGCAGTGAAGCGCTCGTCGGGCTGACGCACCACCACGCCGCCGCGCACTCCACGTACGACCAGGATGAGTCCTTCGGCCTCGAGGATCCGCAGCGCCTCGCGCAGCGACGGGCGCGACACGCCGAATCGCTCGACCAGGTCGGACTCGCGGCCGAGCGATTCGCCGTCGTGCAGCTCCCCGGTGACGATCATCGAGCGGAGCTCGTCGGCGATGCGCTCGGGCTTCTCGCGGGCCGTCACGCCGGCGTGACCTCCGACAAGAGGTGCCGGAGCGCGGAGTGGTCCACCTTCCCGGTGGGCATCGTGGGAACCTCGTCGGCGCCGATCACACGCCAGCACGCCGGCACCTTGAACGCGCTCAGCTGCGCGCGGGCGGCGGCCGCCAGGTCGTCGACGCTGCACTGCTCGCCCGCCGCGAGCACGACGACTGCGCCCACCGCGTGCGCACCTGCGCGCGCGACGTCCACGACGAACGCGCGCTCCACCCACGGGAAGCTCGCGAGCACGGCCTCGACCTCGCTCGGGTACACGCTCGCCCCCTTGACCTTGAACATGTCGTCGCGCCGTCCGCGGAAGAAGACGTACCCGTCGCCGTCGACCAGGCCGAGGTCACCCGTCGGGTAGAAGCCGTCGGCGGTGAAGACGTCGCCGCGCACGCGGCCGCAGATCCCCCGCATCAGGTTGCGGCCGCGTATGTGCAGTTCGCCGACCGCGCCGGGGTCCGCCGGCGCGCCGGTGTCGGGGTCCATGACCCGGATCTCGACGTCGGCGAACGGCCTCCCGCAGCTTCCCTCCTTTCCCGAAGGGAGATCCCGGTCGAGCCGCTCGCCGCAGTACGGCCCGAACGACTCGGTCATGCCGAGGAGCGACGGTCGCGTACCGGGCGACGCGGGAGACGGCAGGACGGATTGCAGGCTGCCCGGCCGCAGCGCCGAGAGGTCGGTGGACGCGAACGCAGG